>JAFGMY010000040.1 GCA_016927325.1 Actinomycetota bacterium | reverse complement strand
GGGCGCTGCTGGAACATGAGGAAGGATGGCTTTACACTTCCCATCGGCGCCGGCATGACCGAGAAGCAGTGGGATGTAACGATGAGGCTGGTAAAAGAACTCGGGATGTCCGACCAGGTTTGCACAGCCAGGAACATGAGGATCGGCATCTGGCGAAAAGGAAAGATGCATACACTCTTCATGGGCAACCCCCTGGAAATGTTAAAAAGCATTCCTGAATATCTCAAATTCGCACTCTGGGGATGGCCCATAAAGGCTTATTTTCAGATGGTAAAAGTCGGCCTTGCCATGCTGAGGGAGCTGCTCAAGATCGATCGCAAGACAAGGGATTTCAGCCCGCTCCTGGAGTTGGGTAATGTCAGTACCGCCCAGTACGCGCTCGAGCACGGAGGAAAGGAGATTCTGGACTACTTTTTCTCCCCGATCCTTGGAACCATGGTGCTGGCGCGGCCTCAAGATGTCTCAATCTCGCACCTCCTGGCGCTGGCATACGTCGCAAAGGGTGTTGCGGTCATGGAAAATGGCATGGGGTCAATTAATGAGGGGCTTTACGAAAAGGTGAAGGACAATGTCCGGCTCTCAACTCCGGTAAAAAAGGTGGTCCTCGAGGGAAACAGGGTCAAGGGAGTCGAGACCGCTGAGGGATTTATTGAAGCGGACCAGGTCATATGTACCACAGATGCCATTCTGACCAGGCAGCTCATACCGGATCTTCCAGACGCAATGCGCAAGCCCCTTGAGACCTGCGGATACAGTTCAAGCTATAACTATATCTTCGGAACGGAAAAGAGGGTTACGCCCGAACATCTGGCCGTTACGATGATCCCGGGAAGCGAAAATTCCATCCTTAGCACCATCTTCGAGCTTGCCGGCACAGGCGGCATGAAAACGGCACCGGAAGGCGCCGGAATGCTCTACTGCTTTACCGCCGGATGGCACGATGAGGAACTTGGTAAACTCTCCGAGGAGGAACGGCGCAGGCGTGTTATAAAAGAGGTCCAGAAATTCTGGCCGAAGATGCCCGATGAACCAATGATTTCAGAGTGTATAAGGTGGGACCGGGCGGTCAACCTGGAATCTCCCGGGCAGTTCCCCGCGATCCACGAATACCTGAAAAACCACGAAAGAGATGTAGAGGGGCTGCATCTGGCAGGATCGTACCTTTTCCTTATAGCATGCACCGAAGGCGGGTTCGCGACAGGTGAAAAGGCCGCCGAGAGGGTAATCGAGGATATGAAAGTCTTAACTTAGCAGGGGCACCGGGAAGCAGCTGTATTGCTGCATCCACAAGTCAGCCCGCGGGCGCTCGGCCGGCAAGAGCTTCCTCGAGGGGCCGGCGATCCATGCCGCGACATACCGGTCGTTCCTGATTACAGCCGCCTATGGCGGAGAAAATAATCCCGGCACTTTTTGTGCATAATAGTAAGTATTCCATAACCTCACGGAAGGAGATTGTGATGGCGGACAAAGCGCAAAGAGATATTGAGAAATACCCCCTTGGACGAACCGGTATAGAGATAACACCGATAGGCGTCGGATGCTGGCAGTTTGCCGGGGGGAGGGGCCTTGCGGGCTACTACTGGCCGGGCATGTCTGAAGAGACAACGAATGGGGTTGTAAAAACCGCGCTTGACGGTGGTATCAACTGGTTCGACACCGCGGAGTCTTACGGCAACGGCCGGTCCGAGCGCAATCTCTCGAAAGCCCTGAAAGCCGCCGGTATAAAGAACGGAGAAGCAGTTGTCGCTACGAAGTGGCAGCCTGCGATGCGGACGGCCGGCTCGATCAAGGGCACAATCGACAAGAGATTAGATTTTCTTGACGGATACAGCATAGACCTCTACCAGGTACATATGCCGATGTCGTTTTCCTCCGTTGAAAGTGAGATGAACGCGATGGCCGACCTGGTGGAGGCGGGGAAGATCCGTTCCGTTGGAATAAGTAATTTCCGGGCGGGTGGAATGAAGAAGGCCGAAGAGACTCTTAAGAAAAAAGGCTTGAGCCTTGCCTCCAACCAGGTACACTACAATCTTTTGCACAGGAACATCGAATCGAACGGAATCCTGGAAACGGCGAAAGAGTTGGGCGTTACTATTATCGCTTACTCGCCGCTCGAGCAGGGTCTTCTCACCGGCAAGTTCCACAAGAATCCCGAGCTTATCAAGAGCGGTTCACGGATGAGAAGGATGCGGTTAATGGCAACACCGAATATCCTGGAAAAAACCAGGCCGTTGATTGACGCCCTGGACGAGATTGCTGAAAAACATAACGCCACCGCCGCTCAAGTTGCCTTAAACTGGATAACGAACGCGCATGGAAACACGGTTGTCGCGATTCCCGGCGCTTCAAAGGTGCCTCAAATGGAGCAGAACGTCGGCTCGATGGCTTTCAAGCTGACCGATGATGAAATCAAGAGAATCGACGAGCTCTCTAAGCAGTTCAAGTAGATTACTCAGACAAAAACGTTACCGTCTCGCGAGGTCGAGAGCATAAAGGATCTTCTCTCTGACCCCGTTCATTTTTTCGGGGGAGAGGGTCGTAATACGGCTTTCCAGCAGTTTCTTCGGAATAGTCAGGATATTATCAAGGTTGACGCAGCAGTGTTCGGGCATGCCGTCCGATTCATCGAGCTCCACCTCAACGGGTATTCTCCTGATCGTCTTTGTTATTTCGGCAACGGTGACCGAACTGCGAATCTCTATCGAAATATTGCGGGAAAGAAGAAGCACCGGCCGCCTGCCTCCCTGTTTGGCGGGAAGATCGATCCACCACACTTCACTTCTTCTCATCCCATTTCTCCTTATTCAATACCTTTCCGGCTGAGAGAACCTGTGTTTCCCCGGTTTCCACGTCGTCCGGGATATTGCTGTAGCCCTTACGGTACCGGCGGTCAAGCTCATCTTCACGAACCTTATTGTTGTACTGGATAAAAGCTTCGCGCATCACTTCCGCCCGGGACGAGCCTGATTTCTTCGCAAGGGCGACGATCGAGGCATAAACCTCGTCATCAACCGGTACCTGTATTACATGCTGTTTACCCATATATGCAGTACTCCCAAGGCCGTTAAATCAGTAATATGAATAATAATAATATTT
>JAFGMY010000039.1 GCA_016927325.1 Actinomycetota bacterium | reverse complement strand
GTCATCCACTGCTCGAAGCCTTCGCGGGTGCACCCTTCCGCGAAGTACCATGTGGCCGATTCCTCTTTTGAACCCACCTCGTCGTGACCTCCCGGCCAGGTGTAATGATAATTGAAGTACATCGGGCGCTCCGCGACGACAGGCTGGCTGCTGGTCACCGTGGCGGATACATCCTTTCCCCATCCGACCGCGCTGTTGACGTCCACGGTACTCCTCGATCGAGGGGCGACGCTCAATTTTTCCGTGAGGTTTTCACCGTCGCCCATGTAGTAGTTGAGTGTGACTTCCGCGGGAGTGTCTCCCGGGTTTTCCAGGCAGATCCACTCATTGAACTGCGCGGAACCGGGTACATCTCCCGGAGGGTTCCGGTAGTGCATATATACCAGGCCGAAGTTGGCGTTGTTGGTGGCCTCTTTCATATCGACGTACTGCGGCCGGTAGTTCTCGGTGTTGGGGTTCGAACCTGTCTTGAAAGCTTCCCTGGCTCTGTCCAGAAGTGACGGGTCCCCGCCGTAGAGATAACCATAAGTAAGAGCATCGGCGGTCAGCAGTTGCCAGCTGCATACATTGACCGGCACTATCGTGTCTTCCCAGCCCCACGGTGTCCCGTCGCGCATCCACGCGTAGGGCACGCCTTTATTACCGTTCCCGTCGGATTGCCACATGCGCTCCGCTTCCTGGCGGGTCATGGCAAGCAGAAGGTCACGGGCGCCGGATGTGTCTTCCCGGCCCATCTCGGCGCAAAGGTCCAGGTATCTTCCAAGCGCGAACTCCAGGAGGTCCCATGTGAAAAGTTTCTTGAAGCGCCGGTCGCCTGGAACCGGTTCTGTTATGAACATGTCGGTGGACCTGCGGGAGTCCTGGATCAGCCACCGGGCGCTCTGAAGATAGCTTTCGTCGCCTGTGGCACGGTAGGCGTCGACGAATATCCAGAGGCCGTGCGCGAAAGGCCGGCAGCAGTCGCACTCGTTATCATAGTCGTAAGACTCAGCGTACCCTTCCCCGTTACCCCTGCCGAAAGAGTTGTTGAAGCGGTACTTCGTATTTTCCGCTACTTCAACCGCGGAATCGAACGCGACGGGGTTGCCGGTAAGGTAGTAGAGTTGAAGGAGGGCCGGGGTGGCAAAAGAAAGGTCGGGGTGCGGCGCGCCATAGTTGCGGTTCGGGTTGGAGTTGCCGTCTTCGTCATGGTAGCCGTGTCCGAAAAACCCGCCTTTCCACCATATATCGATTTCTCCCTGGTAGTGGAGGACATCGAGGTCGGAGACATGCTTGCCTTCCGCCTCGGCCAGCCTGAACCATCTGAAGTCGCCGGACCTCAGGTATTGCAGCATCATTCCGAGTCCGAAGTTATACTTGTCATTGAACTGGGCGGTACCCCCGTTTTCGTAGTCTATGGGTAATTCACCGTAGTCCTGCCACGAATAAAACGAAGCGTCGTCGATCGCCTGGTATAGATTGCGGGGTTCTCCGTCGGGCGATGTTCCGTTCAGCGCGGAGCGTGCCAGTTCTTCGTAGGACGCAAACTCGGCGTCACCGCTGATGCCGGTTACTCTCCCGGTGGCTCTGGTGGAGAGATAATAAGCTGCGGAGGCTTCGGCAAAGAGGGGGTCCTGGAATGCCAGGCATTTCCGCGTGGCCTGTGCCGCACCGGAACCGGGATTGAAGAAACTCAGCAGCACCTCGTGGGTTTTCTGCTCCTGAGGCCTGAAGGAGTAGTTGCCCGTGTATTCATCCGGGAACAGGGAGACCTCGACCGTATTTCCGGTTCCCCTGAGCGCTTTCGGGTAGTTCTGCCAGAAATCGCGAACCGTTGCCGCAAGCCCTCCGCCGGTACCCGATGACTGGATCCACGGGTCGGGCTGGTTTCCCGAGGCCGCCTGGGACCCGTTTACGTAAGTCCTGTATCCCCTGAAAGAGACATAGCTTGAAGGCCTGGGGTGATTTCCCTGGTGCCTGTTCCAGTTCGGGGCGCCGCTCGAATCCTGGTATATCTCCAGAGAACCGGCTCCGACCTGAAACTCCTGGACCTCATTGCCTCCCAGCTTGAGGGTTCCGCCTCCCGCGGCTTCAGACTCTATTCTCAAGGTAAGGTCTCTGAACTCCGCGCTCCGGGGGCAGCCGATGTCCCAGCACTCCGGTTGGCCCTCATCCACCTGCGGATCGCGCTTGTTGGCGATCGAAATGGACAGGCGCGCATCCGCGCTATCGTTGAAAAGTGAGATCCTGGCGGTATAATCGAGAAGCTTTCCGCTCCCGTTGCCGAGAGACCCGGTCACTTTAACCGTTTTTCTTATCGGCCCGTCGCACTCAATAGATATATTTGCGGGGGCGGCTGTTGAGATGAATTCTTCACCTCCCGGGGCGACGGCCCTGATTTGAGATGAGTTTCCAGGTGCGATCAGCCGGGCCGGGCCGACTGTAACGGAATTGAAGATATTAAAGCTGTTCTTATTAAAGCTGAAAACACCGGCTCCTGTAGTGATGTCCAGGTACTCCGCGTCGTTTCTGGTTACCCGCAGGTTTGTTCCCGTGGCGCTGCCCGATCCACCGCTTTGGAGGTAGTAGGCCGCGGAACCGCCTGCGCTGACACTCGAGGCGAAATCGACAAGCAACCACCTGATGGGCAGTGAACCGTCACCGGGAGCACCACCCCAGCGTGAAGTAACCGCAAACTGGGCTGGAACGTTATTCCCTGATGAATCAACGAGCCTCAGCGCGTCCACGGACTTTATATTCGCGGACCTGGAAAGAGGAACGCCGGAGGTTACCGGCTCGGAGGTTCTGTCGACGCCGGACCTTTCGTGGACTGTAAGTTCGGCTGAAACACCCGACCCTTTCTGCCTGCAGGTCGTTGCGACACCGCATGCGCAGACGATTATTACAATTGCAAGAAATGAAGCAGTAGTCCTGAGCGCCGTCGGTATTTTCATTCCGTCTCCTTCCGGCTGCCTCCGGTCCGAAGGGGTCCTTTTCGATGCACCTGTTATTATGATCCTATATTTAAGTGATCGGCAAAACACAACCGGACTCAAAGCCGGCATATGGGGTATTTATCAGGCACGTCCCGGTTGACCCTCCTGCCGGGGCTTAATAAGCGCGTGGGCCGGCGGTACCGGACAAACTTCCAATTGAAAGGCAGGCTTACCGCTTCAGTCATGCGGGCCGACCGGAGACGCTCCGTATCCCGCGGGCCGCGGGGAACTTGTAATAGGACACCGGCAGTAATAGCATTAACAGACTAATTGCCGCCAAGGAAGGAAGAGCATGACCACGGAACTGCAGCCCACAAAGAAGGCAACACGGAACTACTACTCATATTCGGATACGCCCTGGTCAATATGGAATGTCCTGTATGGCAGGAGATCCCATCGGAAGTACGATCTTTTCAAACCGGGCAGGGACCTCGTTGATTCACTGGATAAGACAAGGGAACTGGCTTGCCGGACGCGCGGAGCCAGCCTGGAAAACATTGCGGTCATTTCGGATCAGGACCGGGTGAACGAGTTGAGGCTTGCGCTGTTCAGGAGTTTTCAGGGAGGAATAAACTCATGGCTTTCGGTAACTAAACCATGGGCGATTATTACCGTCGAACTGGATGCGGGTGAAATGACCGCGGACAGGCCGCAACTCCTGCCGAGAGTGATCATGGCGATGGAGGACCTGGTACTGTGGCTCGCCGAACAGGACATGGGAACCTGCTGGATCGGCGGCTTCAACGACAAAGCTATTACCGGTTTGCTTAAGGCTGGAGAAGGGCGGAGGGTTCCGCTGGTTATACCGGTTGGAAAACCGGTGGTAAGCCCCGGGTTTAACTTCGATACTTTCACGGCGCAGTCAATGTCGAAGAGGCGGAAGCCTTTACAGAAGATCGCATCGGTGGAGAGCTACTCCGAACCATACAGTGTGCCCGAAATTTCCAGGAAAGGATTCTCCGCTTCGAGCAGGCAGGGTGTTCCTGAACTCCTGGAATCAATCGGCGGGAACAATGAAAAGACCTGTGGTGCCGATATTGACTTGATCGTGGATGCGTGCCTGGAGTCGGCAAGGGTGGCGCCAAGCGCTTCGAACTCCCAGCCGTGGCATTTCGTGGTGGTCCGTGAGCGGGGAAACCTGGATAAGCTGGCTGGTTGCTGTGGCCTGGACAGGAACTGGAAAGCGGCTTTCGTGGCTTCAGGGAGGACTGGAAAGCTGATTTCCCGTCTCCTCGAGAAACCGTTCTGGATGATAGACGTGCCTATTTCGATGTCCCATATATCTCTTATGGCCGCTTCGATGGAGTGCCCCGTGGACGTTATTACCGATGGAATCGATGAAAAAGCGATAAACAGTCTCGTCGGCCTGCCTGGAGACGAGCGGACGGTAGGTGTTATAGGCATCAAATAAGGTTTTTCCGATAAGGTTTAATCCCGCCCTTTGCCGGTCGATCCCGTGCTTTCGATTTTTACCCTGTTGAAGACCTGAGCGAAGTTTTATATTATAATGCGTTACATTGGAATGAATGAGCATTGAGAAGCATTGAATCACTCGATGTGCCCCGGATGCGCACTTTGAGTTTTTAAGTCTTTTGATATAAAGTCGCTTTGTATTGTTCATTCTTGACACCAAAAAGTAGGTAAAACAATAATCAAGAAAGTGAGGGAGGTATGGAAATTCTAGATAAGGAACGCAGAGTATACGTTCTGGGTGGCGGCATATCGAAGTTTGCCGCTGAAAGAACGGATGCAAACATGCGTGACTGGATCAATGAAGCGACCCTGGAAGCTCTTGAAGATTCAGGTTGCAAGATTCAGGACATCGAACACACTACGACGAGTTACTTCAGCGACCATTTCGACAAGCAGTTGAAAGCGGGAGCTATATTCCATGACAACATTGGAATGTGCCCAAAGCCAAACGTCCGTGTGGAAGGCGGCGGAGGAACTGGTGGGCTGGCAATCCGTAACGCTTATGCGTATATAAAAGCGGGTCTTTGTGATTCGATGATAGTTATTGGTGCGGAAAACATGGGAAGGCATGTCCCCTCCGATGTCGCGCAGCAGTTTATCGCGCTGGCGTCAGACACCGATTGGGAAGTGCAGGTCGCCGGTTTCTACATCGCTTACTATGCGCTTATGATGAACGCCCACATGGAGAAGTACGGTACTACCGAAGAGCAGTTCGCCAAGGTCAGCGTCAAGAACCACCGCAACGCAATGTCCAACCCCAAGGCGCACTACCCGATGGACATCACCGTTGATGACGTTATGAACTCCAAGATGATCACCTATCCTTACAAGCTTCTCGATAACTGCCTGCTCTCCGACGGCGCGGCATGCATAGTCTTTGCTACGGAAGAGTGGGCGAAGAAGCACAGCACCACCTGGGAGAAGAAGCCGACCATCGAAGTAACCGGAACCGGCTGTGGCACCGACTACATGCGGCTGGCCGACCGGCCTTATCCCGAACCGGGAATAATGCATTTCCGAGGCAAGCAGGAAGGTGCCCGTCAGGCTTACGAGATGGCGGGTGTAAAGGATCCCATGAAGGAGTTTGACTGCTTCGAGGTGCATGACGCGTATTCAGGCGTCGAACTGGTAAGCTATGAGGACCTCGGGTTCTGCAAGCCCGGCGAGAGCGGCAAGCTGATGGACCAGGGCGTCTTCGACATCGGCGGTGAGCTTCCCACCAACACTTCCGGCGGCCTGATCGGTTTCGGCCACCCGGTAGGAGCTACAGGGCTCGCCCAGGGAATCGAAGTGCTCAGGCAGCTTCGCCAGGAAGTCGACCCTGTCAGGCAGGTTGAGTTGAATAACAAGCGTGGAGGAATGGACTCGCACGGCGGGACCGGTACTTTCTGCGCAATTAACATATTCGAGAGGAGGGACTGATATGGGAACAGAGCTTATAAGCAATCTGCTCGAGATTTACACTGCTGAAGATCCAATGGCTTTCGCGCACCCTGATGGCGACCCGTGGGCGGATTTTCGCGAGGTAATGAGAGTTGAATGGAAGGTGGACTTCACTTACAAGCATGTGCTCGGTAAGTACTCCAAGTTCTTTATCGAGTTGGCCAACCATAAATTCCTTACCACTGAGTGTCCTAACTGCGGCAAGGTCTGGGGTATTCCCCGCCCTCTATGCTCAGACTGCATGACCATAACAAAGTGGAAGGAGTTGCCGGGAACCGGCACTATGGTGAGCTACTCGATATCCAACTTTGTACCGGCGTTTATGAAGGTTGAGACCCCTTATGTGCTGGCGATGGTCAAGATGGACGGCGCTGATACGCTTTTCACGCATCAGCTTCGGAATTATGGAGATATAGAAAATATCAAGATGAATATGCCGGTAAAGGTTGCCTATGCGACCGAGCCCGTTGTTCACCCGATGCTGCTCATGCATTTTGAGCCTGCATAGATAACGTCTATAAAAAAATAGAAGGCCGGAGAAATATCCGGCCTTCTTTTTTTGATGGAAAATGTCGCAAATGGTGCCTGGCACCAAATGCGACATTTTGCATAAATATTACCGGGAATGCATATTAACCGTTTGGCCGAATTCGTTGGTAGAATCGAAGAAGTAACTATTATTTGAAGGATAGTGGAGGTAGTGTTGGCCAGAAAATGGGCGGTTTCGTTCGGCGAAAACGAACGGCTGGAGCTTGAGAAAATAATTCTGGATGAAGATGCCGACGCGGCGCTTGCGTTCTTGAGAGATGTCGTATACGTGGCGGTAAAAGGACTGGAGAAGACAGGCAGCTGCTATCATAACGTCGAAAAGCCGGTTGAGGGATTGGGTCGTCCGGTGAGAAAGCACAAGAACCTGGGATCATAGGACACGGGGCTGACTGTTCCGGTGGATGGGAGCAACATTTAAGCCTGGCGGGAACTCGGACGGCAAAGATTGAACTCATGGGGGATCATCCAAATATTATGGTATGGATCGGGGGTTTCCCGGCCTGTTCGACCGGTGCGCCGGTTGCCTGAATGTGAAGGCTCAAGACACGAAACAGCCTGACGATCAGTTTAACGAAGGGATTCTTCGAGTTCGGGGTCATACTCGACAAGGAGGTCCTTGACCTCCTGGAGTTCTTTTTCCAGTTTGGCTCTGGCACCCTGATAAACGGTCTCGAGTTCATCGACAGAGGTGGTGGAGAGTGTCGATTCGAACTGGTGGACCCTGTTTCTCAAGTAAACTTCCATTTTTTCTCTGGCAGCTACCAGTTCAGGGTTTGAAGGCTCTTCCGGTTCCGATATGTCTTTAATAAGAGTTACCAGGGCGTGGTTTCTGTCGACCATGTCATCGAGTCCCTTCTGGAGATCCAACTGGTTACTTCTTATCATGTGGATCATACCGGTGACATCGGAATCGATGAGCATGTCGGTTTCAATAGCCTGTATGACAGCTTGCCGGACCTCATAATTGGAGCCTTCTTCAATTTCACTGCCATTACCGGTGCCGCCGCAAGATGCACCTGCGGCAAGAACTGCGATTATCAATATCAAGATAGCTGTGTACCTGGTGAACTTCAGCATGCTTGAATTATACATGATTATCCTCGCGGAACCAGGTGCGCTTAACAGGAAAAGCAACAGTTACCCTGACCGGTTGAAAGAGGGACGGAGGATGGAAAAAGTGAGGGAACGGATCCGGGCCTGGTGGTCCATAGGATATAATTTAAATGATGCATGAGCACTTTAACTGCAGAAAAGCATTTCTTCATATCCGGAAACTATCTTCCAGCGGAAGACTGTACGGTTCTCACGGAGAGCGTCTGGCGAGGGTTTATATCAAGGCTGTGGGTGAAGAGATGGCCGTCCCTTTCAGGGAAGAGAAATTTTACTTCAACAACAGAGCCCGGACGGCTGTCGCGCCGGTCTTCTGTCTGGGAATTTCCGCATTATGCGCCGCCGGTGCGGTTTCATTTCTGCTTAATGGACACGCGATGCTTGTTTTCGGGCCGCTTATACTGCTGGTTGCCGGTCTGCCTGTCTTTGGACAGGAGCTTTTCGGCAAGCTTGGGGTTTTCAAAGGAAACGACACTGCCTTTAATCTGGAGGGCACTCTTGCCGGGGGCAGAAGGGCTGGAACAATAATCATCTGCGCCCACTATGACTCCAAAAGCCAGCGCATCCCACCGCCGGCAAGAATGGTGATGTTAATGTTCGGACTGGCCTCGGCAGCGGCGGTTGGTGTTGCGCTTGCCGTATTGGGCTTGCTTTTAATCTCGGGTGCCGAATTAACGGGAAAAACAGGTTACTTTTTCATCATGCTCGTTCCCGCATGCGTGTTTGCGGCCCTGGCAATGGACCGGAACGGCAATGGTTCCCCTGGAGCCCTGGATAATGCTTCGGGCGTCGCAATCGTGCTTGAGCTGTCGAGGATCTTCAAAGCGCGGCCGCTGGAAAACTTTGATCTGCGGGCGGTTTTCTTTGGTGCCGAGGAATCGGGTTTATGCGGATCGTTGAATTACCTGAAGGGCCATTCCCGGGAATTGGCCGCAAAGCCTTGTTTTGTCCTTAATTTCGATATGCCTTTCTCACAGCAGGGAATGTTGTCGGTGAACACGCGTTTCGGGTTCCCCTCGGTGCCGACAAGCAGCCGCTTGAACGGAATCGTACGGGAAGCGGCGGGGGAGATGGGTTATAAAATGAGAAACATGAATATGCCGGGCGGTGTTTCCGATCACTGCCCATGGGTCAGGGAGGGTTTTAATGCGACCGCCTTCACCTCTTCCGCGAACTACATACACGGCCCTGGAGATACCGCCGGGAGAATCAATACCGAGGCATTGAGAAGGTCGGGAGAGGTCGCCCTCGATGTTGTTCTCAGGCTGGATAAAGAGCATTCAGACCCGGCGTAGCTCTGATTCGCCGGGACTACCGCCCGCTCAGGAATTCGTCAATGGAAGCGGCTGCTTTCCGGCCGTCGGCGCAAGCCATTATGACAAGGCCTTCCCCGCTTACGAGATCACCGCCGGCAAACACTCCTTCGCGGGAGGTCATCATGGTGTTCTTGTTAATGAGGACTGTACCATCCGCGTTCATCTTCAAGTGGCCGGAAAGGTACTGCTCGAACGCGTGGTCTGCTTTCCTCGGGAGGGCTACTACAACAGTTTCGACCTCCAGGGTGCCGTACACGTCCGGGCGGTTTTCCTTTCTTTTATCCGGAGAGATAACCGCGGTCTCTATTTTTTCCACCCTTCCTTCGCCGGAGATGCGGATGATCTTGCGGCCTGTAAGGATATCGATGCCTTTTGAGCGCGCCTCGGCAAGCCTTCCCGGAGAGGCGCTCAGCTCATCGAGGTCGGTTTCAGTAATCATATAGATGTTCTTCGCGCCAAGGTCCGACGCAAGGAGGGCGGTGTCGACCGCGAGGTTGTTGTTGCCGAGAACGGCCACTTTTTTCGAAAGCTCCCTCTTCACCCTTCGCCTTGCCGCGCTCAGGAAGGAAAGGGCGTCGATCACGCCAGGAAGGCTCGAACCCTCCAGTTCTATCTTTGGTATCACCTGCAGGCCTGAAGCGATGAAAACAGCTTCGAACCCGTCCCGCCATAACGTCTCGAAATTGAAGTCCTCGCCGAAGACGGAGTTTTCACGGATAGTTATCCCAAGAGACAGTATTTCCTCGATCTCTCTGTATAAAAGTTTGTGGTCAAGCCTGAATGCGGCCATCGCTTTTGAGGGAAGTCCGCCAACCTGGGACGATGCCTCGAAAGCTTGTACGTCATATCCCAGCAGTTTGAGAAAATATGCGCAGGTAAGTCCTGCCGGGCCGCAGCCGATTACCGCTACTTTATGACCTTTGTCAGTTGCGGTAACAGAGGGCCTTCCTTCCGCCTCGATAACGGTGGCACAGGCCAGGGTTCCCAACTGGCTTATCTTTATTGGGCTGTCGAATTCCCCTCGCCTGCATGTTGATTCACAAAGTACTTCTCCCGGGCAAAGGCGGCCGCAGATACCTCCAATGGGAATGGCTTCACGAATGGTTTTTGCGGCACCTATGAAATCGGAGGAGCTGATCCTTCTAACGAAGGTAGTGATATCCACTCCGGCTGGACAGCCCAGGACGCAGGGAGAATCGGTACAGCGCAGGCAACGGTTCGATTCAATTACCGCGGAAACCGTATCAACGACATCCTCAGCGAAAATCTCCGGTTTTACAGGGACTGTTTCAATGACAAAGCTCTCGGTTCTGCCGTAAATCTCCGGTGCGGTTCTGCCGAGATGCTTCAACGCGCATTGCGAGCAGTTGAAGCTCGATGCCGCGACATTGGAGACCCCCCTCCCGAACAGCGTGGAATCACCAACGTGAAAGAGTCCCTCTATCTCGGTAATATTACCCGGGAGTCCACTGGGGAGTAGAACGTTTTTCGCCCGCGGCCCGGCCATAGCCCCATTTGTACGGTTTAACCGGTGCTCGATCGTCAAAGGGCTTATGGTGTGTTTTTCGACGATGCCCTCTTTCAGAGAGGGGAAGCTGGACTCAAGTCTTTCCAGGATCTTTTCGCTCTCTTCTTCCTTCAACTGTTCGTATTGGGCCGAGCCATAAGCCGGAGTTTCGGTTGAGTTCCAAACCACCTGATTCGCCGCGGCGATAATCGTCAGGGAATGATGCCCGGCCGGCGCCAGGTTATGATCGTACATCGACGGAATGTTCACCGAAATGAAACCTCCCGGGTCACGTTCAGGTTCGTCGATTACGATGGTGTTCGGATTAGTTCCGGCGGGCACGACATTATCGGTTACACCGAGATAGAGTGTCACAACTCCGCGGGTCGGCTCCAGTGATTCCGACCATGCGACCGTTGCAGGCTTGAGGTTCTCTTTCCCTATGAGCCTGCAATAGAGGTCCGTAAGCGAATTATCCGAGACAACCACATCGGCTTTTACCGCTCTGCCTCCGTCAAGCACTACCCCGGTTGCTTTTCCGCTTTCAACCGTAATCTTCTCAACAGCGGTTTTGAAGACGACCTGCCCGCCATGCTTGATGATGCTTCGCTCGAGTCTGTCGGGAATCTGCTGGGATGAGCCTATCGGGTAGTGTGCTCCGCCTATCTGACGGTCCATTATGGAAAGAGCGGCTTGGATGGACGACAACTCCTCGAGACAGTATCCGGTGTTATAAAAGAGGTCTGCTTCGAAAAAAGCGATAGCGACCGGATCGGATAAGTATTTCGATAGAATCTTCGCGGCACTCATTCTTTTGTATTGCGAGCATCGGAGCCTGCTGACCGGATGCTTATTGAAGCTGCTCCACCGCTGGCCCAATGATTCTTCCACCCGTGGGAGCGGGGGGCCGGAGCAGTCGAGCGTGGCAAGATAAATTTGCTCCAGTTCCCGCATTAGCGAAATTATGCTTCCCGCCTGCGAGGGGAACAGTGCCCCCAGTTCACTGGTTAAAGCATCCGTATCCTGATGGAGATCGGTGGTTATGTCGCCGAAGTGAATCCGGTGAGGGCTTGCGCAGGGCATGATGTCAACTTGCTGGCGGAGGAAGTCGAAAAGAGTGCGAAGAGTATGGAAGCCGATTTCACCAAGGCCGTTAAGCGTCGAGACTGCTATGTCAAAAGTGAAGTCGTCTATCTTAAAAGATGTACACAGGCCACCGGGCTGGTGAGATTTCTCTATAACCAGCACATCTATTCCTTCATATGCCAGGATAGCCGCAGTGCATAGACCGCCGATGCCGGAGCCCACTACTAC
>JAFGMY010000038.1 GCA_016927325.1 Actinomycetota bacterium | reverse complement strand
TTCGGACAGCCGGGTACAGCTCAGGGTTAAAGTATTTGGACCATCCAAATATCCCCAAGAGTTGCCGCATTAAGGTCTGATACGCCGATCTTGATCGGGACCCGGTTCCAAGGCCCGGTTGTCCTCTCCCCTAAATTGGTTATCAACACCGGTGTTCGATGTCTTTTGTTTTGCCGGGGCAAAATGAATGGCGTTGCAACGGTCAAACTCCTGAATTGCCAATGTTTAAAACGTTTGGGAAATATAAGGCACAATCATGTCGTTACCTCGCGGAGAAGAGTCTTCTAGTCTGGCCCGGTTGGCTAAACATGGTGTTTAACTCAGGTATCCCAGGCTTCAGTCTGGCACTGGTCATACTTTCATTCAATGCGGGGCATGATAGACCGCGCCTTAATGCGGTCAAACATTGGGACAGTCCTGATGGATGACCGCAGATAATTAAGGTTTTGCCGGGTGGATAGTTATCCGGTGATCGAGGAAGGTGATCTCCTCTATGTTCCCTTCAACCTCTTTCTGTTGGCCCAGGATATCGGTGATCTTTATCCTGCCGTCGTCGTTCTCGATGAGAACAGCATCCTCCATAACAAGCGTTTCGCCCTCTTCATCTCTCGTATAGACATTTGATTCACACAAAAGAGTTACCTCCGGTACCCTGTTCATATTGCTTCATCGTTTCCATGATACCCGATTCAGTCAACCATTTCACCGGAGGCAAGTCACGCAAACCAGCAGTTCGGCTACTCCCGGCCTTCCTCATCTTCAGGTTCACCGTTCCTGCGCCTCTTCACATGCACATACACAGCCAGGACGCCGCAAAGGGCAATCACCATATAAACGAGTGCGTTGCCCATAAACCTTATTACGACGTTCAGCCCGTTCACAACTCCGTGCGCTGCGTCACCGAGAGCCTGTACAAAACCCCAGCCCTCATCCCCGTTGATTTCCGTACCAGCCTCGTTCACGTAAACGGATATGGTCGAGAGCTGAATCCTGTTGTCCAGGTAGTTTTTCTGTCCTGTCAGCTGCTCTATTTCACCCTGAAGGGCAGAAAGCTCTCTTTGCACCGCGATGCTTTCCTCAATAGTCCGGGCCTTCGCCATCAGATTCAGATATACGGCTTCCTGCGCTCTCAGGTTTCTCAGGCGACTGTCGATATCAACGTACTGGTCGGTAACATCCTCGGTCTGCTCGCTCAGGGATGTCACTTCGCCAAGCTCCCTGCAGTCTTCTATCGCCTTTGAGAAAGAGTCTGCCGGGATACGCATGGTCACGTTTCCACCGGTGATCCGGCCGTCCGACGAACTGGTCTTCGAATCGGACACGTAACCGCCGTACCTTTCGGAAAGTTTCAGCAGTTTCGCGTAGTTATCGTTGAAACTGCCTTTTTTCACCTCTACGCTGACCGTAGCGGTTTTAATGTTTCTGGTCAGTTCCTCAAGAAGGACTCCCGTCTCTCCCGGCTGCCCCGCAATACCCCGGGAACTCCCGGGCGCATCACTTTCTTCATGAGTTCCACCGTCCTCGGCCGACTTCATCGTGGAAACGTCATGACCTCCGCTGACACCGCCTGTCTTCTCCCTGTTGCCGCCGCGGCCCCAGATCAGTCCAATGACCAGCAGAATAACAAGGGCGGCCCCCAGCACTCCGATCCCGACAATTAGTCTGCTTTTACCTTTTTCCTTGCCCCTGCTGCCCATCGTATGCTCCTTTCGCCGTCCGGCGCGCGTTGAAAAGCGCTCTGTAAAATTTGACGACGGGCACAAATCATCAGTTCCATAAAGGTTTTCGAAGTTGGATTTCTAATAGTGTTAATGAGCGATTGTCTATTTATAGAAGCAGGGAATCATGGAGAAAACAGCTATTGAATTAAAGAATGTCAGGAAAACCTACAGGGTAGGTCTGTCCCGCGAGTTCAAGACCGCGATCGAAGAGTTGTCACTTGTCGTTGAAGCCGGAGGCATCTTCGGGCTCCTCGGCCCCAACGGCGCCGGTAAGACAACCACGCTGAAGATCCTTCTGGGCTTTGTGTTCCCTGACGAAGGAAGCGGCACGATGCTCGGGCGGCCCATCGGCGACAGGCAAGCCCATGAAAGGATAGGTTTTCTTCCCGAACAACCGTATTTCTACAACTACCTGAAAGCCGAAAAAGCCCTGGATCTATACGGCAGGTTCTTCGGGCTTTCACGGGCATCCAGAAAATCCCGATCCGGCGAGCTGCTGGATACGGTAGGCCTGGGGCGGAACTCCCATTTGACCCTGGATAAGTACTCAAAAGGCATGCTCCAGCGGTTTGGAATAGCGCAAGCCCTTCTGAACGACCCGGAACTGGTAATAATGGATGAACCGTCGAGCGGGCTCGATCCGATAGGGCAGAAAGAAGTCCGCGATATTCTCCTGCGCCTGAAGGACCAGGGCAAAACAATATTCCTTTCCAGCCACCAGCTTTCCGAAGTGGAGAATATCTGTGACAGCGTAAGCATCATCAACCGCGGTAAGTCGGTAATGGAGGGAAACCTTTCGGAAATTCTTATAAGCAAGGATACGGTCAAGATCGTCCTTCAAGGCGACGTTACCCGCGATATGGAGCAATTGAAGAGACTATCCGCCGGTTTTGAGATCGAAGGAGACACAATCAAACTGGAAGCCCGCAGGGAAAATGTATACGACTTACTCGAGTTTGCCCGTAAACTGGATATGGACCTTATATCGAGTGAACCGTTCAGAAGGTCGCTCGAGGACATATTCCTGGAACTGGTTCAGGACACCGGCAAGTGAAAAACATTTACATCATCGCGTCAAACGTAATAAGGGACGCGGTAAGACAAAAACTATTTTACGTGATCTTTCTCTTCGCGATAGCGCTCGTCGCCATATCGCCGATGCTCCCCATGCTCGAGGAATCGCTCAAATCCCAGATCCTTATAGAGGTGTCCCTCAGTGTAACCTCGCTGTTCGGGCTGATTCTGACGCTTGCGCTGTGCATCACGCAGATTACCGGTGAAGTCACAAGGAAAACCGTCTATAACCTGTTTGCCAAACCGGTCAGCCGTCTGCAGTATATCGTCGGGAAGTATGTGGGCATCCTGCTTGCGCTGGCTGTAATTCTTATGATTCTGGGGCTTGAAGTCATGGTTCTGATCGTGTTGCGCCTGGGCCTCTTTTCGCCGTCGATTCTCCTTGGTATTTTTGCGATATTTCTCGAGTGCGCGGTAATAGCCGCCTTCTGTCTCCTGCTGTCCACTTTCACCAAACCGGCCGTCAATGCGGTGGTTACCCTGCTTTTCTACTTCTTCTGCCACATGAAAAGCACGTTCCTGTTCGAGCATATAAACCAGGGTGGGTCCGGCGGTCCGGCTATCTTATACTACCCGCTGTACTATGTGCTCCCAAACCTTGAGAACTTCAACGTCTTCAGACGGATAGGGTATGGGGAGGCGATCCCCGTGTCCCTTGTTTTTCAGCTCACATTATACGCCGCCGGTTTTGTTCTGCTGATGGGAACAACCAGCTATCTGATTTTTAGAAGGAAAGACCTTTGATGGATATAAAAAAGAGCCCGGCCGGCAGAAAGGGAACAACTGCGATAGTAGTAGCGCTGGTTCTGGTGCTGACGGGACTTGCCGTTCTCCAATACTCGCTAGACAACAGCGGCGCGGCCACCTCCGGATGGGACGACACTACTCCGGTCGATACCGCCCGCTCGATCGTTGATATCCTCGGAGGAGTCAGGGAAGCGCTTGCCGCATATTTCTGGACGAAAACCGATACCCTGCACCACGATTACCTGGGTGGCGACATTCACAATGAACAGGTGCTATACCCATACTACTGGATGATAACGAGGCTTGATCCGCATTTCACGATGGCCTACTACTTCGCAAGCTGGATGCTTTGCCGCTTCGGCCTTGTGGATGAAGGTTTCAACCTCGCGCTGGAAGGCTTGAGGTATAATCCTTACTCGGAACAGATGCAGAGTAATCTGGCATACCTCTACTTCTTTTTTAAACAGGACCCCGAGAAAGCCAGATACCATTTGTTAAAAGCTATGGAACTAACCGATGATGAAGAACAGATAGAGGTCTACGGAACTTTTCTGAGGACAATCGACAGGGTGCTTTCCGGGGAGCTGGACATCCTCGAAACCAAGCCGCTTGAAAAAGACAGCGATATCCTCAACGAAGTGGAACGAGAGCATCACGAACACGAGCATTAATGGTGTTCAACTCCGGTGTCCCAGCCTCTGGACCGGGACCGGTCCAACTTCCGATTTGCCCTTAAATTCACCGGTGCCGTTCATCGGCGCCGCGTCTTTAACAATGCTCACGAATGACAAGAAACATGGGACACCCGAATATCATTACCGGCTGGTCACAAATTTTAAAGCCTCAGCCGTCCATGTGTTTGATCATGGCCGCGGCCGCGGCTTTTCCGGCCCCCATTGCCTCGATCACGGTCGCGGACCCCGTTACGATGTCCCCCCCCGCGTATACACCGGGAATGCTGGTAAGCCCTGTCTCGGGATCGACATCTATATATCCCCACCGGTTCAGCTTCAAATCGGGAGTGGTTGAAGGAAGAAGAGGGTTAGCGTTTGTACCGATAGCCATGATGACTGTATTTGCCTCCAGTGTGACAAACTCTCCGTCTATTGGAACGGGCCGCCTTCTTCCTGAATCATCAGGTTCTCCAAGCTCCATTTTCTGGCAGACAGCCGCCGTGCATTCGCCATTCTCTCCCAGGATCTCGACCGGATTTGTCAGAATAAAGAAATTGATTCCTTCTTCCTCCCCGTTCTCTATTTCCTCTATTCTTGCCGGCATCTCAACCCTGGAACGGCGGTATACTATATTAACTTCCAACGCGCCCATTCTCAGTGCCGTACGTGCGGAGTCCATAGCCACGTTTCCTCCGCCTACCACGATTACTTTTCCGCCTCTCTTGACCGGAGTGTCGTACTCGGGGAAAGTCCTTCCGCTCATCAGGTTAGCCCTGGTCAGAAACTCATTTGCCGAATATACCCCATTGAGGTTTTCTCCAGGGATTCCCATGAACATAGGGGTTCCCGCCCCGATACCGATAAATGCGGATTTGTATTCCCTAAGCAACTCGTCCAGCGTCGCCGTCTTCCCGACAACAAAGTCGAGAACGAATTCCACGCCTGCGCTCTTGAGGAACTCCACCTCGCGGTCCACCACCCACTGGGGAAGCCTGAACTCCGGTATTCCGTAAGTGAGCACACCACCGGCGACGTGGAGCGCTTCGAACACAGTGACCGGATATCCGTTACGGGCAAGCTCACCCGCGGTGGTAAGGCCAGCGGGGCCCGACCCGATAACAGCCGCGGCCGGCTTGTCCCTGCCGGTGCCGTTCTCCACCCTGGAGGAACCTTCTTCAGATTCAACATCGGCAACAAAACGCTCCAGCTTTCCGATCGAAATGGGATCGTGCTTCTTTCCCATTACACATTCCTTCTCGCACTGGTTTTCCTGTGGACATACCCTTCCGCAGATTCCGGGCAGAAAGTTGCTCTCCTTGATCTTCCCGGCCGCCCCCAGGGGATCGCCTTCTACTATTTTCGCTATGAATCCCGGAATATCGATACCTACGGGACACCCTTTCACGCACGGCGCTTTCTTACACCCAAGACATCTCGACGCCTCTTTGAAAGCTTCATCGGCATCATAACCGAGCGCGACTTCGTTGAAATTATGCTTTCTTTCCTCAGGCTTCTGCCTTCTTACATGAACGACATTCGGAATGATTTCTTTCTTTACCATCAGTTACACCTCTGGAAATCAGATCGTAGGGAAAGAGCTTCGGCTTGACTTTAACTTGAAGGGAAATCATCAATAAGAACAACGGCGAGAGCCATTATTCCTTCGTTTCTTCCGGTAAAACCTAAACGTTCCGTGGTAGTACCCTTCACTGACACCAAATCCGTCTCAATCTCCAATACACTTGCAATCCTGCTCTTGATGCTCTCTCTGTAAGGCCTGATCTTCGGCTCCTCACAAATGAGCGTTAAGTCAGCGTTGACCACCAGGAAGCCTCTTTCTTTTACGATGCCGTACACATCGCTGAGAAGCTTAACGCTTGATATATTATAATACTTAGAATCGTTATCGGGAAAATGCTCCCCGATGTCGCCGGCACCACATGCGCCGAGCAATGCATCCATCAGCGCGTGAAGCAGAACATCCGCGTCTGAAAACCCCGCCAGCTTTTTATCAAAAGGGATCTCTTCGCCGCCCAGAATGAGTGTACGACCCTTTTCAAACGCGTGGGCGTCCACTCCCATTCCAATTCTCATTTGACACTCCTGGATTGCAGAACAGCTTCCACCCTCATGATATCCTCAGGGTATGTCACTTTCACATTTTCGGGATGTCCTTCCACGACCCTTACCCTGCCTCCCGTTCTCTCCACCAGCATCGAATCGTCCGTCCCCGTAAACCCTTCCTCCACCGCCCGGCGGTGGGCTTCGAATATCACCTCAAACAAGAAAGCCTGCGGGGTCTGTACAGCTACAAGAGTGTGCCTGTCCAATGTTTCGCCGACATATCCCGACTCTACCCGCTTTACAGTGTCTGTCAGCGGGACACCATAGATTATCCCCTGTTCCCCCATGCTCATAGTGCAGACGGAATCTATCATTTCCGGGCTCACCAGTGGCCGGGCGCCATCGTGAATGACAACGGTTTCGACCTTCTTATGAAGGCTCTTCAGCCCCAGAAATACTGACTCCTGTCTTGTGGCACCGCCGGCTATGACTGTTCTGACTTTGGTGATACCAAACCGGTGGAAAACCGCGGGATGCCACTTCTCAAGGCTTCCGGGAGGTACCGTCACAATTACTTCCTCTATGGAACCTGCTTCCTGGAAAGCGGACAGTGTGTGAACTATCAGGGGTCTTCCCAACACTTCGATTTCGAGCTTGGGGACGCCTGAGCCAACGCGCTCTCCCTGCCCTCCGCCGGCTATGATACCGATGGCCATAATCAATCCTCCCCGATCTCCCCACGAAGACCTGAGAATATCATTTTGCCGGCCGGGGTCTGAATTACGCTCGTCGCAACAACCACGACTTCAGATCCAACTTTTTTCTTGCCGTTTTCGACCACTATCATAGTGCCGTCATCGAGGTATCCTATTCCCTGCTCCGGCTCCTTGCCTTCTCTTATAATCTTGATCTCGAGTTCTTCGCCGGGAAGTACGGTCGGCTTCAACGCGTTTGCGAGTTCGTTGATATTCAGTATTCTTATTCCCTGTATTTCCGCCACCCGGTTCAAGTTGAAATCATTTGTGGTCAGCGGCATACCGGTAACCTTTGAAAGTGCAACCAGTTTTCCATCCACTCCCATTATCTCCGGAAAATCCTGGTCGGTTATTTCCAGGACGACATTGTCGAGCCGCTTCAAAGCGTTAAGAGCTTCCAGGCCGCGCCTGCCCCTGTTTCTCTTGAGGCTGTCGCCGGAATCCGCAATTGACTGGAGTTCGTTCAAGACAAAGCGGGGAACAACAAGGTTCCCTTCAACAAAACCGCTCCTGGCGATATCAACAATACGCCCATCGATAATTACACTGGTGTCAAGTATTTTGGAGTTCGAGACAGGCGCTGAAGGTTTGAACTCGGGCCCAAGTTTAAACATCGAGGCCAGTTCAGAACGCTTGAGCATGCCCAGCCTCATGCCCACTAGAAAAAGTGTAACGAACATTATCAGAGAGACAGTATATCCCGGATACCCGAAACGGAAGAGCGCAATTGATGGAAGAGAAGCGGCGATAAGTCCTAGAAGTCCTCCGAGAAAACCAAAGAATATGTCCGCCGCCTGGACCTTGTTCAGAAGACCTTCCGCTCTCGCAACTATATCAGCGGTATATCTGCCCAGAATTCCACCGATAACAAACCCGATCAGAAGCCCTAACAGTACACCAACCGACAGTGACAGGACACGCTGCGGACTTCCGTAAATGTAGTTTTCATTCAGCAGGTCCGCTATAAGATATCCGCTGTACCCGCATAGAAATATGCTCGCAAAGCGAACCGCTATAACTACCAAAAAAAGTCCTCCAGGTCGCGTTTATCACTTGATGAAACAGCTAACCGCGTTATTTCTGAGAGAATACACTGTCCAGCATATCACTGGCAATATCGTAATCAATATTCAACACGTATATTATCTCACTCAAAAGAATTTGACGCGCCTGGTTGAGCATGCGTTTCTC
>JAFGMY010000037.1 GCA_016927325.1 Actinomycetota bacterium | reverse complement strand
TTTGAAACCTGGCTGTTGATACAGAACTGCAGCCTTGAGGAAGCCGAGTGCGAAATCAACTACATGACGGAAAGCGGCCGGAATGTCCCTGTTTCAGTTGTTATACCTCCCTCCACGAGACAGACTTTTAATATGGCGGATTTCATCGGGGCCGACGACGCTTCAATCAGGGTAACCTCGAACCAGGAGATAATCTGCGAAAGGACGATGTACAGGAATGGCAGAAGAGGGGGCCACTGCTCTGTTGGGGCTGCCCTGCCAAGTACAGATTACTACCTTGCTGAAGGTTCCACTGCCTGGGGTTTTACCACGTACATACTTGTCCAGAACCCTAACGATTCACCGGTTACTGTCAATGCGGACTACAACACGACTGGGACTTCTCCTCCGTATAATAATGAAGACCATGTACTCCCTCCACACTCGAGAAAGACCATAAGAGCAAATGACATACTTGGAGGACATGACTTCTCCACCCATGTCTCCGGCGACCGGCCAATAATCGCCGAAAGGGCAATGTACTGGAACAGCGGCACCGGAGAAGCCTGCCATGCTTCTCTCGGGCTGGTGAAACCCTGCAACAAGTTTTATATACCCTTTGGAAAGACCTCTGACGGTTGGGAAACCTTCGTACTGGTTCAGAACCCTAATGGTAGAGATATCGATGTGACGTTAACGATGACCGGTCAGGGTGCCGTTACCGAGAGGGTTCCGGCCAATTCCAGAAAGACCTTCAATCTCTGTGATATCGCTGGACCGGGTGTCGTCGGGATTACCGTTGAGTCTGAAGACAGGATAATGGTCGAGAAGGCCATGTACTTCAACAACCGGTCCGGCGGTTCCGACACAATAGGCGCACTGATTAAGTAACGAATCACCTGCACAATTCTTGTGGTTGCTTGAATTGTGAATTCCAAAGAATATTTTTCGATGTTTTTATGATCCACGGAACGTCAGTGTATTTCGGAGTATTGATATCCGGCAATCGCCGTATTTTTAATACCAGGTTTTCCTGTCATAATTGAGTAGTCATAACCGCCCATTATGAAGCAGTGGTCTAATGCTGATAGATGAAAACGATCTCGATATCGTATGCGCGCAGACGCATCATGGCGAAGTCGACTGGGACGCTTACGCGTCGGTCGCTCCGGATCTTGCGCCGGTGATGCCGTATATCAATGCCGTGATCAGGAAACCCCTTTATTATCCGGACCTTCCGGCGGTGACCTGGCGCCATGAAGATAAATGGGTTGCCGTGAGGTCTCACGAAATAGCAGTCAGCGACATTCCGGATAACAAAGCCGCGGCAGTCGAAATCAATAAAATTGTCTCTTTCATCAACGACCTCTGGGAGAGAAGAAACGAGATCGAGCCCGATGACATCCCAAGGAGGCCGCCCCCGCTCATGAGCGTCTTGAGAATGCTGCCGATGAACAACTGCGGCGAATGTTCTCTTCCCACATGCACCGCTTTCGCGGCCGCGCTCATTAACGGAGAGAAGGCAATCGATGAATGCCCCGCACTTGGAACGGAAGAAGGCCTGAAAAAAGCAGAATCGCTCAGAAAAATGGGGATAACCTAGTCAGCAATATTTTCATGAAGATAAAGATGAAGACACCGGCATAGAAATATTCACCTCCGTGTATCGGCAGACCCGGCCGGTCGGCAGCTGAAGACCATGAGATTGCATCGGCCGGTTAAAACACGGAAGAGTTGGGATCACTTCCGCGCCAAGAGAGGTAGAAACGGCCACTTCTAACCATCCGACACAATCTCAGTCCTCAAGTTTACAGCCTGTTCGAATCAGGCAACTGCTTTCGACTCACCGAACTTCTTCCTGATTATCAGCCCGTTGAGCAGAGGAACAAAAGCGTTGCCTATTAATATCGAATAAGCCACCGCTCCTGTCGGCGCGGCGTAAAGCCTTATCAATACGACACATACTCCTATCAGGATCCCGTATATTACCTGAACATACTTTGAATCAGGGCTCGTCACCCAGTCCGTAGCCATAAAGAAGGAACCCAGCATCAAGCCACCGGCCAGGATCATGTAAAGCGGGTTCGCGCCCAGTATAGCCGACAAAACTACTACCGACCCCAGTATGGAGAGTGGTATATGCCACGTAATCTGGCCTTTGTACATGAGATAAGCCGCTCCGACAAGAATCGCTATAACGGACACTTCGCCAAGGGCTCCGCCCGCATTGCCGAAAAACAGATCCCAGTAGCCGGGCCTGATACCGTTCAATGCTCCCGCTTTAATGTACGTAAGCGGCGTGGCGGTGGTAACCCCGTTGATGCTTCCCAGGTTATAAACAATCGGCTGCCAGACGCGGGAGAGCATCAGAAGAGAAACGAACCCGAATAAAGCAGGGTTGAACAGGTTGCAGCCGAGACCGCCCATCAGCTCTTTCACTATTGCCACCGCGATCACTACCCCGATAACCACATACCATGCCGGAACCACGGGGGGAAGCAGGAGCGCCAGCAGAACTCCGGTGACTATTGCGCTGCAGTCGCCGATTGTCGCCTTGCCACCCATTATTTTCCTCATTACCAGTTCGCAAACCACGGCGGTCAAAACCGCGGCCGCCAGGTTAACCACGGCATACAACCTGAAAAAACCGATTGATACGGCAACAAGGGGAACCAGCGCTATTAAGACGTCCCTCATTCCTGTGGAGACCTCTTCTTCACTCCTGATATGCGGTGGCGCGGAAACTGTAAAACCTTTCGCATTATTCACGTGTTGACCCCCTCTCATTTCTTTGCGGCAAGCTCGGCCTTGGCTATCCTTACATATCCCACGTGGTGTATCCTCGCGGGACATACATATGAGCAGCAGCCGCACTCGAAGCAGTCTTTTACGCCATATTTGTCAGCTTTTTCATACTGGTTTCTCTTTATGTATTTAACAATACTGTTCGGCATGAGGAACATGGGGCAGGCATCCACGCATTTGCCGCAACCCACGCATTCGCGCTCCTCGGATTCTCCAGTCTCTTTGCCGGTCAGGACTACGATTCCACTCGTTCCCTTTACTGTCGGCGCACTCAGGCTTTTCTGCGCAAAACCGGTCATGGGGCCACCCATAATAACTTTTTCGGGGTTATTCACGAATCCGCCGCACTGTTCAATAACATGCTCGATCCTGGTGCCTATCCTGACCCGCACATTTTTCGGCTCGCGAATGCCGGAGCCGGAGACCGTTATTATCCTGTCTATTACCGGCCTGCCGGTTGAAGCCGCCTTGTACAGCGCGACCGCTGTACCCGAGTTCTGAACGAGGACTCCCACCTCGCTCGGCAGCTTTCCGGGAGGAACCCTCCTTCCGGTTAAAGCGTCAATCAGCATTTTCTCATTACCCTGAGGGTACTTCACTTCCAGGGGCATTACCTCGACACCGCTCTCGGAAGCTGTTTTCGACTCCACCGCCTCAACGACATCCATCTTGTTCGCCTCAATGCCGATGATGCCCTTCCCGGCGCCGACCGCTTTCATCATGAGTTTCAGTCCCTCGATAAGGTCTTCGGTATTTTCCAGCATAACGCGGTGATCGCAGGTGAGAAACGGTTCGCACTCACAACCGTTAATGATAACGATATCTATCGGTTTATCGGCGGGAGGTGACAGTTTGATATGAGTAGGAAAAGCCGCTCCGCCAAGGCCCACCAGCCCCGACTCTTTAGCGATTTCCCTGATTTGCTCCGGTGTAATACCCTCGAGGTTTTTCTTACCGGTCCATTTATCCGGCTGATCGGGGTCAACCTTGATGGTAACCGAATTCACAAGAGCCCCGCTGAAACTGATCTGTTCGGAAATCTCCGTTACCTCCCCCGAAACACTGGCGTGCACCGGGGCGGATACAAAAGCTTCGGTTGAACCTATCGTGGTACCTGCTTCCACCCTGTCACCTGCGCTTACGGTCGGTTCGTTCGGCGCCCCGACATGCTGGCGCATCTGAATCACGACCTCCTCGGGAAGCGCGATCTCTTCAGTCGCCTTGTAAGCGGTGGCCTCTTTTCGATAATCCGGATGGATCCCCCCCGTGAATGTCTTGAGTTCCACCTTAATCCCTCCTGTCACATTTTATCGAAAGACTATTCCTATACATCCGGGTGCTCCTCCTTGAACTTCCTTTCAAAGCCTCGGTTCCTGGCATTGATGACACCATTAACAACAAGGGCTAAAGCTATGCCGCCTGCCGCCAGGCCACCCCAGGGCTTGGTCAGGGTCTTCCATATCGTCGTCGCAACGGGTACCGACGGGTCGTTCGGTAAACCATATGCCTCCGGCTCATCCGCGAGAACATATATATAGGCTAATCCACCCAGTTCTTCTTTTCCGTAAACCCGGGCTTTATCATTACCATCCTTCTTCAACTCTTCCACCCGCTTCTCGGCAATGTCTATCATCTCTCTACGATCGCCGAAGTGCAGAGCACCTGTCGCGCAGGCTTTCACGCAGGCCGGTTTCAAACCGGCGTCTTCTGTCAACCTGTCGACGCAAAATGTACACCTGAATATCCCTTTCTCCTCCTGGTCATATCCCGGTACGTCGAATGGGCAGGCGACACGGCAGTAGTTGCAACCGATGCACTTGTCCGGATCGGTTACAACGGTCTTTATTACGGACCCATCGCTGGCTGTGTATTCCTTGTGGGTTGTAGCCTGTGGAGGACAAACCTCCACGCACGCAGCATCCGTGCAGTGCATGCACTGGTGCTTGGTAAAGAACCAGTGCATGTTTCCATTCTCATATTTTTCATTGAACATTATCCGCATCCACGTAAACGCGCCGAGTGTCGGCGGGTTCTCGTACGAACCGTCGAACTCGGTTTTCACACCCGGATTCCGGTTCCACTGCTTGCACGCTACCTGGCAACCCTTGCAGGCGATACATTTTGTAGCATCATATAGAATCGCTTTTTCGCTCATTCGGTATCATCTCCTCAAGCCTTTCGGATGTTGACCAGAAACGCCTTGTACTCGGGTATCAGGGCGTTTGGATCTCCAACATGGGCCGTCAGTTGATTCGCAGAGTACGATTTGCCGGCGTTACCGCCTTTGCATAGCCCGATATATCCATAGCACCATGGAAGACAGACCGTCTCTACCTCAGCTCCATTGACCTTCAAGGGCTGTATACGTTCGGTTACGCACGCAACACACTCAACTTCCCCCCTTGCGCTTTCCACTACAACCTTGGAGCCGTTCTTGATGCCCCTGGCCTTCGCCAGCTTGCTTCCGATCTCAACAAACATCTCGGGCATGAGCTCGCACGCCCAGGGAAGGTTTCTTGTCATCTGGCCTGCCTGCCAGTGTTCCACCAGCCTGCAGGTCG
This sequence comes from Actinomycetota bacterium, assembly GCA_016927325.1. Lineage (GTDB taxonomy): Bacteria > Actinomycetota > Geothermincolia > Fen-727 > Anoxymicrobiaceae > JAFGMY01. Next base: position 22,027 of record JAFGMY010000037.1, on the reverse strand, counting down.
TCGCCGCGTATGGATACTTGTCGGAACCCACTTCGGCCAGCTTGTTCTCGTCAGAATCCCATATCATCGCCACCGGGTCGTACTGCTGGTTGCTCATGGCATTCTCAACCGGGCTTTCAACAGGCTCGTAATGCTCCGGGAGCGGCCCGTCCTTCAATCCGCCGGGTACGAATATCCGCCCCTTTCCGTTCGGAAGCATCAGGAACGGAAAACCGGCTGACACGTCCGGAGGTACCGGTGCCCCCGTCTTGGCGTCCTTGGCATTGAAATCGGGATTATCGAATGCTATCCACTTGGTTCCATCCCATTTGACAAGCGCCTTTTCGGGATTCCATGGATTACCCGAAGGGTCGGCCGAGCACCTGTTATAGAAAATCCGGCGGTTAACCGGCCAGGCAAACGACCACTTGGGATACAGACCCAGGCCGCTGGGATCCTCCTGCCCGGTCATCTTTGACTGATTTCCATCTTCGGGATAAACCCCCGACAGCGGCCAGAGGACACAGGCGGTGGAGCCGTCTCCCTTTAAAGCGCTCATGTTCTGCACCTGCTTCTTGTCGCCCCAGGTAAAACCGTTCATGAGCTTGAGAACCGCCTCGTAATCGGGTTCATCACCGTAAGGCCAGTAAAGTTCAGTTATCGCCTCGCCCACAGGAGCGGAGTCATCCGCTTCATACAGTTTCTTGATCTCCTGGTACAGCCTGTTGATAATCCAGAGATCACACTTTGCCTCTTCAGGGGGTTCGACGGCCTTATTGCGCCACTGAACCCACTTGCAACTGTTTGTCGTCGTTCCCTCTTTCTCAACCGAAGCGGCTGCTGGAAGCAGGAAAACTTCGGTGTCTATTTTTCCCGGGTCGGCACCGGGCCTTTCCCAGAATGAGGAGGATTCGTTGTGCCACAGGTCGACTACGACCATCCACTTTAGCTTCTCCATTGCCCTACGTTCCATATCCGCGTGTGGTCCGCCTACTGCCGGGTTCTGCCCCCAGCAGAAAAGGCCCTCCATATTGCCCTCCAGCATATCCTGGAACATATACATATGGCTGTAATCCTTACCGTCCTTTACCTTGGGAAGAAGCTGGTATGCGAACTCGTTGCCGGGTGTCGCGTAGTCTCCCCAGTAACCCTTGAGGAGACTGACAATATAGTTCTGAATCCCTTTCCAGCCGCTGTTTCCCGCGGTCTTGAGCTTGGCGTTTATATATGACTCCAGTGTCGGGGTCTTACTGCTGTTAGGCGTAGACATAGATGTGGGAAGGCCGTGCCATACCATTTCGTTCAGCGCGCCGCCCATGCCGTTCGAGGCACCCGCCATTGCGTTGATTCCACCCCCTGCCACGCCTATATTTCCCAGCAGTAGCTGCAGGACATCAAAAGCTCTGATTATCTGGGAGCCGTGGCTCTGCTGTGTCAAACCTACACTGTAGAAAAGCACTCCGGATTTCTCCGGCTTCCCTGTCGAACAGAATGCTTCGGCTATCTCAAGGAACTTGTCTTCAGCCATGCCGGTTATCTTTGAGACCATCCCGGGTGTATACCTTGCGAAATGATTCTTCACGAGCTGATATACACAGTTCGGATCATTCATGGTCGGATCTGTAAGAGGTTTCCCGTCCGGACCGTTCTGGTAAGTCCATGTGTCGGTGCTGTATTTCTTTTCTTCGTCGTTAAAACCCGAAAAGAGGCCGGCTTTCGAGTCGAACTCAAAAGCGGGATTTATCAGAAATGAAGCATTGGTGTAGCTCTTAACGTACTCCGACTGAACCAGGTTATTCTCCAGCGCGTAGCGGACAAGACCCGAGAAGAACGCGGAATCGGTCCCCGGCCTTATTTGCGCGAATATATCCGCCCGGGCCGCGCTGCGGGTGAATCGCGGGTCTACCACTATCACCTTGCCGCCGTTTTTTTGAGCCTCGTTGATCCATCTCCAGGAGACCGGGCTGGTTTCCGCGTTGTTTGCCCCGCAAACCATTATGCAGTCGGAGTTCTTCATATCGATCCAGTGGTTCGTCATTGGGCCGCGTCCGAAACTCTGACCGTTGGCCGATACCGTAGGTGTCTGGCACAACCTCCCGGAGAACTCCCGGTAAACAAGACCGAGCGCACGCATCAACTTACCCAGAAGAGACTGCTCTTCGTTATGGAGCAGGGTGCTCCCGAGGCAGCCTATCGCCTCGGTACGGTTGCAGACAAGGTCTTTGCCTGTCTTTTCGTCTTTCTCGGATTTAATAAAAGACCCGTCGCGTGTTTTTTTGACGTTTTCCGCGATTTTACTCATTGCCTCGTCCCAGGATATTTCTTTCCAGTCAGATTTTCCCGGGCCGCGGTAAAGCGGTCTGGTAAGCCGCTCTTCGCTGTTGGCCACCTCGTAGATCATCGACCCTTTCGCGCAAAGGCCGCCCCTGCTTACAGGGTGGTCGGGATCTCCTTCAACATCGGTGATTTTGCCGTCTTCAGTAATCGCCAGGATTCCGCAACTCACCCCGCAGTACTGGCAGGTACTCCTGGTTTCTTTCCCGCGTATGATTCGTGGAGCTTCCCCGGCTTTAACCCTGTCAGGCAATAATCCCATCCGGGCGATTATTCCTGCGCCAAGACCCGTTCCGGAAATCTTCACAAAATCCCTGCGTGATATTTCCATGATTCCCCCCTTGCTGATCTGAAATTTAAAGAGTACACACACCCTGTAGAATTGACACAGATCAAGAATCCAGACTTGACTATCTACGCATCGAGATTACTCGCGGCAATGGATTCATTCCATTTAATAGCGAGGGGGGACCCCTGCAGCTTATTCGCGCTGCAGGGGTATTCCTCATAAACCCCCATCATCCCATCAAACAAACCTGTTAAATAGCATTACATATTTATAATATTTGAATAATTAGAATATTATAATATATGAAAATGAAATCACATTATAATAGTAGAAGTAACCATGTCAAGAATCTCTTACATACAATGAGGAAAATATGGACAAAAAAGTACTGGAAAATCTTGAACTATTGCAGAAAAGGCTCAACGTCTGTAAAGCTGTGGCTAATGCCAAGCGACTGCAGATTCTGGACCTGATGAGGGATGGAGAAATTTGCGTGTGTGACATAACATCAGCAGTGGACCTCGAGCAATCCAATGTCTCTCAACACCTGACGGTTCTGAAAAACGCTGGGATTCTCACATCACGCAGAAACGGTCAGCATGTTCTCTACAAAGTAAGAAACGAGAAAATATTTGACTTCATGGACGCATTGGACGCCCTTCTTCTGGAAGAACTGGAAACAGCCAGCAAACTCCTTAAAGGCCTTCAATAAACCACGGGCAGTCGCCGTCGGATATCGGGGAATTCCTTTAATTCAGTATTTCCAGATAATAAAATATCAGGAATGCCGGTCAACTGAATGAAAGGGAGTTTAAGAATGGAATCCTTCACAATAAGAACCAGTTCTCGCACCGATTTCAAAGATATTACCAATAATATAGCTTCACTGATAGCCAATGCCGGTGTCACCAAAGGCGCCTGCATGGTATACGTTCCTCATACCACCGCGGGTGTTACAATAAACGAAAACGCGGACCCTGCGGTCATGCGCGATATGGAAACGATCCTCGACCGCCTGATACCGTGGACGGGTTCGTACCGCCACTCGGAGGGGAACTCCGCCGCTCACGCCAAATCGACACTCGTCGGACACTCGGTGACAGTGCCGGTTCAGGGAGGAAAGCTGGCACTTGGAACCTGGCAGGGAATCTACTTCTGCGAGTTCGACGGCCCGAGAAACAGGGAAATCCTCATTCAAATTCTTTAACCATGGACAACTCTTCCGGGGTGCCCTGCTGCATTCTGACCGGTAATGCCCCCCGGGGATTGACAAAGCAAAACGGCCGCGTGAGTATAGTTCAATGAAAGTCCTTCTGATCAATGAAAACCGCTGCAGGGAAAGCATTGTTCCTTATCCCCTGGGTTTGGCTTATATCTCATCGGCTGTTAAAGAGGCCGGACATGAAGCCGCCGGCCTTGACCTTATGCTCAGCGAAAACATCGAACGAGACATAGTTGGTGCCGTTCACGGCTTTGAGCCCGACTTGATCGGGCTCTCCATCCGCAACATCGACAATCAGGACAGCCGTAACACCATGTTCTATGTCGAGGATGTCAAGATAATCGTGGACCTTCTCAGGAAGCACACCAATGCGCCGGTAATACCGGGGGGCGCGGGCTTCTCAATCTTTCCCCTCGAGTGCCTTGAGTACCTTGGCCTGGAGTTCGGGGTAGCAGGCGAGGGAGAGAAGCCGTTCACTGAACTGCTCGCCTGTGTCAATGCGGGTAAAAGCCCTCAAAATCTTCCAGGGGTGGCTTTCTTCAGGAACGGGCGAGGCCGCGTCAACACACCGATTGCTTCCACAGGTTTTACTGCCTCATCATGGCCGGATAGAAACACATTCAATCCCTCTGACTACAACTGGAGTCCCGGCAAAAACAATTTCGCCTCCAATCTGCAGTCGCGCAGGGGATGCCCTATGCACTGCATCTACTGCTCGACCGGCCTCGTGGGAGGTCGCATTTCCAGAAGGAGAGACACAGAGTCCGTCGCCCGGGAACTCGAGTCCCTGGAGTTTGAACACGGCATGGGCGCGGTCTGGTTCGCGGATGATCTGTTTAACCACCCGCCGGATTACACCAGAGCTCTTTGCGAAGCAATAAAGCAAATGAATCTATCGATCAAGTGGACATGCACCTACAATCCGGCGGCATACGAACCCGGTCAATTCGAGCTGATGCGTGAAGCCGGATGCTTCGCGGCCAGCATCGGAAACGAAAGCGGCAGCGAAGACATCCTTAACGCGCTTAAAAAAGGTTTCGGCAGAGAAATGATAGTAAGATCGATAGAGGAAGCGAAGAGCGCCGGAATCAGGGTCACATGCTTCCTTCTTCTCGGCGGACCGGGAGAGACGAAGAACACCGTTGACGAAAGTGTCGAGTTGCTCGACAAACTTTCGCCGGATATTGTCGCGGTAACACCCGGGATCAGGATATACAGGGGCTGCGAACTTGAAAACATCGCTATCCGTGAAGGCGTCATAAAACCGGGACAGAACCTGCTCGAGCCAGTCTTCTACATGTCCCGGGCGGTAGAGCCGTGGCTCTACGACTATGCGGTTGAAATTTCGCAGGAAAGGGACGGCTGGGATGTTGAACCATTAGCACAAGAGACAGGTCGGTGACGTCTTTTATCCGGCCAGGAACATTCAATCTGATTCTCAGAGCTCCCGCCCCGGGATCACGCACCCTTTTCGGCGAGGTCGTACTTAATGGTGCAGTAACCGACCTCTTTGCCTTCCTTGTCAACCCCTTCCAGGGTAGCCTTCTTGCCCAAAACCCTCGATATTGCCATTATGCCGGTCGAAAGGATCGGGCACATTGACGGCTCTCCCTCATTCGAAAGCAGGTCATTGCCCGGGCAGATGGCGCACCCGGAAACATCGATCAGCAGTTGGCCGTCGTCGATAGACACCCTGGTTCTGTCGGCGAACCCCAGTTCATCAGTCAGGAACTCCTCGAATTTGACAGTGAACTCACCCCCATCGGTGATCTTGCCATCAAGTTGTTCCTTCCACTCGTTGATCCACTGTGAAGCTATCCTCGGCTTCATCTTTTCCAGGCTGTCCCTGTTGGCCTTCACCAGCGCACGGTGGTACTTCTTTACAAACTGTTCGCCGTCTTTCATTGTCTCGATCCCCTTTTTCAAACCTGATTAAATATCTTCTTAACATTTTACTTTATTGCAACTTCCAACTGAATGATTCTTTTGTTCGCTGTTTACCATGCTAATGCAGGTTCCCGGTTTCCCAATTGATATATCTAAAGCATGGTTTCTCTAAGATCGTTCTCGGATAGATCGCGAACACGCCTTCCTGGAAATGATTGAGGGCGCAAAGACCACAAAATAACGTTTTTTGGGATGCCTTGCTTCTTCATGCCAGGCACCTCTCTTCAAAATATCTCCGTCCGGGGCGGGGAGCTCTCGCTTCAGAGTTCATGGCACCTGATATTTGCCCGAGGTGTTTTTTAAAGACCGCAGAGACCATGCAGGAAAACCTTTCCTCGATCCAATGAATACCTGTTCCCGCTGATATTCGTTATACTTTGAACTGAAACTGCAGGAAAGCGGCGGGTGCTGCTTTCCGTTTGAGCACCCGGACGTACGATCAATATGGAGAGGTAATTATGTTCTGCAAGAAGTGTGGCAGCCCTGTTCCCGAAGGCACCGGTTTTTGCTCCAACTGCGGCGCGAGCATGAACGAGCCGCCGCAAACCGCTCCTCCTTACATACCGCCTCCGGCACCACAGCCGGCTCCGGGGAGGAAGAGTACCGGAGGAAGCTCTTTCTTTACTTCACCAGCCGGAATAGTGTTGACCGTCCTTATCGGGATACTGGTCTTAGGTGGAACAGTCACCGGCATTATCTTCGCGGTAAAAGGCTGCTCCAGTTCGAGCTACGAGGAAGAGCTCTCAAGAGCCTGGGATGAATACGAATCGGTAATCGACGAAGCGGACGAGATCGAGACAATCGACCTTACCTCCGCCAGGCTCGAAAGCGACCTTAAAAAAAGCCGGTCGGAACTGAAAAAAACACAGAAGAAGGCCGAAGCCCTGGAAGACCTGGTCAAGAAACTAAAAGCCCCGGACGACAAATGGAGAAAGAAAAACGACCAGTTTGCCGGGTCGGTCAAATACTACAACCGTTATCTGGCCAAGTTGAACGAGCTGTACGCTACCATGGCGGCCGCCACCCTCGACACGCAGGTTGCCAAACTGGAAAACATCCTCAACGACATGCTTGAAGCGGCGGCCAAAGCCAGGGAACTGGCAGATGATTTCCTCGATGACAATAATGTTGTGACAGGCGCGGACTTCGACCCGATGATATTCGACGTCCCCGCTGATATAGCGGACCAGGCCGAAGGTATCATAACCGGTGATATAACAGTGCCCGACGACGGAACATCGGATGAAGCGGATACGGGGACAACCACCGATACCGAAAGCGCGCGGATCGTCATGGATGAAGTGCTGGCACTATATCTCCAGGGCGGATGGGACGCGATAACCGGCTACATGACCCCTGAGCTTTACCAGGCGTATATCAGCGCGCCGGTCCCGTGGGGCCAGGTGAGCTATGTGGTTTCGAGCGCCAATGTGACCTCCCAGTCAACAGTCGACGGTAACACGATAGCTTTCGGGGTAGTTGAAGAGCAGGATGATTTCGGAGAGATTTACAGCGCGACATATGAGTGGCAACTCGTGCGTTCGGGAAACACCTGGCGTGTGCACAATGTCATAGACGAGTACGGCGGCTCGTTGTTGTAAGCGGCACCGACTCCAAAGCCACAGTAATCGGTACCATATCCGGCTATATCCTAGGCTGTCCACCGACCTGAACCCGAGCCGTCCCGGTAATGCGCTCACATTCTCCACCCCCCCCCGGATACAACCGTGATATTCAAGACAATTTCAAGGCAAGCCCCGATATTGCCCCGGCTTAAAAAGTTCGAAATCCCCGGCCTGTCATCAGCCACGCCGATCCAGACCAACTGAAAAAAACCTCCAGCCTCGTAACATGCAGGATTCAACGCCCACGGCGGGAAACTCCTAAGTGTGGGCAAGCAGTTCCGGGGTGGAATAGACTCGTGGGGGTATTACCTGAAAAACAGGGCGAACAGTCCCTTTTTCGACAACATCATTTTCCAGGGAAAGGTGATAAATAATGTTGAGAAAACAGCTCTACCGGGGATGTAAGAAATGCGGCACCCCCTGGATCGCGGGCAAGCTCTACAAGTGGGGAAACGACGGCACCATGGGATTGCGGTTCCGGCAGGTAAAGAGCATGGTCTTCCTTAACGCCAGCCTGTACGACGACCTCATGCGGGAGATCAACAAAGAGATCGGTGTCCCTATATGGCATCTCGTGCTTGAATCAAACCGCAACGCCGGAAGGACATCCCTTGAGGACCTGTTCAACCAGGACGACCTCCTGAATAAGGCGAAAAGATACAGGGTCACCCGGAGGCTGGTTATCAATTTTTATCACGAACTGGCGACCCTGATGGGCCTCGGCTTGTCTAAAACGGAAAAGATAGTCTCCAGGGAGTACGGGATAGCCCGCGTAAAGAACCCGTATAACCTGTACGGTCTTGCCGGGACAATCGCTTCGGCGTTTGAAGCCCTCGATCAACTTCCCTACAACTGTGCCTGGGAAGAGGTCGGCGACAGCGAGTTCCTGATGACATGCAGGCGCACGCAAGACAAAGACGTGCTGAGGGAACGCCTCGAAGAAGATGTCCCCAATGTTTTGGAGGGAGACATTATGCTCGAGCGCTGTCCGGCCTGCAGGACGCCGATAAGAGTCGGTGAACTTTTCGAGTGGCGCTACGAGGAAGGCGTGCTCATCAACAGGAAGTCCCGTGACCGCTGGTGCACTTTCGTTTCTACGACACTTCCGCCGATCTTCCGCGAACTTGCGAAAGAACTGGGTGATGATATCTATGACTTCCTGGTCACCACTCAGAGCAGTTGGACCATCGCGCACCTCGACAGGCTTGGTGTCACCACCGAGGGTTCGTCTCTCAGCATAGAAAATGCGAAGGACGCCTTTCTCGAATACCTGACCGATTTTCCCGTTTTCGGCTACGGGAACCCGGTGGCATCCCGGATCGAGGAGCACTCCTGCTCAATAACAGTCGAGAACCCTTTCTTTGTTGAGATGCTGGCCGGTACTCTTCTTGGTCTGTTTGAAGGTCTTTTCGAAAGGAAAGCGGACATCAACTGGGAAAAGACGGACGAACACAAGGTCGTCTACACCATCGAAGAACGCAAGCAAAGACCTGATGAACATAATTATGCCGCAAGCGGGACTGCGAAGTCCGGTCCGGATAAATAGAACAAGCCCCGTCTCTTTCAAAACCCGGGCTTGTATGTAAACCGGATTCGAGCGTTTAGAAAAGATGTGGCAACCAAGTGAAAGCGGGACAACGAACAGATTGTTCCTTAAGCCATCAATGCTGACAGGGAACGGAGCGTCGGGCGAAACGAGTATCCCGCCTGTCCGGCAAAGTTGAATAAAGGGAATCAGGTGAAGTTTCCAGAACGGACTGTATGTCGACCCCAAGACTTTCCCGTAGACAATTGTCCATCTGGAAATCACCCATATTACCTGATAAAACCTGCCGGCAAGGCGCAGGATATCCCGCCGGCACGCAGAACTGTAAAAGCAGGTTAGTGGGATATAAGCCGAGCGTTAATGCGGCCGCCGGCCCGGTTATATACACATTTAATAAGGGTCTTTAATTTCAGGATACGGGAACAATGCATGTTTAGAAATCTGCTCTACCGGGAATGCCGCGGGTGCGGCACACCATGGATCGTAAGCAAGCTCTACAAGTGGGGCAACAACGGAACCATGGGCATTAAGTTCCAGGATATCCGGCGCATGGCTCTTCTTAACGCTTCCATGTACGACGATATCGTCGAAGATATGAACCTGGAAGTGGGTGTGCCAATATGGCACCTCGTGTATGAGTCGTACCGTAATGTAGGCAGGATGTCCCTGGAGGGTATGTTTGATAAAAACAGCCGCCTCAAGAAATTGAAGAAATACAAATTTGTAAGGAAACGTATCGGGACCTTCTTCAATGAACTGGCGGTGGTCATGGGTGTTTGCCACTCACGGACAGGCGAAAGGCTCTCGAATCTGTCACATACGGCGTATATAAAAAACCCTTTTAACCTCTACTGCGTGGCGGGATCGGTAGTATCCGCCCTGGAAGCCCTTCGTGGAATACCCTATGACTGCAAATGGGAAGAGTTAAGCCTGAATGAGTACAAGATAACGGTTATGCCCCTGGATGAGAAACCGGAAGTTTGCCAGCGCCTTATCGATGAGCCCCCGACGATCCTTGAAGGAGATGTATCCCTGGAGCGGTGCAAGTCCTGTGGAGTGCCGCTCAGGGCGGCGGAGCTTTTTGAGTGGCAAAAAGATGAGGGAAAGCTCATCAACAGGAAGTCGGGAGACCGCTGGTGCGCCTTTGTCACCACCTCTCTTCGGCCTATAATCCGCGAGCTGGCGGAGGAACTCGGGGACGGAATCTACGATTCACTTGTCGCGTCCCAGTCAGAGTGGACAATAGGACACCTGGGCCGCCTCGGTATCACCATTGATTGCGAAACCGGGTCGAAAGAGGCCGAAGAAGCTTTCCTTGCTTACCTGAAGGACTTTCCTGTTTTCGGCTACGGAAACCCGTCATCGGTAAAAATTGAAGACGGCTCCTGCTCCATCACGATCGAGAACCCGTTTTACGAAGAGATGGTGGCGGGCATACTGCTGGGACTATACAAAGGCCTCATCGGTGAGGAGGCCGGGATCAGGTGGAAAGCTTCCGGTGAAAACAAGGTCGTTTATTCTATCGATATCCCCGGTGAGTGAGATTCTGACACTGTTTTAAAGTTTCCTACCCAACCTGCTCTTTGCCTGCAAGTCACAGGAGTTGACGCGGAAGTATCGAATTAATCATTTAGGATTCCCCGGGTATTGAAAATACATGCGGGATAAAAAGGCAACTTGAGGGAAAGATCCGGCATATTTCGGAAACGATATTAAGTGATGGGTTATGTTCAGGAAATACCTTTACAAAGAGTGCCGGGAATGCGGTACACCGAGAATCATCCGGATGATGTACAAATGGGGCAGTGACGGTACCATGGGAATCAAATTCCGTGAAATCAGGCGCATGGTTATTATCAACGCCAGCCTTTATGACGACCTGGTCGAAGAAGTAAACAGGAAGCTCGGCATCCCCGTCTGGCACATAGTCTTTGAATCGGTCCGCAACTCCGGCAGGATATCTATGGAAGATCTCTTCCATAGTGACTTTCTGCTGGGAAAGATGAAAAAATACCTGTGGGCAAGAAGGCTGATTATCCACTTTTTCCACGAGCTGTCCGCCCTGATGGGTTACTGCTACTCGGAAACCGTCGAACCTGCACGTGAAAATGTGCGGTCCGCCTACATCAAGAATCCGTTCAATCTGCACTGCGTGGCAGGCGCAATCGTTTCCGCTTTTGAAGCCCTCGACGGATTTCCGTTCGGTTACGACTGGGACCGTATCGGGGGTGATGAGTACATCATCAGCATCAAGCCCATCGAAGAAAAGCCCGAGATTTCCAGGCGTCTGGACCAGATACCTCAAACGGTCATCGAAGGGAAGCTCAACCTTGAACGTTGCCCCGCGTGTGGAGCTCCCAGAAGAATTTCAGAACTTTTCGAGTGGCGGCTGGATGAAGGAATTTTGACGCATAAAAAATCAAAAGACCGGTTTTGCGCTTTTGTCTCCACAACTCTTCCTCCCATATTTGACGAGATATCGAGAGAACTCGAAACCGACATGAGCGGTTTTCTTGTCGATACCCAGTGTGAGTGGACTATCGCCCACCTGAGCCGCCTGGGAGTAACTTCAATTGACTCGATCCTCAATTCCAGAGAAGCAAAGCTCGCCTTCCGTGAATATCTCGGCGATTTCCCGGTGTACGGATACGGAAATCCTGTTGCCTTTGATATTGAAGAAGGTTTTTACTCGATCACGATTGAGAATCCCTTTTATATTGAAATGATTGCGGGCACACTTCTCGGGCTCTACAAAGGACTGTTTCAGAAGGAAGCGCAAATCGAGTGGGAAGCCGTGGAAGAAAACAAAGTAACCTATGTATTGAGAAGCGGGTAATCTCAACCGCCGGTACCGGTTGACCGTCCCATAAGTAAGTTGACGCACCGAGAACGCCGGGTCTAAAGGACAGCGCCGTCTTTTCAGTGGATATCCGGTAATTCACAGAAGAGAAAGCCCCGGTTTTCAGAGGCGGGGCTTTCTTTAATATATCTGTTTTACTTACATCAGGGTTTCGCTTTTGTTTTTGCTTTGGCCTTAGCCTTCGCCGGCGCCTGTTTTTTTGTATTCACCTTCCTGCGCTCCGATTCCGGCATCTCGCTCTCGATCAGTTGGGCAACGCGTATCGCGCTTCCAGCCGCCTGTTCGGTCCCGACCCCCCGGGCACCCGCGTCGCAGCCCACAAGATAAAGGCCTTTGACCGGTGTCTGCACGCTTGGCTTGTCCACACCGGTCTGACCGGCGCACTGTGCGATACCGATACACTCACCTGTCGGCTTGCCTGTAATCGCGGAGTAGAAATGGGTATCGGTCTGCATCTTCCACTCTATGTTTTTCTCCATTTCCGGGAAGCACTCGAAAATCCGCTCTTCCCCTTTTTGCAGGATCGCGTCACACTGTTTCCTGGAGCTCTCGCTTGACCCGTCTTTCGGCCCAGGCATGCCCATCAGCACAAGCTGCTTCCCAAGCGGAGCCAGGGTGTCGTCCAGTTCCGACGGTATCGGTGTAAAAAGAGCGGGCTCGGGTGGAGCCTCGCCGGTATCCAGGTGATCGAACATGTGGACCGGGTCGAGGTCAGGCACATAGAAGAACCCGGAAGAGCCGACATCAACCACTTTCTTTGAGAGGCCGTATTTTCTGGTAATGCCGGAGTGTGACTGTTTGAGCTCGTCAACCCGCTTCACATAATCAGAGGGGAAACTATTTCTGCCGGCCATTTCCACTGTCAGCTTGATACCCGCATTCGAAATAACAATATCGGCATCGAACTCACGGCCGTCCTCCAATTTTACACCGGTCACCTGACCGGAGTTCACGATTATTTTCTTCACCCTGGCACCGGTTTCGAAGTTGCCGCCGTCCCTGGTAAGTGCTTTCAGATAAGCGGCCGGTATCGCCCTGGAACCGCCTTTGGGAATACTTACCTTTGCCTTCATTACCTGCTTGATAGCGCACCAGAAAAACTCGCCGGCGCTCGACTCGACATAAGGTGTCACCATGAGAATCTGTGAAGCATAAGCTATCAACTGGTGGAAAATGAGGTTATCTGTGAAGCTGGACAGGAACTCGTAAGTCGTCAACCGGTCTATGTCGCTCAAGAAAACTTCGTTGAATGTCACCATCTTCAACACTTCGCGAAGCACACCGGTCAGTCCGCCGTCCCTTTGCAGCACTTTATAAAGCGTATTCGAGGCCTTTTTAATTCTTGCCTCTTCCCCTGCCTGCACCGGCTTTCCCTGCATCCCCCTGTTCAGCATTGTCATCATCTCTATATAGCCAAGCTGGCCTATCATTACCGGATCGATGGGAGGCTGGCAGTAATTGAGCCAGAACTTGTCGGCAAACCGGAAAGTGATGAGATGACGCTGTGTAAGCCATTTCAGGTCGCCTCGAACCGTACTGTTTATCTCCTGGAGAGGACCCTCCTCGCCGGTGGAGTACATATGGACCCCGGAATCGACAATAAAATCGCTTTTTTCGAAAGAATGGCACTTTCCACCATAAAAGGAATTCTTTTCCAGCACGGTAACATCAAATCCGTTGTTCTGCAGAAGCGCCGCGACCCCGGACCCTCCGACACCGGAACCTATTACAACAACCTTTTTTCCACTCACTGATATCCCCTCCTGAAAGATCGATACATCTTTGTCATTTCGGGTTTTCCGGATAAGAATATCACCCCCTAAACGTGGCTGCATAGTAAAAAGCCGCAAAACTTAGCACTCGGATAAATATCTGTTGTTTAGTAAATATTAATCTGCTGAACACGACTCATCCCCAGATATCCCGGTGCTTGTGTTTACAGAAGGGAAAATAAGAGTTCCGGCACCTGTCAAACTTTCTGATACGCCGGGTCTTGATACCTTTTGACCGAATACCCGCCATACAGGTGTTCTGTTTATATTTCATCTTTCATATTTCTTCTTTTATACCGCCCCCTCCCCGGAAAATGCCTTATGATCATTTCAATCGGGAAAAAGGTGTAGGATATCAACATTCAAGCCAAATGATATATGGAGAGTTTCTTGGAAGACGACTTTACTGATAAAGAGGAGTGCGGCATCGAACCGGAGTGCCTCGTTTCAGACTCGCTGGTTACGGTCCCTGGAAAAACCGTGTTCAAGGGAAGCGTAATGTCCGCCCTGGGCATACGGGATTTCAGCCTTATGTGGAGCGGAGCCCTCCTTTCAAATATCGGCACCTGGATTCAGACGACCGTCCTTCTCTGGTACGTCAAAGAGCTTACCGGCACGAACGCGTGGGTCGGGGCGGTCAACCTCGCAAGCTACCTGCCGGTACTGCTTTTCGTTATGATCGCCGGCTCACTCGCCGACAGGTTGAACAGGAAGAAGCTGGTGCTGATTACCCAGACAGTAATGATGATGGGGGCAATCGCACTGGCAGCCCTTACCGCTTTTGACGCCGCCGGTCTCCCGGCTATTATGATAATTGTAGCTGTTATGGGAACCGCTTTCGCCTTCAGCCACCCCGCATGGCAGGCAATGGTACCTGACATAATAGGCCAGAAAGACCTGCTTAACGCTATCGCCCTGAACTCGGCGCAGTTCAACCTCGCGAGGTTCATCGGCCCCGCAATCGGGGCAATCGTACTGGCGGGATGGAACGCGGCCGGTGGTTTCCTGGTCAACGCGGTAAGTTTCGTATTCGTAATAATCGCCATACTCATGGTGAAGACGAAGACCCCTCCGATCCACACCAAAAGCCGCACCCACCAGCACATCTTAGAGGCGGTTCGTTACGCATGGAAGAACAGCTGGGCAAGAAACCTGCTGCTGATAACCGCTTTCATCTCATTTTTCGGCCTGGCGTACATTGTTCTCTCGCCCACCATGGCACAGGATGTACTTGACAAGGGAAGTTCCGGATACGGCCTGATACTAATGTCCTCCGGCCTCGGAGCGTTTCTCGCCGCCCCGCTCGTTACATTCATAAACAGGCATATCGGGAAAATAACGATAATCAAGTACTCTGCCGCACTGTCGGGGTCCTGCCTTATCGGTTTTGCGGTTTCAAGGATATTCTGGCTCTCGCTTGTGTTCTGTTTTTTCATGGGACTTGGCTACCTGATGGCTATGGCATCGATAAACACCATACTTCAACTGCGCACCGGCAGGGAAATGATGGGAAGAATAATGAGCTTCTATATTCTTATGCTGATCGGTATATTCCCGATAGGAGGCCAGGTGATGGGTATTGTCGCAGACTTGAAAAGCGCTCCGTTCGCGATATTCATATGCGGATCGGCAATCGTGGTGCTCTGCCTCGGACTCTTCATCTTCCCATCGGTAACAAGGGAGGCATCGGTCACCGCTTGAAAATCGGGGTTTTAAGACACCCGTCAACCGGACTGCCTGCGTAACGGCCTTTAAATCCTGCAGGCTGCGATCCTTTTTCTTTCCGGTATGCCGGAAAAGTACCCTGCACATCCAGTACTCATAAGTATTCAAACTCAAGTTGACACAGAACATCCCCCTCATGGCAGCAATTATCCGCAGTCTTTCCGCGTCTGAAAAAACCCGGTGAAACAACTCTTCTGTTTCTTCCGACACTCACGGACGCGATGAAAGAAGTTCGTCGACCCGGTACAAAGCGATATACTCGCGTAGATCCAGCATCTCCCTGTCCATGCGCTCCACTGCTTTAACATACTCATCGTCCATTCCGGCTAACCGCCCGAACACCTCATGGGCAAACCCTCACGAAAAGCAGTCGTTTACAGCGGCGGTACGCATCATTATCGCTTCACGGAACCTTGCCGGCAGACGGTGAAGCACATAGATTTCGAACATGCAGTACCTCAGCTTCATCAGTTCGATGAAATGAAATAACATGTGGTCGGGGCTTCTGAAACCGGACGGCCAATCACCTTCATGCATGGAAAAACTGATTTTCGCCGAAGGACCGGAACATATGATCAACACCGGCAGGAGCAAGCTGAAAAGAAGTTGATTACAGCTGATAAGTTATTCATACCGGACATTATTCATTCAATTCAGTATGTTAAAGCCACATAATTGACCACAATATGCTTATTTGAAGCCAGGGTGTCAGAGCCCGCAATTCAAGCCCAGGGCGGGGGTTTTGACATATTCCGATTCAGTTGTTACTTTTACGGGGAAACTATTAATAATTATGCTATAATTTCTGCTCTAGACGAAGCGGAAAATAAATTCATGTTTTATGAGAAACGCTTCCATAACAAGAGGGGGATCATGTCTGAAAAACAAGAATATGGAGTGGAATCACGCGGGGGCCTCATGATGTCCGTGCGTAAACTGTTTCAGTCGTCCCCCGTGCTGGGGTACATTGGAGCTCAAACGGGAAACCTTATCATTCAGGCTGTAATCGCAGCCGCTGTAGGCATCGCGGTTGGTGTAAGAGTCTACTGGAGCAGGATAAGCGCGTTCTTCTCAAAGAACAAAGGGAAATCCGAGTCAGCGGACATCAGCGGCGAGGTCAAGAATGAAGAAGAGCTGAGTCCCCTGGAGGAGTCCCTGCTGCCCGAATCCGGCACGGACGGTGCTGAAGGCCCGTGCTCCGTTACCTCTACAAACGAAACAGGAATAGAAGATTAGGTTGAGCGTTACTACCGGTATGATCCCCGGGTCTTTCCGTGACCCAAGCGGTTTTCTTTTTAAAAGAGACGGGGTGCTGTTCCGCCAGATAAATCGGAGATATCAGAAAGACTATGAGCTGCTCGTCAAGTCAGGTCTTTATGAGGAACTGACCGTGAAAGGGCTGCTGATTTCCCACACCCGGGCCGACACGGAGCCATTTATAGGCCGTGACCATTACCTGGTTATCGAACCTGAACTCGTACCTTTTATCTCATATCCATATGAGTGGTGTTTCAGCCAACTGAAGGACGCGGCACTCACTACACTGGCAGTCCAGAAGACCGCCCTGTCCAGGGATATGTCCCTGAAGGACGCCAGCGCTTACAACATCCAGTTTGTAGGCGGAAAACCGGTCCTCATAGATACCCTTTCCTTTGAAAAGTACGAGGAAGGCCGCCCCTGGATTGCGTACAGCCAGTTTTGCAGACACTTCCTCGCCCCCCTGCAACTGATGGCATATAAAGACATACGTCTCGGCCTTCTTCTCAGGAACTACGTGGACGGGATACCGCTTGACCTGGCAAGTTCGCTGATGCCTTCCGGCACCAGGTTAAGCACCGGTCCTCTTCTCCACCTTCACATGCACGCGCGAAGCGAGAAAAAGTACGCCGACAAAGAGATACCACAAGACGATATTAAAGGACTCAACCGCAAACAGTTGCTGGCTCTCATGGAAAGCCTTGAGTCTTCAGTCAGGAAGCTGCGCTGGAAGCCCGGCGGTACCGAGTGGGCAGAATACTACGACGAAACGAACTACTCCGATGAAGCTTTTGAACATAAGAGAAGTATAGTAAGAAGTTTTTTAAAGAGATCGGGTTCGGGCGAGGTGTGGGACATTGGTGGAAACGACGGTGTATTCAGCCGGGAAGCCACCCGCCTCGGCGCATCGTCTGTATGCATGGATGTCGACCCCGCCTGCGTCGAAAAGAACTACCTGAAATGTGTCGGGGACAACGAAGACAAGATACTTCCCCTCCTGATAGATCTCTTTAACCCAAGCCCGGCGCTGGGATGGGAGGCATGTGAGCGCTATTCCATATTCCAGAGAGGTCCGGTCCAGACCGCCCTGGCGCTGGCGCTGATACACCACTTGAGAATATCCAACAACGTGCCTATGCCGAAAATCGCCTCATTCTTCGCGGGACTTTGCGAAACACTTATCATTGAATTCGTCCCCAAATCGGATTCACAGGTGCAAAGACTGCTTGTAACCAGGGAAGATATTTTCGATGACTACAACCTTGATGATTTCATAATGGAGTTTTCAAAGCTTTTCGATATCGACGGCAGGGAAGAGGTAAGAACATCAGAGCGTGTCGTCTTCCTTATGAGGAGGAAGAAATAAGTTGTTCCTGATTCACCCGCTCGTTATAGCCATAGTGCCGGTCTTGTTCCTGTACTCCAGCAACCTCGACGAGGCGCCCTTTTCAGATCTTCTGCTTCCGGCAGGATTAACGCTCATGGCGACCCTTCTTCTGCTTGTCGTTTTTCGCCTGATACTGAAAGACTGGGAAGCATCCGCTTTCATAGTCTCAATCACTCTAGTGCTTTTCTACAGTTACGGAAGGCTGGTCGAAGCTCTCGGCGGATCGATAGCGGTCCAGGTGATCGTTGCACTTATTTATGTCGCTCTGCTGGTTTTCCTGTCCCGGCTTACGATAAAAAGCAGGGGAAACCTGAGGAAGCCCACTGCGATACTCAATGTAATGGCCGCCACGCTTCTCATCTTGATCAGCGTGAATATCCTGATGAGTTCTTCAAAGAAAGAAACTAAACCCGGGACGGCTGAAAGCGATATCATAAGGGCAGCCGCGGCCGACAAGAAAACCGGGAGTTCCTCTTCGGATCAACCGGATATATACTATATTATCCTCGACGGTTACGGCAGCAACACCTCTCTCATGAAATACTACGGATACGATAACTCCGAGTTCACATCTTTCCTGGAGGACAGGGGGTTTTACGTAGCGGATAATAGCCGCAGCAACTATACCCAGACCCGCCTTTCGCTCGCATCATCACTGAACCTGGAGCACATCGACTTCATGACCGATGAGCTTGGCAGAAACTCACGCCGGTCGGCGTTGCCGAACGCCATGATCGAAAACAACGGCCTTGCCCGATTCCTCAAATCCAGGGGATACGACTTCGTCTTCTTCGGAAGCAACTGGTCCGGCACAAAATCAAACACTGAAGCCGACCTCAGTTACACGGAAGGAAACCTTTGGAATACGGAGTTCATGGTCGCGTTAATGAAAACTACAGCCCTGAGAGGACTTTTCACCAGAGAAGAGGGGCTCTATTCGCGTGACGGCGTGCTGCGCGCCTTCGAGAAGATACCGGAGGTCTCCGGCGGGTTCGAAGCACCCGTATTCGTATTCGCCCATATTATTCCACCACACAGGCCTTTTCTCTTTGACAGAAACGGGAAGCCGACTTCCGGCGATAACGTCAACAGTTGGGAAAATAAAGACGGATATATCGACCAGCTGATTTTCGTGAATAAGAAAGCAGGTGAACTGGTAGATTCAATCCTTGAGAACTCCGAAAAGCCGCCGGTAATTGTCATCCAGGCCGACCATGGGCCGATGCCGCCGGGTGACCCCGAGATCTTGAACGACCCCACTCCGGAGGCGGCCGATCTCAGAACCGGAATCCTCAACGCCTACTACATGCCGGGATCGGATGACCTCTTCTACGAAACAATAACGCCGGTAAACTCGTTCAGGTTGATCCTGGGCAGGCTTTTCGGCCTGGACCTTGACAGGCTGGATGACACTTTCCGCTGCTCCAGTTATAAAAAACCTTACGACTTCAAAGATGTAACCGACATGGTAAACGAGACGAGCCAGCCGTAAACAGGTTTCAAATGAAAAGATTTGAAACGAATCTCATCAACCGAATTCTTTTGTGAGAGTTCTCATCAGTATTCTCATTGAATGACCCTGAAAGGAGAAACATGATACTTATAGACGAAAACAAATGCGACCGGTGCGGTCTGTGCACGATGGTCTGCCCATATGACTTAGTCGGAGATGGACCCCGGTTAAAAAGCGTCGCCGGAACGTTATGTGTCGAATGCGGACACTGCATGGCGGTGTGCCCCAAAGAAGCTATTACACTGTCGGGCTTCGAGGATATCGAGGTCGCCACGCTAAAGGGAAGAAGCCCGATTGATAGAGCTTCGATAAAAGCAATGTTCAAAGGCAGGCGCAGTGGCAGGAATTTCAGGAATACGCCTGTAAGCAGGGAGGATATGAAAGAGATCATCGAAGCGGCATCCTGTGCACCTTCCGCCAGCAACGCGCGGCCGGTAAAGGCTTATGTGTGCCGGGACGCTGAAACCATAAGCAAGATCAGAAAAAGAATGCACACGCTCTACAACCTTATGCTTAAAGCCATGAAGATCCCCGGTCTGTCGGCGATACTTGGAAGACTTGAGATGTTCGGGATGATGAGTTACGCGCTCGAAGACGTCCTTCTTTCCGATTCAGGCCGCGATATGATTCTATACAACGCCCCTGCACTACTGGCTTTTTCCGTTCCCTCCCTCAACCCCATGGGCTCCGGGGATGCCTGGCTTGCCGCGGAAAACGCCGTTATCTACGCTGATTCTATCGGTGTATCTTCATGCTTCATGGGATTTTTCGGAATTCTCGCCAATCTCGACCCGGTCATGAGGAAGCTTCTTGGAATCCCACGGGGTGAAAGCATCAAGGCAGGACTGGTCATGGGATACCCCAAAGTAAAGTACTCCCGGGAGGCTCCACGCAGGACTATGCCCATTCACTGGGACATCTGAGACCGGTTTTCGAGCTTTGTCATCAGTCGCTGCGGCCCCCCCCCCGGGAGCATCGGTTCCCGCACCGCGGTTGTTCCAGTACATCACCCTCCCGGCATTAATTAAAATGCCGGAGGTAGTGCGCATCACCTTTGTCGCGGCACGGTTATCGTCCGTTTTGTTTGACGTGCAGCAGGTCTTGCGGGAGTTTGCCGGATAGTTGCGTCAAATGTACGGTCTTGCATGGGTTTTAGAAGCGCTTGAGCGCTTTTTCTGCGTATTCTCTTACCTGGCGGTTTGGATCCCGGGCAAGCACTTCCAGGGCTTGCCTTGCCTTTCTCATCATTAAAGGGTCTTTGCCCGTTCCTGTTTTCATTCCGGTTCCCGTTTTTCCAAGAGCCGATGCCGTCAGTTTTCGTATCGCGGAGCTTTCAGAAGACAAATTATCCAACAGAAAATCGACGCCGTATCCGCCGCACAGCTCCCCCACGCACCAGATCAGCCTTGGCCGGGTGCCATGGCATTCCGGATCATTTGAACAGTTGATCAAAGCGTCCATAATTTCCGCCGGCTTATGCTTTCTGACATCAGGCAACATCTCCCTGGCCTTTTCAGGCCGTGCGACAAGCAGTTCTCCAGCCAGTGCTTCCAGTGGAGTAACAGGCTTCGGCGAACAGCAAACCCTGGCATATTCTTCGATCCCGGATGACACCCTCGCCGCTTCCTTAACGGTTTTTCCTTCTGGTCCGGGCTTCGGTTCTCCCTTTAACTTCGCCCTGCCTTTTTCGGTAATGGCGAGAACCGGGTAAAGCGTGCTCCCTTTCTGCTGCAAAGAATGATCGTCAATCATTTCCAGGATTATCTCTTTAACATCATCCTGGGTAGCGTTCACACCGCCATAAACTTCGAGATCTCCGACGCCGGACTGCTTGATCCACTTCGCCCTCGAACCTGTAAGCACTCCCGCGATCTTGGATGTCCCGATCAAATATGGAACCGTCTCAACACACTTGAGCACGGCCACCCTGATTTCCTCACCGCTGGAACTCCTGTCCGGTTTCCTTGATGCGCCCGCCTCACTCATCGTTCTTCTGTCATAATCCTCCGGATTGAACTCGAGAGCCGCCTTCTTTCCCCGCTCGGTGAGCCGCAGTACCGGCAAGTGGGAATCCCCGGTAACTTCGATATAACCAGAGTTCATAAGGTTTTCTATAACCTCTTTCACTTCTGCCCTGTTCGCATCGACCAGCCCATAAGCGGGATTCCTGTCCAGACCCCATTCGATGATCTGCTTGTTCCTTGAACCGGTCACAACATCAGCGATGCGCGCTTTCCCAAGCGGAAACCTGGCGAACCGCAGGAAACCGAGAACCGGCAACGCAATCCTTTGCTCGGTTTTGACAAGGTTTTCCTTGTCCCCGGACACCGCTTTTTTCGCAACGCAGCGATCGCAGATGCCGCATGAATATGCCTTGGCTTCACCGAAATATTTGAGGATGTATCCTCGCCTGCAGCCGTGGGAATTAATGAACTTCTCCATAGTACGAAGTCTGTCTTCTTCGTTCTTCCGCAGCTGCTCGTAGTGCTTCCAGTCTATCGACAGTTCGCTGAACTGCGGCTGCTCTCCGGGCATCTTCTCTATCCCGCGACCGCGGAACGGTGGTTCATA
>JAFGMY010000036.1 GCA_016927325.1 Actinomycetota bacterium | reverse complement strand
CCGGAAGGACCGGTGCAACGCCCTCCGCTAACACTTTCTCCGGGAAGCAGGTCTACCGTTTCGGTAGGCGGCGATCTTCCCGGCCAGGATGTTTCGACACTCCTGGTTTCTGATGGTGAAATACTTGCCGAGCGAGCCATGTACTGGAATGAAAGAGTAGATGGGCACGCTTCTGAAGGAGTTGCCGAGCCTAGAAAAGAGTGGTTCCTGGCGGAAGGTACCACCGGTTATGGATTCGATACCTGGGTGCTGGTTCAGAATGCAAGTAGTGAGCCGACGGTCGTTAATGTGGTTTATTACACGCCGGACGGTCCGATAGAAAAGGAGCCTTTCACCATTCAGGGAAAGAGCCGGGCTTCGGTTCACGCGAACCAGGATGTCCCGGGAAAAGATGTTTCAATCGGGGTAAAGGCAACAAGGCCTGTAGTAGTGGAGAGGTCGATGTACTGGGACGACATGAGAGGAGGCCACAACTCATGCGCGACGCCCGATCCCGCCAGCAAGTGGTATCTCGCGGAAGGTTCGACCATGTACGGGTTCGACGAATGGGTCACGATTGGGAACCCTTCTTCAAAGAACGCATCTGTTGAGCTTGACTATATAACTACAGGGGGAATAGACAGTACGATCGAAGTAAGTGTTCCCGCTCAGTCGCGAAGGACTGTTCATGTTAATGAGGATATCCAGGTTGGGGAGATTTCCGTAGTGGTTGAGTCAAGCCAGCCTGTTGTCGTAGAACGATCGATGTATTGGAATAATGGAACTGGACGGGCCGGGCATGGTGCTCTCGGGGCCACCCACCCCTCGCTCACCCATTTTCTCGCCGAAGGTTGTACAGCCAACGGCTTTGATCAATGGGTGTTGATAGAGAACCCCTCAAAAAAGGACACTACCTCAGTGGTGCTCACCTACATGACTCCGAACGGTCTTGTGTCCGGCCCTACTATTAGTATCAAACCGATGTGCAGGCAAAGTGTCAATGTGAACCTGGATGTGCCCATGTCTGACGTATCGGTAAAGATTGAAGCGACCAGCCCGGTGATCGTCGAACGAGCGATGTACTGGGCCGGAAAAGGAGGAGGCCATAACGCAATGGCCGTGGGAGTGGACTGACGAATAGTCGCTGTCTCCGGCTGGGTGGTTGGGATAAGGAATATGCATGCATATTCCGGAAGACAGATGGCCTCTATGTCCCAATGGGGGCCATCTGTCTTTAATGCTGAAGATGCTGAAACGGCCCGACGGCAGTCCACACCCAACCTTTACCCCGAGCCTGTCCAGGACCGGGACCGCCCCCCCAACTTTGACCCGGCTCTATCCAGGGCCGGGATTGCCAAACACGGGGTCTGGATAGAACCCGTCTAAAGTTATTTGAAGATAGATCCCGTCCAGAGGATGATTGTCTTATCTTCCAGGACCGGGACCGCCACCCCCCCCTTCAGCCCGGTTCTATCCAGGGCCGGGATTGCCAAACATCGTGTGTTCAACAGACATGTGCGAACGAAATAGGTAATCCCAATAAAAAGCCCTATATAATACATGGCTTAGATTGACTATGTCTCTGTAACATATAGAATAGTTATGATTCGTTGTTTATCTGTAGATTAAAAGCAATCAAATTTCAAGATTGTACTGCCTGGTTTTGGTTAACCTTCCGGTTTATCACCAGGATAGACGGTGGTATCAGTTACCGTTTGTGATATTGAGATAATGTCGGCCGGACGATTTATTTTACACATCCAGGTGTTTTCTCGTATTGAAAAAAGGGGTGAGACCTTTGTCTGACTGGAAGCAGGAAGTGGATGAAATCGTATATGACGGCAAGATCTGCGTGCCCTACTCATGGACTGTGGGCACAACATTGAGCCGTTGGTATGGACAGTTGAGAGACGACGGGGAGATATGGGCCAATCGCTGCCCGAAATGCGGGAAAGTCTTTGTGCCTCCAAAGAACAAGTGCATCTACTGCTATGAAGATGCAGGTGACTGGGTAAAACTTCCCGGGACAGGCACGGTTGAAACGTTTACGGTTGTATACTACTCGGAGCCCGCGCACCAACCGAAGGAGCCTCCGATAATCTACGCGGTCATCAGGATGGATGAGGCCGATACCGGCATAGTCCACTTGATTGACGAGGTCGATCCCGAAAAAGTCGAGATAGGAATGCGGGTTGAGGCTGTGCTGAAGGATGATCGACAGGGCGAGCTCAAAGACATCAAGTATTTCAAGCCGATTTAAATTGATAATTTACAGGACAACCATTTTGACGAAATGGCGGTGAGTTGATTGGATAGAGTTGCGGTAATTGGAGTTTCGCAGACAGAGTATCAAAAAGGAATGCCCGGCAACTTTGCTGAGATTGTATACGATGTTACGGTAAAAGCTCTTGAGGATGCCGGTATAACTATCGACAAGATTGATAATGTGGTTTCGGTGTCCAGTGATTTCTGGGACGGGCGGACTATTTCCTGCATGGCGATATGTGATGCTTCCGGCTCTTACGAAAAGGATATAACCTGTGTTGAAGGGGACGGCGCGTTTGGGGCGTTGTACGGGATGATGCGGATCATGTCGGGGAGCTTCGGCACCACACTGGTGGTAGCGCACCACAAAGGCACCGAATCGAACATGAGCGGTATATCGAACACATGTTTCGACCCGCTGATCGACCGTAAGCTCGGCATCGATTCCCTGGCGTCCGCGGCGATGCAGGCAAGGCGGTATATGAACAAGTACGGTATCAGTGAAGAGGAAACAGCTCTCGCTTCGGTCAAGAACCACGGCAATGCCAGGAGAAATCCTCTTGCTATGCTGCCGATGGATATCAGTGTGGATGATGTTATGAAGTCGAAGATGGTGGCTTCTCCGCTCAGGAAGCTGGATTGCTCTGCGCCTACCGACGGTGCCTGCGCCATGATCCTTGCTTCCGAGCATAAGGCGAAGAAGCTTTCAACATACAGGAAGAGGGTCTGGTTGAACGGTGTCGGCCACATGAGTGATGCTTTTCTGCTGGGAGACCGGGATCTTGCCGATACGCGGGCACTAAAGGAAGCGGCGAAGAAAGCTTATTCAATAGCGGGCATAGGCCCGGACGATATCGATGTAGCGGAGATTTACGATGCTTTTGATTATATGGAGCTGATGTGGCTGGAAGGTTTCGGTTTCTGCGAAGACGGGAAAGCGGCGAAGGATTTGAGCCGCGGACGTTTTGATTTCAACGGAGAGCTTCCGGTTAACCCGTCCGGCGGCAGGATAAGTTCCAATCCGCTTATGGTCGCCGGTCTCGCGTCTATGGCCGAATGCGTGCTGCAGATACGGGGCGAAGCCGGTGAGCACCAGGTTGATGGAGTTGAAAAAGCGCTGGCCCATGGCATGAACGGAATGTGCGGACAGTCGCACTGCGTCTGGGT
>JAFGMY010000035.1 GCA_016927325.1 Actinomycetota bacterium | reverse complement strand
TAGTTCATCCGGGCCCATAGCTCAGTTGGTCAGAGCAGCGGACTCATAATCCGCGTGTCGCAGGTTCGAGTCCTGCTGGGCCCACCAATAACAGTTGAGCCCACAAACCTCTGTAATTTCTTTCTCTCCAAGACAGAGTTTTTCAACAATGATTGCCTTATGTTTGAAATCTATATTTTTCCACTTCAACGCTAACACTTCTTCCAGCCGCAATCCTGAATAAGCGAGTACTGCGAAAATGGTTTGCTCCGGCCAATCTGCGGCAGCTATCAGTTTTGGTAAGATGGTTGAGGCGGTTTTTTTCGATCCTTGGCAAATCTATTCCGAGACAAGGATTCATTTTGATATGTCCACGGACATAAGCGGTCCTCAAGCATGCTCTCCATTCCGGATTCTCAGCTTCGCGAGAACCGGAAACTGTCTTGAAGGGAGAGGTCTTCCCATCTCGATGATGGGCCGACCAGAACCGCGTAATCAATCTCTTCAATCTTCCACGACCCGGAACTGTCATCATAGTAGGCAAGATCGGCAATATCGACTTCTATCGTCACGACCTTCTTCTCTCCAGGCGCAAGCGCGAATCTGGAAAAGCCTTTAAGTTCCTTCAACGGACGGTCTATTTTGGAGTTCTGATACCCGATATAGAGTTGTGCAATCTCTTCACCGTGCACTTTGCCCGTATTCGTTACCTCAAATTGTGCTTTGATAATGCCGTCATCGGTGATTTCCTTTTTGTCCAGTCGCAGGTTTTCGTATTGATAAGTTGTGTAGCTCATTCCGAACCCGAATGGAAAAGACGGCTTCATGTCCTCTTTGTCGAAAAGCCGGTAACCATGATAGTAGCCATATTCTATCGATTCCGCTTTCTTGTCGAAGAAGGGGAGTTGTTCCACCGATTCCGGGAAAGTAGCCGGCAGTTTGCCGCTCGGGTTTACGTCGCCGAAGAGTACATGAGCGAGTGCGTTGCCGCCTTCCATACCCGAATACCAGGTGAGGACTATCGCGTCGGCCTCCTTTTCCCATGACCTGACTGTCACCGCAGATCCGCACTCCAGAACGATGATCGAGCGGTTGCCGGCTTCTCCAACTGCCTTGATCAGTGTTTCCTGATCATGAGGCAGGTCGAGATTTGCGCGATCTCCGCCCCATTTTTTAGCTATTGAGGAGATATATTCCCCTTCCTCCTTGCAGGTGAGGCCGGCTATAACAATCGCGGCATCCACCTGTGATGCGACGCGACGGGCTTTGTCCGGATCGTTGCTTCCAATGTGTACAACATCGATGCTGTCTCCCACTCTTTTTCTTATGCCCTCCAGTGGGGTCACAACGTATGGTGGACGGACCCGGCTTGATCCATGGTCGCCGGTATTTACTTTGTCCGCGAGTTTTCCAATCACAGCGATCTTCTTTACACGGTTCTCGTCAAGAGGAAGCGCATTTTTCTCGTTCTTGAGAAGAACCAGAGACTTCTCGGCAACTTCCAGCGCAAGTTTGGTATTTGCAGGCCCGGCAACCTGTTCACTGTCGTAGTTTGAGGCGTCGCCGATATCCGCGAACCTTGCCTTCTGCCTGATTACTCTTTTGACGGCATCGTCTATCAGATGCTCGGGGACATCACCACGCTTGATAGCTTTCCTGAAATTTCTGCCGTAACGCCACCTGCTGGGCATCTCGATATCGAGGCCGCCGGTGGCCGCCGCAACACCGTCTCGAACGCCTAATATCCAATCGGACATAACCAGGCCTTCGAAGCCCCAATCTCTCTTAAGGATATCTCGCAGCAGGTGAGGATTGTGGCCGCAGTAAAGTCCGTTGACCTTGTTATAAGCGCTCATTATCGAGGCTACCCCAGCTTCAACACAACGTTTAAAATGCGGCAGGTAGACTTCCCGTAATGTTCGTTCGTCAATATGTACATCAACAAAGAACCTGGATTTTTCGATACTGTTACAAGCGAAGTGTTTGGCGCAGGTCATCACGTGTTCTTGGACGCCCTTTATCGTAGCTGCGCCCATTACACCGAGTGCAAAGGGGTCTTCACCGAAAGTCTCCTGGGCTCGTCCCCAACCCGGGTGCCGCAGCAGGTTGATACAGACTCCACCGAAGAAGTTAGCTCCCTGGGCCCTTGCCTCTTTTCCAAGAGCGTTACCGACGAGCTCCATAAGTAGCGCGTCCCAGGTCGCCCCCCTGGCCATGGCTACCGGAAAACAGGTTGATTTACCCAGGCAGATGCCGCGGGGACCATCGGTAAATTTAATCGCCGGAATTCCCAAACGGCGGTTGCCGCCGGAGTCGAAAGTTATAAAGCCATACCGGATTGCTGTAATGGCGAGGTCGATGATATTGGAACTCCCGGACATCTGGGCGATTTTCTCATCGAGCGTCATCCGCCTGATAAACGAATCGAGAAGCCGGTCGCGTTCGCCGGCATCTGCACAGCCAGCGATGTCGGCGAATGTTACCATCGGGCCGTTTGAAGACTTTTTGCCAGGAGACCTGTTCTTGTTCTCAGACATAAGGACCCCTGCCTCCTTCTCAATAGAAAGTCCAAAGCTTGAATTTCACGGGTTAAGAATTAGCGTTGTTTAGCTTATGTCAAAGTGGCCGTATGTTCCAGTTTGGAGACGGTATCCAGCAAACTTAGTTCCGTTCTCAGGGCAAAGAAAAGGGGCCGGAAATAAATCCGGCCCTTTTTTCTGTAATCTGATTATGCTGAACTCGGGCTTTCGGATGCGCTCAGGCTTTTTTCTCTGTCCGGAGTATTTTCCGTTTTAACCGGTTCTTTAAATCTGTAACCACAGTAATAGATAACCGCCAGGACGGCGAAGTTTGCGAACATTGCCAGCAGGACCAACCACAAAACCTCGTAAATTCCGTTGGTGAATACGAACAGCAGACTCATCCCATGCGAGACTATCGGGACAAGGTAGAACGGGAGGTCATCTTTAAACGTTATCGGCTCTTTCATTCTACCTCGCCAGAAAACCGCCAGCAGGAACACGGAGAATACCAGGTAGAAAATCATCATTACCCACTCCGCGTTTGTTCCTCTCAGCCAGAACGAATGGGAAACCCAAAGGAGTATCCTCGAAAGCGGTGTAACAAGTACAATCAAGGACAGGATCGCGGCAAGAAACGGATAGGTATAACCGACCCATGTTTTGTAACCGCTTCTCTTGAACCACCATCTCCCCAGCAGGAGAAAAGCGGCTATATAGAGTGTAAACAGCATCCAGCCCGAAAAATTATAGACCGGTATATCAAAAATATTTACATCGCCTTTCGGGAGCAGCCATGTCCATTTGCCGCTCTCGAGGCCTTCAAATCTGTATACCAGTCTTGTCATCACCGGGTCGAGCGAGAAATCGAGAAGCATGCCGAAAAAACCCGCGATAAAAGGTTTGCACCAGGTGGGGATCTCCATCTTGTCGAGGCCCCACAGGCTCATAAGAATAATGTCCATTTCGAGTAATGGTATTATCAACGGCACGTAACCGACCATTAAATATGATCTTCCATAGACATACCATTCATTCACGATCGCGAAGTTCTCGAATATTGAAGTGTAGACAAAGATGATCGCGAAAGCCTCCAGGAATGTTACAGCCGGGTGCTTGCTTTTGTTGATGATAAAAATTACAACCACAAGTGATAAAGCCAGAACAATCAGGTCGGAAAAAAACCATGGCAGTGGAATCGGGTTTTGAAGAAAATAATGCATGAATTCCTCCTGATCTACTTGCTTTCCTGACTGTAATCGATCCTCGGTCGCAAAATAAAGAGAACAGGTATTCTTTATTGACACCTGCAGACAGCTGGCTGATGATTAATATTCAACCTGGCGCGCCTTGAAATTCCAAAGGCATTGTAGCAGGACCCCAACTGTTCAAGCAAGCTTGGTTGAATTGACAGGTTTGCCGCAAATGAAACACTATTTATGAACATATATACAGCCTTCCGGTTAAAGCAACCGGTTTACAGCATTAATCAGGCTTGCCTGGTTCCGCCTGGAGAGCATAAATAAAAAGCTTGTCGAGTGTACGACTGGTGACTGTTAACGGCCGGTTTTTCTGTTCCCGGCTCAGAAGAGCGTTATGAACCTGCCTTCCCTGACTCCGGCGATGTGCCTGATTTCATCCATGACATTCTCTGGGATCAGAGTGTCAACGTTTATACCCATCACCGCTTCCCCGCCCATTTCGCGGCGTCCCACCTGCATTTGGGTAATATTGATGCCATGGTTTCCAAGTATTGTGCCGACTTTTCCTATCATTCCGGGAATATCAGGGTACCTGAATATCGCCATATATTCGGAAAGGCCCATATCGATCTCATACTCATAGATATGAACCACGCGCTCCATATTTGAGAGCCCGACCAGTGTTCCCCCTACCGAGATACTGCATTTCTCGCTTCGCCCTGTAACCATAACCAGGTTCAGGTAGTCCTTGATGTTCTTTGATTTTGTTTCTTTAACCGAAAGGCCTTTTTCCTCAGCGAATATCGGCGCGTTGATGTAGGTCACCGGCTCAAACACAACTTTTTTAAAGAACCCTTTAAGCGCCGCCAGGGTCAGGACCCCGGTCTCCTCACCGGCAAGGCCGCCGAGGTACTCTATCTCCATTTCTTCTATAAAACCCTCTGTCAGATGGGCCAGCAGAAGCCCCAGTTTTTCAGCGAGTGGCATAAACAGCTTAACTGATTCTCTGATATCAACCGGGACTGGAAGATTAACGACGTTCGCTACGAATTCACCGTTCAGGGCGGCCCGTACCTGTTCCGCTATCATTATTCCGGCCCTGTCCCGGGCTTCATGAGTGGAAGCTCCCAGGTGAGGGGTAGCGATTACCCCGGGGTGATCTATCAAAGGGCTGCCTGTGGCTGGTTCATGCTCGAAGACATCAAGACCCGCCCCGGCAACCTTTCCGGCGTTAAGTGCGGCAAGGAGGGCTGCCTCATCTACCACGCCTCCTCGGGCAACGTTTAGAATCCGTACTCCATCTTTCATTTTTTCGAACTCTTTTTCTCCGAGCAGGTGGTAAGTTTCAGAATTTCTGGGCAAATGGGTTGTTATGAAGTCGGCTCCCGCGATCAGGTCGTCGAGTGCCGGTACGAGTTCGACCCCGAGCTTCTGTACACTTTCAGCCGAAACGTAAGGGTCATAGGCGAGTACCCTCATGCCAAAAGCCCTGCACCGTTCCGCGACGAGCTTGCCGATGCGTCCAATGCCGATTATGCCAATTGTCTTGTGATACAGTTCAATGCCTTCGAGCTGTTCTTTCTCCCACTTCCGAGCACGAAGGGAACTGACCGCCTCGGGAATGTTGCGGCACATCGAGCACAGCAGAGCCATCGTTTGCTCCGCGGCTGAGATGATATTGCTCTGGGGCGCGTTTGTGACCATTATTCCGCGCCTGGAGGCTGCGCCGATGTCGATATTGTCAATACCGACTCCCGCCCTGCCGATAACTTTCAGGTTCACTCCCGCCTCGATTACGATTGCGTCAACTCTCGTCCCGCCCCGGACAATCAACGAGTGGTACCGGCTGATACGCTCCAGGAGTTTTTCTCTCTTGATTCCGGGGACGTAGTCCACCTTGAACTCTTCGGTCAATAGTTTAATTCCGGCATCCGCAAGATGCTCGGTAATAAGGACTTCCGGCATTATCTTCTGGTCCTTTCAGGCAAGACAGCCCATACTGGAAGGGATAATAAAAGATATTTTTCCCGACCGGTCTAATATACCTTGAGACAGCAACATATTACTATCATTTGGCGGGCAGGCGAGGATCGGCTTATTTTCATTGCAGTTCCTTTATTTGCGCCTCCTGACGGACATGCCTGGCACAATTTTCAGGGTGGCGTAGATAATGGAAAAAAATACGCGTCCCGGCCGGCTCTCGGACGAAACCGGTTGTCTCCAGTGCCCTGGTGCCTGCCTGCCGTGGATTACACGGGCTCAGGCCGTATCGTCCTTTGACGTAAGGCTTTTTCTCTCCCGTGGCTCCCTGAAGGACAGCTTGATAAGATAGACATCTTCTTCCAGTTTTTTTTCAGCCGCGAAGCCCATTTTCTCGAGTACATGCAGCATCCGGGTGTTGTCAACCAGTATTTCAGCGGTGAAAGCGAAGAGTCCGCGCTTCATTGCCAACTGGCTCAAGTAGGTCAGCAGTTCGGTCCCTATGCCTCGATTCTGATATTCGTCCCTGACGACAAATGCTATCTCCGCCGTATTGTCTTTCGCGTTGATGTTGTACTCACCGAGACCGACAACCTCTTCCCGGTTTCCCTTTTTTAATACCGCTATAATAAGGAGTTGCTTTGTGTAATCCACTAAGATGAACTGTTGCAGTCTGTCATGAGGCATGTCTTCACGCCACGAAATAAATCTTTTGTAGATGCTGTCCGCGGAAAGTGAATAGAAGAAATCTTTCAACAGAGGTTCGTCGCTCATCTTCACCGGTCTCAGGAGCAGGTCCAGGCCGTCTTTGGTTGTACGGACCGTCTCGAGTTCCTCCGGGTACTCGCCCCCTTTTCCTACAACGCAGACCTGGTCCGGGTATACGAGTCTGAGCTCCTTCGCTTTCTCCAGGAGCATCGGCCTGAAGTCGGGGTGAGCTATAAATATCAACTGCATTGCTCTTTCGCGTATGTTCTTGCCGTGAAGGTATGCGATGCCGTACTCAGTTACGACGTAGTGTATATCACCTCTGGTCAGAGTAACCCCGGCACCCTCTTTGATCGAGGGAAGGATCCTGCTTACTTTCCCGTTTTCAGCGGTTGAAGGCAGGGCGAGGATGGACTTTCCCACCGGTGACAAAACCGCGCCGCGCATGAAGTCAGCCTGTCCACCGATGCCGCTGTAAAATGTCTTCCCCAGTGATTCCGCGCTGGCCTGGCCCGTAAGATCTATCTCCAGTGCGCTGTTGATCGCGACGATATTTCTTATGTTCGCGATATTCAGCGGGTCGTTTGTGTAATCAATCGTTCTGAATTCGATACTGGGATTATCGTCGATGTATTCGTATGTACTTTGCGTCCCCATACAGAATGTCGCAACGGTCTTACCGGTATCCAGAGTTTTTTTACTGTTGTTGATTACCCCTTTCTTCATGAGGTCGACCAGCCCGTCGCTCAGCAACTCGGTGTGGACCCCCAGGTCTTTCTTGTGGCCGAGGTTTCTCAAGATAGCGTTAGGAATACTGCCGTAGCCGACTTGAATGGTGTCTCCATCCTCAATAATGCGTGCTACATATCTGCCTATCTTCTGGGCCAGTTCATCGGAGATGCTGGATTCATATTGGAGCAGAGGTTCGTCATGGACTATAACGTAGTCAACGTCTTCGATATTAATGAAGGAGTCTCCGTGAATGCGGGGCATATTTGAGTTGACCTGGCAGATGACAGCGGAAGCGTTTTCGACGGCGGCCTTTGTCACGTCGACACTTATTCCGAGGCTCATAAAGCCGTTATGGTCAGGCGGTGAGACCTGTACTATCGCGACATCTATTGTAATGTACTTGTTATTAAAAAGGCCGGGAACCTGGGACAGGAATATGGGAGTGTAGTCGGCAAGACCTTCATTTACCGCCTCTCTTGTGTTATCACTTATGAAGAACGAGTTATACCTGAAGTTTCGACGGAATTTTTCCTCGGCGTAAGGAGCGACACCCAGCGTCCAGATGTGAAACACCTCCGCGCCGAAAAAAGCTTTGGGGTGTGAATCGATGTATTTTGCCAGGGCTCCAACCAGGTACTGTGGTTCACCGCATGCCGTCCCGGTAAAAATATGCGAGCCTTTATGGATGCATTTGAATGCTTGATCCACAGTCACGAATTTATCGGGGTATTTCGTCTGCAACTCTTTCATGGATGGATTGCCGCTCGAACTATTCATTATCCCCCCATCTTTAAATTTTTTGGACCGGTCACAGCCTTTGACCGCGGAAGGCCGCACCGGTCAGAATAATCCAAATGGAACGCTAATGATTATTTTATCTAAAAGCATCGGGTTACCTTTGAGTTATAGATTTCCCGCACCAGAAAACAACCGTCACCAGCGGGATTGTGGTCTTGAGTAACAGGGGATCGAGAATTAAATGGGAAGCGGAAAAAGAACGGGAATCAGGTAATTGCTTCACATTCGAAGTAGCCGGCATAAAGTGAAATAAGCGACTGTTTCAATTCACTCAGGTCTTTGAGAAACTTTTTCCGGGTTTCTCCGTCCAGGTGTTCAGAGAATTTATTATAGTAGTCTATCCCGCTCAGGAGGTTATCCTTGTACTCGTTAAAGTATTTAGGCATACGGTCTGAGAGTTCAAGCGAGAACTCTTTCAACTCTTTCTTGAGGAAGTCTATATAGATAGCAAGTTCATTTATGAATATATACGCTCGTTCGGAGGAGGCTAAAAGGGAGATTCGTCCGTATATGTGGCTTACCATGTCCGGCAGGGTAAATATCTTTTTGAAATTAAGTATATTCGGGCCGCAGCAAATAATTGGTTTAGCGTTGTCATCAATATGATATTTTCGCTCGAAACTGCCGCACAGGTCGCGGCATAAACAGGTTCTGGCAAGTATTTTTTCCCGCAGGTACTTTATTTGAGCGGGACTGTAATTATTGTTAGAAATCTCATCCAATTTTTTACGCAGGTAACTCCTGGAGGCTATGCAAAGTGGTTTATCGGTAAATTCAGTGTCGAATTTTAAGAAACCGTTAGGGCAGGTACTTCCCGGGTCGCCGCTTTCTATCTTCTCGTCGCGGTTTACCTCACCATCGGCTGTTCTGAGGCTCCAGAAAGGTATTGTTGACGGCGAGTTTTCAGTGAGCCTTACATCTTCTTCGGTCGCGTTTGCCAATCTTTCGAGGTGCTCCCCGTCGATATTCGTAACTTCAGGTACCAGCAGGAAAGGAGAACCCCATCCCGTGCCGTCCATGTTGTAATATTTCATGAGGAATTGGTCTTCTTCAGCGGTGCCGATGCCTCCCTGAACGGTTATTCGAATAGGAGCCAGTTCGAAGTCACAGACACGCCCTTCTTTTTCCATTGTCTTTCTGTAGGAAGCGGTAATCTTCTCTTCCAGTTCGTATCTTTTATTCATAAATGTTTCGAGGATGGGACCCATCAACAACCCATGGGTCGGAAACGCGTGACCTCCGCAGTTAAGTCCGGATTCGATTCTGTACTCGGAAACCCATACACCGCGGGTGGCAAGGAACTTACCCTGAACTTCCGCGGACCTATAGTCGCTTACCTTGAGAATGATCTTCTTTTTAAAATTTCCATTTTCATCCGGTTTGAAATCCTTAAATTTTCCTATGTAGCCATATAGACGGGGGTTGAGTCCCGCGGAGAGCACCATTGAGGAATGGTCCAGGTCGCTGTTGGCGAAACCGCGAAAGGCGGACAGGGCATCCGAGTATTCCGGGGGCTTCTTTTCTCCCATGGAATATTT
>JAFGMY010000034.1 GCA_016927325.1 Actinomycetota bacterium | reverse complement strand
TTGGACGCGCTTGTATTCAGGCCATTTCGACCATCCCCCAAGGGTTTCCGCCTTATGGTGAGAAGAGGGTCCGGCCGCCTCCCCCCTGATTACGGGGCTTTTTTATGTCCATTTCCTGGAATCCCGACCTTCAGCCCAGCCCCTCTAACCTAAGGGTTGATCGATGATAAAAGCGGGTTGGAATCCAATGGTCAGGGGTTGGAAGAAAAGCGGGGAACGACTATTTTTGAATTGCCGATAGCTCACAAGCAGCACTTTCCATAAATTATCTTCCGGATTCAAGGTTCCAGCCGGCCAATCGGCTTTACTGTTCGTAGTCTTTCAGGGTCACTTCGAAACACGCGCCATTAAGGTTGTAGGCGGTGATATTACCGTTGTAGACTTCGGCTATTCTAAGGGCTGTGGAAAGACCGATACCGGTGCCTCTCGAGCCTGTTCCCTTGAAAAACGGTTTGAATATATTCCCCAGGTCTTCGGGCTTGATTCCCGGGCCGTTGTCTCTTATCAGGTAAACGTGTCCCTTGTTCCGGTCGAAACCCTTGTACGAAATCTCTATGACCGGGTCACTGTTTGTATTATGTTTGATTGAATTTCCAATTATGTTTGAAAATACGGCGTATATCTGAACGGGATTACCGGTCACGCACCCGCAATGATCATCAATCTTAACTTCGATGCCGCTCTCAGCAATCTCATCTTTTCTTTCCCGTAACGTTTCATCGATAACTTCCCTGATTTCTATGGAGAAAACATTCTTCGGCTCCTGTCCGGCTTTTGCGAGCGACAACAGGTCTTCGACAAGTTTATATGAACGGTTGGTGTTGGCCTTGATTGATTCCATCAGCTCAGACAGCTCAGAGCTCAAAGCCGGGTCATTTACTTTTCTAATGGTGCTTTCAAGAAGGTCCAGGGAGAGTGTTGTCGCCGCGAGAGGTCCTTTAAGATCGTGAGAGACGGTGTGGGCATACCCTTCGAGCTCGCTGTTTATCCTTTCGAGTAATTCCGAGGCGTTTTTCCTGTCGGTAATGTTAAAAGCCACAACCTGGGTTTCCATGATATCCCCACTGCTGTTCAAAACAGGCCTGACCGACATGTTTATCCACTTGACATCGCCGTCAGGGTCAATAATTCGAAGCT
The DNA here is from genome assembly GCA_016927325.1 of Actinomycetota bacterium. Lineage (GTDB taxonomy): Bacteria > Actinomycetota > Geothermincolia > Fen-727 > Anoxymicrobiaceae > JAFGMY01. Next base: position 4,220 of record JAFGMY010000034.1, on the reverse strand, counting down.
CACGGTTTTCAGACGGTCCGGCTTCCAGGGTATTCTCGAAGAAATTCCGTATTTCTTCTTGCTCTGGAGGAGTGTCCGGGAAGAGCTCCGTGAGCGGTTTCCCGACAAGGTCTTCTATACGGCGGCCGCTCAGTTCACAAGCTTTGTAGTTCGCTTTTTTAATAATGCCGTCGATTCCCACTGAAAAGTTGGCGTGAGGGGCATTCTCGAAAAGGCTGCGGTACAGTCTCGCGGATTCTATCACCACGTTTTCCCCTTCAGCCGGCGTCGAGGGAACGACGACGCTGGCGATGGTACCCTCGCATTCGCCCCTGACGTTAATAAGCGGCGTCAGGTCCATGGCTCCGGAAAAGCGGGATCCGTCCTTTTTTCTTAGTTCAAACTCACGGCGTTCGGTCGTTCCCGCCCGCCTGCGCATAAGGAACCGCTTGTAGACGTTCATGCTTGCCGGTTCTATAAAATGAGACAAAGGTTTTCCGGTTATTTCATCGACCGAGCAGTCAAGGGTTTCAGCCATTCTCTGATTTACATGCGTTATTATTTCCTGCTCGTTTATTGCCCACATTCCCGCCTGGAGACTGTTGAACAGTGTTTTATATTTGTCCTCGCTCTTCTTTAATTCTTCATCCGCGCGCTTCCAGTCGGTTATTTCCAGGCCGACGTGTATTACTCCCGCAGCTTTTCCGTCACTGCCGGTCACCGGTGAGCATTTCAAGTACCAAGATCTGCCGGCTGAAGTTGTCACCTCTTCACCGACGGGCTTTGTTTTATCCGCAACGCTTCTCAGGGGGCAGCCATCACAGGGTTCGGAACTCTGGTGCCAAATTTCATGACAGGCCCGCCCGGTCAATTTTTCGGAAGCGGCTCCAATGGAGTAGCCCGCAGCCTTGTTGGCCCAGCGGATCTTGAGGTCGGTGCCGATATAAGCGACGTGTTCCGCCATATTATTCAGAATGGCTTCCTTTTCCTTTGTCAGCTCGTCAATATGTTTCCTGGCGCTGGTGAGCGCGATTCTGTCGAGGACGTTTTCCACTGCTTCGGGAAGCGAGCTCGCAATTTTCTGGTCTTTGATGACATAAGCCGAAGCGCCGAATTTAAGGGAATTTGCAGCGACCTGCTCGTCTCCCTTCCCGGTGACGATTAGAACGGCCGGAGCATCACGTTTTTCTTTTATTTCTCTTAAAAGCTTGAGCCCGTTACCGTCCGGCAACTGGTAGTCGAGCGTAACCAGATCAAAGTGGGTCGCATTGACCTTGTCTCTTGCCTGAGTGCAGTTTTCCACCATTTCCGCGTGAGCATGGAACTTCTTTTCAAGGAGTTTCTTCATTATTTCGGCCGTGTCCCTGTCATCTTCGACCACAAGGAAGTTAAGAGTGGGATCATACTTTATACCGGGCTCTATGTTAAACAAGTGCGCCATCAGCCCCATCCGGTTGCCAAGTAGATAGTCTTAGGTAAATTTTACCAAAATATTACCCTTACTCCTTCATAATTGTTAGTCTAATTGAGAATAAATTTTTAAAGTCTGGCAAATGGACCGTATCCGCCATGTTAGAATTTATCGTTAAAAAGTCCAGCGAGAGGAATGTGGAATATGAATGAGATGGGAAAAAGGTGCGAATCGGGGAAACTGATAGTAAGAGATGATTGCCTGCTGCTGGTGGTTGATATACAGGAGAAACTGATTCCGTTTATCAGCGAAAACGAGATGGTGGTCGGGAACACATTGAAGCTCTTGAAGTTCGCGAAAATAATCGGTATTCCCGCAATTGTAACAGAGCAGGAGAAGCTTGGGCCGACTGTTGAAGCCCTGAAGTCTGAGATGGACGGTCTGGAGCCGATAATGAAACTCGATTTCAGCGCTTGCAGGTGTGGTGAGTTCAGGGACGCTGTTGACAGAACCGGCAAGACCACGCTTATTGTCACCGGCATAGAGAGCCATATCTGCATCACCCAGACCGTTCTTCAAATGATTCCCGACTACAACGTACATGTTGTAAGCGATGCGGTCTCTTCCAGGACACTGGAAAATCGTGAGGTGGCATTAGACAGGATGCGGGATGCCGGCGCCGTTATAACATCGACTGAAATGCTGATGTATGAACTGCTGGTCAAGGCGGGAACGGACGAGTTCAAGGAGACCCTGCCACTGGTCAAATGATGGTGTTTAACCCCGGTGTTCCACGTCTTTTATAATGCGTGAGCATTATTAAAGACGGCACCGGTCTGATCTTATCGCGGTGCCTTCCCTCCGGGACCTGTCCCGCCCGGCAATTGGCAGCCTGAATTATAACTTCTCTAACCCGGAGCATTGAAAGCCCCGGGAATGCCGGTAAGTAGCCTTCGACCAGGAGGCCTGTCTGAAGTTCAGATTAAATCCCCGGTGATCTGATACGATATACCCGTTCTAAAACCGGTGTCTATTAGTGGTGGATAAATGGCTGTGTACAGTCTTGACCAGGTAAATGCTTTTATTGCAAAAAAGCAGTGTTTAACCAATGATAGTGAGCCCGCAGATATTGTGAGAATCGCGCACAATATCTGCGGTTTACATTCAACCTCGCCGACGGTTCCTTATATCTCCTTGTTTTGCCGGATGAACGGTAATCTAAAAAAAGAGGATTTCGAAAAGGAGCTCTATGACAGGAGAAGCGTTGCTAAAATCAGGTCGATGCGAAAGACGGTGTATACATTCCCAATTGATATGCTGCCCGCGGTCTTTAACGCTACCAGAGAGCTGGTCCGGAATAACTTTGAAAGGTATATGCAGGCAAACGGTTTAACGAAGAGTTGGTGCGAAAAGCAGTCACGTGAAATATTGAAGGTCTTAAGCGGCAGTTCCATGACTACCTCACAAATCAAAGCGGTGATGAAAACAACCGAGAACATAAATCCAGTAATCAATGCCATGTGTGACGAGTGTATCCTGATCCGCGGCAGACCCAAAGGCAGTTGGAAAAGTAATACCCACCACTACTCAATATTTAAAGAGTATCTGCCCGGCGTAAGAATGGACGGCGTACCTGTTGGAGAGGCAAGGAAGCTTGTTCTCAACTGGTATCTGGCTGCCCTTGGCCCTTCTACGGAGAAAGATATGTCGTGGTGGTCCGGGTTAACAGTTGGACAGGTCGGAAAGGCGTTGAAGGAATCGGGAACTTCGGTTACTTGGGTAAGAGTTGAGGGCTACGATGAGAAACTGGCCATGCTTTCCTCGGAAATCGGGAAGCTTGAAGGATCAGGAAAATCCGGGAGTGGAACCGTGCGCCTGCTGCCTTATCTCGATTCCTGCGTTATGGGACACAAGGACAGACGCAGATATATAGACGACAAGCATTATGACTATGTGTTTGACAGGTCGGGCAACGCGACATACTCAATAACCTGGAACGGCAGAATTGTTGGAGTATGGGACGCCTCAGCCGAAAAAGAACGTGTTATAAAAGTCCTCCTGTTCGGACAGCTGCCCAGATATGTAATCAAGAAGACGTCGTCTCTTGCCCGGAAACTCGGTAGATTCATCACGGGAGATGAGGTACAGGTGCTCTTTTGTGATTCAATGGTTCCACTTCCCAGGAGAACCGCCGGTGGATTCATGTCTCCCTTAAAACTAAGCGGGACCCGCTTTATTTGACCCATTTGGCATTTGGTGCCTGGCACCAAATGATGCAAAATGTCGCATTTGGTGCCAGGCACCAACCTGCTTAGAGGGGTTGACAACTCATTGGAAGGGAGTAAGATATTAATAGACTGACGGTCGGTCTAGACTGACGGTCAGTCTATTAAAGAAAGGCTATTGTTCTGGAGGGCACTGGAAATGGGAAGAACCTTGAAGGAACACGATGTCAGAAAAGCCGAGTTGATTGATGCAGCCTGGGGACTTTTCAAGACTAACGGCTATGACTCGACCCCGGTAAGCGCGATTATCGATAAGGTCGGCGTGGCAAAGGGCACATTCTACCATTACTTCTCTTCAAAGGAAGAAATCCTTGATGACGCCATCGCCCGGGAAACCTCAAAGGTGATGGACAACCTCCAGCCGGTTCTTGATGATAACTCCCTTTCACCTGTCGAAAAGCTGAAAGCTTTTATGTCGGCATTCTCGGCATGGAAGTTGCAGAATGCAGCCATGCTTGTTGATATCTTCCGTGTCGTATACAGGCCGGAGAATATCGTAGTCAGGGAAAAAATGAACCGAAAGGTCCTGGAAATCGTAGTGCCCA
>JAFGMY010000033.1 GCA_016927325.1 Actinomycetota bacterium | reverse complement strand
TGACGGCAGAATGTATGAACAAAGATAATGAACTGGATAATCTCCCGGAAAGTACTTGAAAATCCAGGAGGGATGTTCGGGTCTTGCCTTGTGCGCACACCTGCACCACAACAGGACGTAACCCCTGAAGGAATAAATCCCTGGTACTTAAAAGCTCTGAAACACTATCAATCCACGGCTTCAGTGTATTATGTTTACGCTTATGGAAAGCGAAAACAAATTTCCGGACTCGTTATCGGAAACCGCAGCCTTCAAGGGGTTGGGGGAAGCGGAACGCGCACAGATATATAACTATGGTGAACGCCGTATTCATAAACCGGAGGCTGTTCTATTCCGCGAGGGGGAACCGGCGCTCCGGCTTTATCTTGTTGTTGAAGGCGGCCTGAAGCTGACGAAACTTCATGAAGAAGGGAAAGAAACAGTCGTCCGTTACATCAGGCCGGGGGATTTTACGGCTGCGGCCGCGGTCTTCAGTGAAAAGAAATACCCGGCAACCGCGAAAGCCGTTTCAAGTACCGAAGTGGTCTCCTGGGACCAGCCCGCAATGTGGAGAATACTGAATGATTACCCGAGGTTTACTGTGAACCTGCTGCAGGTGGCGGTGGAGCGCCTGGATGAAATCCAGAACAGGCTGCTTGAACTTCAGGTCGAAAAGGTGGAACAGCGCCTGGCGCGGGCCCTTTTGCGCCTTATGGAGCAGTCCGGCAAAAGAACAGATGAAGGTATCCTGATCAACTTCCGGTTAACAAGGCAGGAACTTGCCGATTACACAGGGACAACTCTTTATACGGTTAGCCGAACCTTAAGCGGCTGGGAGAAGAAAGGGTGGATATCATCCGGCCGCGAGAAAATAGTGGTAACCGATCCCCATGCGCTGGTGGCTTTTTCCGAGGCGGGATCATAAACGAGGCGGGGCCGTATCGACTGAAATTGCCGTGCAGCCTCATGATTCTCAGGCACTCGAAATATGGTGTTGTTTGCGCTGGAACAAAGACAGCGTAGTTAGTATCCGCAAGAATGGTTGATGATGAAAATAGATTTGAGAATGACGGTCGGTGAATTGATAGAGAGTTATCCTTCAGTGGTGGGACTCTTTGTCGGGCGGCGGATGCTGTGTGTGGGCTGCCCGGCCCGGGGCTTCCACATGCTGGAAGAAGTGGCACAGATTCACGGATTTGAACCGGACGACTTTCTAAAGGCAATACACGACGCCGTCAACAGTTAACACCGGCTGTTGCCCGGTGAAGGGGGGACGAGAAATGTTTTGCTTTCAGTGCCAGGAAACCGCGAAAAACGAGGGGTGCACAATCAGGGGTGTCTGTGGAAAGCCGGAAGAGACGGCCGACCTCCAGGATCTGCTTCTTTATACATGCAAAGGGATAGCCGTTTACGGTGAAAAGCTGAAAGAGGCCGGATGGGTTGATATGCCGGCGGCACGCTTCATATGCAAAGCGCTGTTCACGACCATAACAAACGTCGCATGGGAGGACGATGTCATCATAGACCGGATAAAGGAGGGCCTCGATATACGCGAATCCCTGAAGGAAAAGGCGGGAGAGACAATTACCGGCTCCCTGCCGGACTGCGCCACCTGGTTTTCCGACGACCGGGAAGAGATCGTCGCCAAAGCCTTCTCCGATGAGGTTCGAATTACTGCGGCGGATAACGGGGACGTCACATCCCTTCGCAGCCTCCTGATTTTCGGCCTTAAGGGAATTGCCGCGTACGCCGATCACGCCGCCGTGCTCGGCCATGAGAGTGAAGATGTATACGGCTTCATGATGGAAGCGCTTGCCTCGACAACCAGGGAGCTGCCGGTAGACGATATGGTCTCGATGGTTCTTAAGGCAGGGGAAACCGCGGTAAAGACCATGGCCCTTCTCGATAAGGCGAACACCGGTGCGTACGGACATCCGGAGATAACCGAAGTCAACATAGGCGTCGGTAATAACCCGGGCATATTGATATCAGGCCACGACCTGAAAGACATGGAAGAACTGTTGAAGCAGACCGAGGGTACCGGGATCGATGTCTATACACACGGAGAGATGCTGCCGGCAAACTACTACCCGGCGTTCAAGAAGTACAGCCATTTCATCGGCAACTACGGAAACTCATGGTGGCACCAGACCGACGAGTTCGAGTCGTTCAACGGCCCGATAATCCTGACTACCAACTGCCTGGTCCCGCTCAAGAAGAACAACACCTACCTCGACAGGCTGTTCACTACCGGTGTAGTAAGCTACCCGGGGGCGAAGCACATCGAAGACAGACCTGAAGGCGGCGCCAAGGAGTTCTCGGAGGTTATCGCCAGAGCCAGGGAGTGCAGTCCTCCGATAGAGTTGGAAACAGGAAAGATCGTGGGCGGTTTTGCCCACAACCAGGTGCTGGCGCTTGCGGATAAGGTCGTCGATGCGGTCAAGTCGGGTGCGATAAAGCGCTTCATTGTAATGGCGGGCTGTGACGGGCGCCAGAAGACGCGTGGTTACTTCACCGAGGTTGCCGAGAAGTTGCCCGAAGACACGGTAATACTGACTGCGGGTTGTGCCAAGTACCGCTACAACAAGCTGCAACTCGGAGACATCGGCGGGATTCCCCGGGTGCTCGATGCGGGCCAGTGCAATGACTGCTACTCCCTCGCGGTAATAGCCATGAAGCTTCAGGAAGCTTTCGGGCTGAGCGATATCAACGAGCTTCCGATCTCCTTTGATATCGCGTGGTATGAACAGAAGGCAGTCGCGGTGCTGCTTGCCTTGCTGCACCTTAACATCAAGGGCATGAGGCTGGGGCCGACTCTTCCCGCCTTCCTTTCACCGGCGGTTGCGAAGGTGCTGGTGGAGAAGTTTGACATCAAGCCTACAGGAGACGTCGAAGAAGACATAGCCGCGATGATGGCCGGAAAATAAGCGGTCTCTGTTGAAGAACAAAAGCCCCCGGAGAACCTGTCCGGGGGCTTTGCTTTCAGTCGATGTCAAATACAGGGCAGTTCAGTTCGAATCCTGGATTGCCGCGCCGGAACTTCCACACAGGCATGCCTTATGCCCGGACAATTGCCTTTTAACCTGCAGGAATAACCCCGCAATAATTCCTTGATATCAGTTGCATTGAGAGTGCCACGGAAGTGCGAAAAGCAGGGCTGATAGTCTATTTTCTGTAATTTAACCTTCTTTGTTCATCATTGATTCTCATCCGCTGGAGATGGCGGGATTTGAATCACCCCGGCGGGTCCCGGACGGCAGTGCCTACGCTCCCCGATGCCTGTGGTAGGTTGATGTAAGGGAGTGAGGGACTTCGAGGCCGTGGCCTTCCATCAAGTTTCGGTCCGACATGGTCTCGACCACCTCCCCGTCTGCCTGAATGCCGCCGTCGTCGAGCAGCAGGACCCTGTCGCAGGTCTCGATTATGAACTCAAGGTCGTGGGAGGCAATCAATAGAGTCTGCTCTTTCATTCCCTCAATCAGTTGTATCATCCGCCTCCTGTATCTTATGTCAAGATCAGAAGTCGGTTCATCAAGAATAAGCAGACGGGGTTTCATCGCAAGGATGCCGGAAATAGCTACGAGTCTCTGTTCTCCACTCGAAAGATAATGCGGCGGTCGATCCAGAAGGTCTTTGATTCCAGTGATTCCGGATACCTCGGTTACCCTGTTGTTGATCTCCCTGTCATCAAGACCCATATTTTGAAGTCCGAAAGAAATATCCTCCCGCACCGAACTGCAGATCAACTGGTCATCCGTGTGCTGAAAGACCATGCCTGTCTCCGGTTGAAAAACACCGTGCCTGACTCTATCGCCAAATGCTTCCAGAGTTCCCACACCGGGTTTAAGCACGCCGCAAATAAGCAGAAACAAAGTCGTCTTGCCGGCCCCGTTCGGGCCTATAACACCAACCTTCTCAGTTTCAGTTATTTGAATGTTAATATCTTCAAGTACGTTCGGCTGTCCTGAATACCCGAAACTGAGTCCTTCCGCCATCAGGATATAAGTCAAATATTCGCCTCTCGTTCGTCTTCCGTCCGGCACTTCGATTCAACCAGGCGCCCGGTTCTAAAGGCCCTCCCGTGAAGTACATCGCAAACCGGCGAGGTCAAAATGATATTACATGATAACGACTGAGATTGCGCGTCAGGGCATAAGCAACTGGAACAGCACAAAACCTGCAGCCGCCAGTACGCAGGCGGAACCGGCGATTACATCAGGGGGTCGGATCTTAGCTTTATAGAAATCCATGTCCTGTCTGCCATAGCCACGCAGAGTCATTGCATGGAAGACTCTCTCCGCCCGCTCATGGCTTCGGACCATGAGCGAGCCAACTATATATGCGGTCGTCTTAAGTGATTTCAAGGACCGCATCCGGGCGCCACGGAGACAGGCAGCCGTGCTGGCACGGTGGAAATCCGCCGCCAGTTGGAAAATATACCTGTAAGTAAAAAGCATCATATCCCCCAGCAGCGGCGGGAGCCCCAGTGAACGCATAGACCCGAGCATCCTGGTCAAAGGGGTGCTCGCGAAGAGGACGACGGCTATCGTGACTATGCACAGGAACTTGACCGCTATCAGCAGCAGGCTGACGCAGCCCTCCTGTTTCAGAGAGACAGGCCCCAGTTGAACCAGCACCGTGTTTCCCGAAAAGAAAGGCAGAACAACCGCCATCGCCAGTAAAAATATCCCGGGTATCCGCATCCTCCCCAGGAGGTAAGAAAACGGAAGCGATGATAACACGAAAAGAAAAAGACTCAAGGCGAGCATTACCGGGAGGAGCCTTAAATCCCGGACGGCGGCAAAAGCAAACGCCAGGCACATAATGCCGATCAGCTTGGTCCGCGGCTCCCATCTGTATAATGGATTACCGGCCGGGACGGACGCAATATCTTCAATAATCACTTCAGTTCCGCCTCCAGGAGTCCCGGCTTCACCCGGAGCATAAACAGGACCACCAGTGCCGTAAACACTCCTTCCAGCAGAGCCAGCGGAATGTGGGCGACAAGCAGGGATAATATTGCCGCGCGCTCGACCGAGACGTCGAGATTCGCGGGTATCGTCAGAATGAGGATAAGCGAAGACATCAGGGCTCCCAGTACAAGACCCGAAAACCCCGCAAGGAAACCGAAGATCATGGACGGCCCCGGCTTGTCACCGCCCCGCAGGTACCGCAGCCGGAATATCCCGAAAGCGAGGAGCGCGGGCAAACCCATTATGCAGGCATTCAGTCCCAGGGTGGTCAACCCGCCGTGTTGAAACATGACGGCCTGGAAAAAGAGCCCTATCAGTATGGCGGGGAAAGCGTACCAGCCCAGAACAACTCCCATCAAGCCAGATAATACCAGGTGGACACTGGTTGGAGGCATTGGAATATGGATAAGGCTCGCGACGAAGAACACCGCCGTCAGGAGTGAAGCCGTTGGAATCATCTCCCGGGGGTTCTCGTATTTCCGCTTTATCCTGTCAAGTGAAAACCAGGTGGTGCCGCCCGCAGCCGCATATCCGGTGATAGCCACCCAGGCCGGGACAATACCGTCAGGAACGTGCATTATCTCTCCTCCTGGCAAAGTAGAGGCCCGTGCCGACAAAACCCCAGATGACAGCCAGTGACATAACGACTATCTGAAGTGTTGAAAAACCTGTCGAGCCGCCTGATTCAACTGTTCCTTCTTTTACATCAATATTAATGATTCCGCCGTGTCCCGCCTTGCGGACCTTCACCTGCCAGGTACCCGGTATCTTGTCGTCGGGAACAAAGAAGAATTTTCCCCTGCCGTCACATGTCCCGGTTAACCAGGGATCGGACGGCTCATCCGGGGCATAGACCGAAACCTGACCCCCGGATAAAGGCTCACCATCATCGAACTGGGCGGTAACCTCCACCCCCTCGCTGGGTTCGTACGAGAGCTTCGCACCGTGAGCATAAGCTATCGGCGCCATACTTCCAGCCAGCAACACTGTAATAACGATGAGGGCAGCGGCGGAAGCGCATGCTTTCCACCGCCGTTCTCCAGAACAGATACCACTTTTTATATCATTCATTTCCAGATTCCTGTTCGACTGGCTTTGAAGCACAGTGCCCTTCTCCCACATGCCCGAAACCCAGCAAAATCGTATTCAGCTTCTCAATATTTTCAGGGGTCATCGCAGCAGTGTCTATATCCACAACACCATTCACCGCGAGAGCGGCAAACGGATCGAAACCAAGTGCGTCAACGTTGAGCGCGTCCCCGGCTTCCGTTTCAATATCTCCGAAGAGGTGGTCCAGGTGGAAGGTCATTTCAACATCGGCGGTGCCGCCGTCCTCGAGAATTCCCTTTCGCTCGTCACCTACGTATTCGCCCCCCTGGAAAGCGTACTCAGCGGGAAACTTGATCGTGAAATTCAGGGTCTGCCCTTCCTTTTCGGCTGTCCCCGCAAGGACTATCGCGTAACCTGCGGGTTCCCCCGACCCGGCTTTCACTACATCCCAGGATATTGCGTTATATGTCCCGGCAGGGGCATCGGTCACTTCGCCGACTTCGACGACGGGGTTTGCTTCCGCACCAACCAGGTCGATGGTATGCGTACCGGAAAGATTTACCTCCTCAACCGGATCGATCTCCCATCCTTCTTCGCTGTCGTAAGGGGGGTCGGTCTGGTACGCCGCCACATCGGCCAGGGTAATGTAGAAATGCTGGAAGCTCAGGTTCCATCCATCCCTGGAAGTAAAACCCTCCCGCGCGAACTCCTCCCCGTTTGCGGTAAAGACAAGGGTTCCCGTTCCCGAAGCAGCGGTACCCTTATCCGAATCTTCCGCTGAATCGCTGCTTCCGCAACCAGCGGCAGCGATTGCCGCTACTATTAAGACTGCTGTCAACACGCATACCAACCATGTCGCCTTTTTCATCATGCGTTCTCCTTTCACCGTGAAACATGTTTTCTTCAGGGTATTCACCCTGCGCGCGTTACTCTTCAACTACCCTTTGCACGATTTCACTTCTTCCGGCAGTTTTCCGAACAAGGTGGACTCCGCCGAGCGATTATCGCAGGCTTATCAGAAAAAAAGAAACCACTCGGCATTTCCAGATCTACTCGACCTTTCAAGCCTTCGTGGCTCTATATCAGTTCTCTGTTCAGTTTTTCCAGCTTTTCTTGCCTTGCGTGCAGCTTCTTGCCGCACTCAGGTACTTAATTTATAACGCAGGCCGGCATCAGTCAATAGCCGCACTGAACCAGGCATTAACCGGGTGCCGGATCTTTAATCTCCACCGCCATTGGCGGAAAATAATATCCTGTACCGCAGGGACCGGCAGAATCCATTAATTGTCCTGTCATTTTGAGAAGAAAAGCGGACACTTTATTCCGGAGCTGACCTGTTCTTTGAAAGGTATGCCGACATGCTCCGGCCTCAAGTTATGACCCCATTGCCAATTTCTAGTAATATACAGTCAAAAAGATACCAAATACTCCGGGGGATTGAAATTGGCAAGGCAGAAATTATGCAGGGAATGCGGAGTTCCAAAACTGATTTACAAGGGGCTGACCTGGCAGAACACCGGAATCATTTGTGAAACCAAAGACCCCGAACACCGCATGTTTTTCGCCGAATCGGAAAACCTTGAAGCGCTCTTCGCCGAGATAGAGAACCTGATCGGCACCTCCATTGACAAGTTCGTCATCGAGAGCAAGAGCAGGTTGACCAAGGAGTACCTGCAGAAAATGATACCGGCTTATGTGCTGAAGCTGCTCTACCTGGTCAAACCAACCCTTATCGTGGAGAGAATGGCGGCGATAGCCAAAGCTTACGGCTACGGCAAAGTCGAGTTTGTAGATATGAAGATGAACACGAAAGAGGGTGACTACCTGTCCATGACTATCGAGCACCCCTACTCCATCCGTTTCTACCGGGGTGACAATCTCGGAGGCATGGAGGCGGGTACGGGGCGTGAATGCACGACATCGGTCAAGGAAATCGGAGAAGACAGGTATCTGCTCGAGATGTGGGTGGGCACGCATCCACCCGAGTTGAAGGAACACCTGAACCCCCCGGTCTATCCCCTGATAACCGGGAACGTAGAGTTGGAGAAGTGCCCGTCATGCGGTGTTCCGCTTGCTGTCGCCGCGTACCGCTTTGACATGGATTCCGGGATTATAAGCCATCCGGAAACGGGGACCAGGATGGCTTTCTACGGGCCGGCCGGCCTTGACTCCGTCTTCCTGGCTCTTGAACAGGAACTGGGACTGTCTATTGCCGAAACCATCATCGAGGCCCAGAAACGCTACTGGAAACGAAATCCCATGGCCGAATCTTGGGCGGTGGGCGAGAAGAACCTGAAACAAATGCTCGCTATGCGTGGGTACGGCATAGTGACCCGCTTTGAAAGCGACCGCGATCACTTTTCGATAACCATACAGAACGCCACGGTACTCTACCTGATGGTGGGAATGGCAAAAGGCTTGTTCGAAACCGTTATGAAGGTTGATTCCTCCATTCACGAATGGAGCGTCTCCGGTGACGGCACACTCTCCATAACAATACGCTCAGCTTGATCCCGCTTTCATTGACGCCATATCTTCACGCAGAACCAGAACCCGTTTGCGGCCCCGGCCGCCATCCGTTTTCAGGAACTCCACCTCTTGACGGGACGATCGAACACCCCGGCCGCCGCGGCGTCCCGCGCTAATCTCTCGTTCCCTTTTCCATTATTTCGCTCAGGCTCTTCAGCATCTCGTTGAAGGTGCGCTTGAGTCTTTCAAACTCTTCGCCGCTCTTTACCGGGACTTCAATGTCAAGATTGCCTTCCATTACCTGCCCGGCAGCTTCCGAGAGTTCGTCCACCGGCGCCGTGATTCTTGTTTTAAGCAGATAGCTGAAGACAACCAGGATTATCACCGCAACGGCAATTATACCGGCGACAATCATTCCCCCCATGAGAATAAACGTGTTCCTGTTCTCCCTGTCGTAAAAGCTGTCGATCTCGGCCAGTTCCCTGTCCATGGGTTTAATGGTGAAGAACCAGTAAGTTGATTCGGCGCCCGCCATCTGAACAACATGATCGTAGACAATTACGAGGTGTTCTCCGGGCAGGCCGAAATCGGGCAGGCCATCTTCAAGCAGCATGTAGACGCTGTCCTCATCTATCCTCGCCCGGTAGTCGGTGTTTTCCTCCTCTGTCATCTCGTGAAGTTCCACAAATACTTTCGGAAGCTCCGTGAACATGATGTCGCTCTCTGAAGACATAACGATCGTGGGCACATCAACCACTCCAGGCCTTTCTGGCATTGCTTCGAACACCAGTACCAGATCGTGAAATCCCTGCTCCGGGTACTCACTCATGGCATCGTTTATAGCTTCAAGAACAGGGTTGGAAGTTCCTGTTCTTATGCTGTTCATAAACATCGCCATCATCTCCTGTATCTCACCGGGATCTGCGAAACCAGGCAATATCTTGAAATAGTAGCGCTCTACCAACTTGGAGACGGCGAGGTAGCCCGATTCGATTACGTCCACTACGGACCGTACGATCTTCTGCCTGCTCGCTTCCGCCAGCCTTGCCTGGGACTGGTAGAACAAGACCATTCCAATACCGCCGGAAATAAGGAAAACCACTATGATCAGTATGGCAACCTTGAAAAACATCGAAGACCTTCCACCCCGACGCTTCCGTCCTTTTCCCGGTTTATCATCAACCGGCCGACCTGAGGCACCGCTTCCATTATCAGTATTATCATCCACTCCAAGAGAGCGGTTCATGAAGTGCTGCAGACTTACAAGCATATTGTTGAAAGCAACTTTAAGACCCTCGAACTCCTCACCCGCCTTTACCGGGACTTCGACATCGAGATCGCCGTCCATCACCTTCTCGGCCGCTTTCTCCAGTTCATCTATGGGCCGGGTAATGTTCTTTCGAATCAGGTAGCTCATTACCATGGCGATTATGACGACAAGCCCGAGTGTCGAGAGTGCCAGCAGAAGAATCAGCATCCTGTCTATATTCGACCTCTCGGCCGCATAAAAACTGTCTATCGCCGCAAGTTCATCGTGAACCGAGGAGCAGTTGAAAAACCACAAATCCATACCCGCGGGATCCGGAGTATAAATATAAGAGGTGACAAGAAACTCTCCTTCCAGACCCAGTTCGGGTATTCCTTCACTGAAAAGCTTGTAGGAGTTCCGGTCGTCTATACGCTCATGCCGGGCCTCATCCTGCGATTCTTTCATAGTGGCGAGTTCCCTGAGCTCGTCGGGAAGTTCCGTGTATATGAAATTACCATCGCTCGACATGACTATCACCGACCGGTAGCCGGCGCCCGACTCCGGGGGCAGAGCATATAAAATCATACTGCTGTCATAGAAGCCGTCTTCAACGAGTTGGGAAAGCATCTGATCGATGCTCTGCTGTACCGGGGTAACAGTCTGCTGGTTATAGCCAAGGGCCAGTTCGTTTGTTATGTTACCGGCGGAAGCCCCCGGTGTCTCCAGCAGAAATATCTGTGTCATAATGTTTGTGACATACCGGCTGGAAGAACACTTCAGGTTGCCGTTGTACTCGACAAGCTTGTCCTTGCTGTTCTGGATCACCCGGTTCTGGGCACTTCTGAAAATGAGAAAGCTCATTATTCCAGACGCTATGCATATGATAATAATAAGCGAGATTATCTGGATGAGAATCTTTGAACCCGCTCTTTTCGTCCCCGACACGCGCTTTTCTTCAGCCAATGGAACCTCCTTCATCTACTGAGATTTATATGGCATCAAGCCTCGTTTGTTTATCAGAGTAAACCGTTTTGCCGCGATTACTTTCCACTCTCTGACAGCCTCTATCCCAAATTTCGACGAAAGGCCTGAAAACCATTCATCGAATAAATTTTTGATGGACCTGGAACCAGGTACCGTTAAACCGGGTACCGTATCCTGGAGCCTGGGCTTATGTACCTGATTCATCCCGCACTTCCCGGGAGCCGTCAACACTTTTCCTGCTAAAGAAGAAGGCCTGGTTTCCCAGGCCTCATCTTTCTTTCAACTTGTATAAGCCGGGATCAGTCGAGGTCGAAACGGTCGAGGTTCATTACTTTGTCCCACGCCGATATGAAGTCCTGCACGAACTTCTCGGGTGAATCATCGCTTCCATAGACTTCCGCAACAGCCCGGAGTTGTGAGTTCGAGCCGAAGATGAGGTCGACACGGGTGCCGGTCCACTTCAGTTCGCCGCTCACCCGGTCACGGCCCTCGAACACATCTCCGTCTTCCGCGGTCGGCTTCCACTCCGTACCCATGTCAAGCAGGTTGACGAAGAAGTCGTTGGTGAGAACTTCCGGGCTTTCAGTGAATACGCCGTGCGGAGATTGCCCGAAATTGGCATTCAAAACTCGCATGCCCCCGATGAGAACCGTCATCTCGGGAGCGGTAAGCGTCAGCAACTGGGCGCGATCAACAAGCATTTCCTCAGCGGTTACGGCGTACTTGGCTTTCTGGTAGTTGCGGAAGCCGTCCGCCTTGGGTTCGAGCACACCAAATGACATTACGTCGGTCTGCTCCTGCGACGCGTCGGTGCGCCCCGGTGCGAAAGGTACCGTCACGTCGTGACCGGCGTTCCTGGCGGCCTGCTCGATGCCGGCGCAACCACCAAGGACGATCAAGTCGGCAAACGATACCTTCTTCCCGCCGGGCTGTGCGTCGTTGAACTCCTTCTGAATACCCGCGAGTGCTTCCAGCACCTTAGCCAGCTTCTCCGGCTGATTGACCTCCCAATCTTTTTGCGGGGCAAGACGAATGCGCGCCCCGTTCGCACCACCGCGCTTGTCGGAACCGCGGAACGTAGATGCCGACGCCCACGCTGTCGAGACCAGCTCAGAAACTGACAAACCCGAGGCAAGTACCCTGCCTTTGAGATCAGCGATATCCTGAGCGTCAATAAGCTCATGATCAACCGCGGGTACCGGGTCCTGCCAGATCAGTTCTTCGGCCGGGACCTCCGGGCCGAGATAGCGCGAGCGGGGGCCCATGTCGCGGTGGGTCAGCTTGAACCACGCCCGGGCGAAGGCATCCGCGAACTGTTCCGGGTTATCCTTGAAACGCAGTGCGATAGGCTTATAGATCGGGTCGTAACGCAGGGAAAGGTCCGCGGTGGTCATCATGGGCGCATTTCGTTTTTCAGGATCATGGGCATCCGGAACGGCTTTCGCCGCGGCCGGATCGGTAGGTACCCACTGCTGAGCGCCTGCTGGGCTTTTAACCAGGTTCCAGTCGTACTTGAACAGCACGTCAAAATAGGTGACGCCGCCCCACTTGATGGGGTTGGGAGTCCATGCGCCTTCGAGGCCGCTGCTGATGGTGTCGCCCCCCTTGCCGCTGCCGAAGCTGCTTTTCCAGCCGAGGCCCTGCTCCTCTACAGGTGCGGCCTCCGGCTCGGGGCCCACTTCAGATGCAGGGCCGGCTCCGTGACATTTGCCGAATGTGTGCCCTCCGGCGACCAGCGCGACGGTCTCCTCGTCGTTCATCGCCATGCGGGCGAAGGTCTCGCGGACGTCGAGGCCCGAAGCTACCGCATCCGGTTCGCCGTTCGGCCCCTCAGGGTTCACGTAAATGAGGCCCATCTGCACTGCGGCAAGCGGGTTTTCGAGGTCCCGGTCGCCGCTGTAACGTTCGTCGCCGAGCCAGGTGTCTTCACTTCCCCAGTAGATATCCTCTTCCGGCTCCCACACGTCCTCGCGTCCACCGCCGAAGCCGAAGGTCTTGAACCCCATCGACTCGAGTGCGCAGTTGCCGGCAAGTATCATCAGGTCGGCCCAGGATATTCTGCGGCCGTACTTCCGCTTTACGGGCCAGAGCAGCCGTCGCGCCTTGTCGAGATTCACATTGTCCGGCCAGCTGTTAAGGGGTGCCAGCCGCTGTGAGCCCGACCCCGCTCCTCCCCGGCCGTCGCCCATGCGGTAGGTGCCCGCGCTGTGCCACGCCATCCGGATGAAGAGCCCGCCGTAGTGGCCGAAATCAGCAGGCCACCACTCCTGAGAGTCGGTCATCAGCGCATAGAGGTCCTCCTTGATGGCCTTCAAGTCGAGCTTTTTGAACTCCTCGGCGTAGTTGAACTCCTCGCCCATCGGATTGCTCAAGTTAGAGTGCTGATGAAGAATTTTAAGGTTCAACTGGTTCGGCCACCAGTCACGGTTCGACGTGCTTCTGCCGCTTCTCTGTTTGCTCGACATGCCCGTTACCGGGCACCTGATTTCTTCATTCATGAAGCGTCCCCCTCTCGTTGCCTGGAATGAATTATTCCATACACCCCTTGCATTCCATATACCCCTTACAATACAGCAAATTCCGCACCGTGTATGACTTATTCTCTAATACGGTGCCATTTATTGTTGAGTTTTTGGATACTGAGGCATCGCGGAACACCACCGGCTAAAGTGGATTCTTGTGGCGGAGAGAGTGGGATTTGAACAAAGAGTCAGACCATTGCCGGTTTAATAACAGACCGGAGTCAAAAAGCTGGCAATGGCAAACACCATTATGGGACACCGGGATCAAACACCAGGAGCGGTTGCCGACCTGACAGTTTTCGAGTCCGTTTACATTTGTGCCGTCTTGCGTCATCCAGTGCTGTCCTGCGACAAGGAGTTCGTCGGCAAAATGAAGAGGGGCAGCCGTTAAGACTACCCCTCGTGGTTCCCTGTCTCTTGATGTTCCAGTTCGAGTTCAGGGTCCTCTCAACCCGGTTGGCTGACAATAGCTTCCACCGGAGGTTGTCGCTACAGCGAGGGTGCGAACCCCACAACGTCGTGGCCTCCGTTCCAGACCCCGTTGAAGTTGAAGTACATGGGACGCTCGACTATTATCGGTTTGTCTGAAGACACCCTGGTGGATATGTCCTGGTTCGCCCCAGCGTCGCTGTTGGCACTTACCGTCAATCTGGTATTCGCCTCCACTGTCCACTGCCTGGTAATAACCTGTCCACTGGTGGTGTAGTAGGTTATTGTCGCGAGGGCATCGCTGCCCCCCGGGTTCTGCAGGCACAGCCACTGTTCAAAGTTGGTTCTGGTCGTCCCTTCCGCAAGAAACCAGTCGGTTGCAGAACTGTTGGTGCCGAGTACGTCGTGTCCACCCGTCCATGCATAAGCGTGATAGCTGAAGTACATGGGACGCTCGGCGATGAAGGCGGAATCCGAGTTGAGATACACGCTGCAATCCTTATCCGGTCCAATCTCCTCATTCACAGAAACCGTGAGGCGCTCTTGAGCGGGAACCGTGTAGGCCTTGGAGACGGGGTCGCCCTGCCCTGCGGCCAGCTGATATGTAGCGGCTACGGTCAATGGAGTGGTTCCCGGGTTCTGCAGGCACAGCCACTGTTCGAAGGCGCCATCGACAGAATTCTTCCTGGTGGTGCCCTCCGCGAAGTACCACTCTGAATTCGGGGTGTTAGTTCCGACCACGTCGTGTCCGCCGGTCCAGTTATTCCGGTCCAGTCCCATGTAGTTGAAATACATCGGGCGCTCGGCCACCACAAGCTGGTCCGATTCCAGATACAGGCTCACGTTCTTTCCATCCCCTATCTGGTCCTTTGTCTTGAACGTAGCCCGGGACCGGGCTCCCACGAGACCTTTGACGACTTCTTCACCCTCACCTTCCACCATGTAGTGGAAGTCGAGGTCTGCCTCTGTGTCTCCTGGATTAAGGACGGTAATGTATTGATCGAACTCGGGCAGAGTATTTCCTTCGGCGAAGTACCATCCGGCGGAAGGAGCTACGGCACCTACAGCATCGTGTCCACCAGTCCATGTACCGTTGTAGTTGAAATACATCGGGCGCTCGGCTACGACGTCGACACTGTCTGCCAGTATTCTGAGCGAGAGGTCCTTGCCCGCTCCCACCACGCTGTTCACGTCCACTGTGTAACGCGAGTTCGCGGGCACGGTGTAACTCGCGTCCGCGGTGGTACCATCAGTGAACATGTAGGTAACCTCGGCGTTCGCTGTATTATCGCCGGAGTTCCCGAGGCACAGGTACTCCTGGAAGTTGTCGCGGGTGGTACCTTCCGCGAAATAGAAGCCGGACAGCCATTTCGAGCTCGCTGTTGTCGTAAGGACGCTGGAAGCACTCTTGGAGGGGTCTCCGGCAGAGTAGAAGGTAACGTTAGCTGTATCGATAGCCATTTCGGGTGCTCCCGCGGGAATGCTGACAGTGACCTCTACGGGGCTGCTCGCGCCTGCCGCGAGTGGACCCACCGGTGTCGTGGCCGATGTCGGCCAGGCGTTGCCCGTCACCTTGACGTTGACGGAGTCGGAGACGCTTCCGGTGTTGGTCACCGTGAGGTCGTAAGTTACCTCGGCTCCCGGCAAGCCGAACCTGGCTCTGGTCGCGGGAACTACAGCTACCCCATAAACATCCTCAGGCTCATAAAACGGATTCGTGCCGGTAATGGAGTCTACCGTGACCGCGCCATCCCTGGCCAGCAACTGCCCGTTCACTGTCGAACCGGTCTTCGCCGTAATGGATGTCATTGCCAGAATATTTCCCTCGAAATGAGAATATGTGTCCAGGGTCGCGGAGCTTCCGACCTGCCAATAAACCCGGGAAACCTGAGCTCCATTGATGAGTACAACATTACTGCTTACCGCTGTAATAAGCGTGGAGGCTGTCTGGAATATGAAAACCGCGTCGGGGTCGCCCTGAGCGTCGAGCGTGAGGGTACCGGTTATCTGAAAATCCCCGGCGGCGGAATTGTAGACGCCGGGAGTCCTGGTGGTTCCGCCAAGCTGAGTAGCAACCGTAACAACGGGTGTCCTCCCGGCGGCATCGTTATATGCGGTTACCAGATCGGCCTTCGCCTGAGCTGCTACTGCGTCACCCAGGTGTATTTCCCCATTCACTGTTGCGGGAGGCACCCCCTTGGTAAATGTGTTACCTGGATGCACCCCCACATCTCCATTGATTGTGGTCGGCCCCGTGCTGGTGATTGTCGAGCCGGCCAGCAAAGTATAACTGGAGGCTGTTCCGAGGTTCACCGGCGGTTGGGGGGCCGCCAAACTCGTCGCAGGTGTTCCGATCATGACTGCTAATACCATTAACGGTGTAAGTAGCAGCGCTGAGAAACGCATCTTATTTAATGTTTTCACGGTTACTTCTCCTTTCAAACGCACGGCCTTCGATCTATTTAAACTGTGTTTCCCTTGACCACCGTTACACTCCCGGCAAGATGAGCTGCCAGCCGGCATCTGTTGCCTCATGGGAGTCCGGTCAAGGCTGTCACAGGCAGACCCTTTCATAAGTTATGCATCACTTTTTGCATCAGGGACCTCCAGCCATCCCTTAACCTGCTGCACCTGCGCCTGAAAGGGCGCCACGATATCGGTATTGCTTAGCTGGTACCGGTCGTCTGTCCCGGCCGGCATGGCGGAGTATTCGTACTCGGGTTTAGGCAGGTTGGACAATGCCTGTCGTACTGCAATCTGATCACCCCCGCCGAATATCGACACTCAGTAAACCGCCATATCCGCTGCGACCGTGATTCTTATTCCCGCATGAATACCCACCGCAACTACCACCATATTTTGAAGAGAAACCACTATCACCGCGTATTCTCTACTATTTTCCGCATACCTCTTTTTCAACTGATATTTCGGCTCTTTCGACCCGGTTGGCCGGATTCTGCGGTCTTTTCTGCGATTGATTTCTCCTTGTAACCTCAAGGCCCCGATTTGCTTGCTCGAGGACAAATAAAACGAAGAGGTTGTCTTCAGCAGGGGAATCTAACTGAGGTCGACGCACGGCCATACGGGAATAACCGCCTCTCCAGAATGTTGCGGATCAGGTTGAACCTCCGATTTTACAGTGGAGAATCTGTCTGCCGAGTATTCCCCGAGTACTTCCTTTATCATAATTATCGCAAGAACTTGAAAGGGATTAGAAATTGCCTGTGCGCCTTTTTCCACCTTGTTACAGTATCACCGGGTACACAATACCGGGCTTTTCCACTGTTTTTCATCCATCCGCTCCACTGAGTACCACCCGGCATGATGTCAGTTTTGAATATTCGATATAAAAGTAATGGCAGATACAGGAGGTCAATATTACCTCCGGTGTTAAAGTATAAGCATAAAAAAAATCAAGGATTAGCAATGAGACTGGATGACCTGATAAATAGAAGAGATAAGCTGGCCCTGGGAACAAGGCGATCGAGGCGTGGATATACCATCCCTGCGATGACCCGTTCTATTACTTCACCATCAGGGGAAACACCGCCAGAAGAGTTGATAAGACTAGAACAAATAGAGCGTTCAGACTGACGGCACCGGTTCTCTAAGGGCCCCACGTGCAGGTTCGGCAGGTCGTCCCGGGTATAATAAGTGTAAGATACCGGTCGAGTGAATTTACGCTCACAGTTGGAGGTTACCATGAAGAAGGCCCCCATTAACCGTGACCGCATCAAGCAGGTCATCTACCCGACCTTGGGCTACCCCGCGATAATCAAGCACGGCGAGCATCTTACGCTGGAGTTCGACCCCCGCAACCAGGACTGGAGCAAGGCTTTGCCTCAGATTACCGGGTTCCAGGTCTTGGTTACCACTACCAACAGCGTGTACCCGGCAACCAGGGTCCTTCCTGTGAGAGATTTCACCGTGGGCTTCAGCACCCACTGGCCCGAGTACTCCCAGCGCATCCAGCCCCGGGCGCGCGTCTACCTGGTCACGGTGGCCGTACCGGAAACTGTGCCGATGCACCTGTACAACCTGACGGTCACAGGAACGCAGAAGGACGGCTCGATGCTCATAGACTCCCAACCCCATGCCCTCCAGGTGGTAAACGAATACAAGACAGATTACATCTTCGCGCATATGACAGACATCCACGTCTGGGGGCAGGAGGCGGCTTATGTCGGCTCAAGCACCCACGAGAGGGGCTGGCGGCTACAGGAATACAGCGAGACCGAAGGCTACGGTGCGATCTACTACCACAAGTCTATCCAGCAGATGAACAGGGCGAAGCCCGACTTCCTTGTATATACAGGCGACTACGACTTCGGCCTGACGTGGCTGTACAAGCAGAACTACGCTGACTTCGACGCCTATAAGAACTCGCCATGGAGCGATGAGTACTATGAAACGTGGTTCGAGATGGACTGGTTTTACACGGAGACCTTGAAACTGAATGTTCCGGTTTTTATGGTGCCTGGCAACCACGACGGCTGGGCCCGGTATGACCAGCTCAACGTCAGTCTCGAGGAGGACTATCTTGCTTCCTGAAGGCACCTGTTCGGCCCCAGATACTTCTCGTTCGACTACGGGCCGGACAATCACTTCACGGCGGTGAACTCCATGGACTGGACACCGGCCGAGCGCAGCCTCCACTGGGCTCTTCCCATGGCGTTACTCGGCCCCCACAAGTGGCAGGGCCAGGTTGCCGGTGGTGGAGACCCGTTCGAAGCCGGGTGGGCGCAGGAACGAGAGAACGCCCTCAACGAGAACGATTTCACCGGGCAACTGCTGTGGGTCAAGCAGGACCTGGAAGCGCATGCTTCCGCGAAGATGAAAACAATGCTACTCCACCACGACCCGTGGAAGCACGGCGGGTCGGGGAGCATGTTCGAACACATGCCGGTCATCCCCGGCTTCCTGCCATGGGGCGGAAAGGGGGCAGGCAGGCTGTCCTTGATCAAGCTGGCACGCGAGAACAACGTCGCTCTGGTGCTTTCCGGCCACGACCACTCCGACGCCTACGGCTCTGTCGAATGGAAGTCCGGGAGCGGCGAGGTCAAGTTCGTTAATACAACTTCGACTCAGTTCCAGGACGGCGACCCGCAGAACAGATGGGAGTACCCCGGCTACCGGTTTATACACGTGAAAGACGGCGTGGTTGAGAACTGCTACTACCTGCTTGCCAGGGACGAGAGCGGGGACCTCCTGCAGTACTCGTGGCCTTTTTACGCGGGTACCAACGTGGGCGGGCCAAATAACCTGGAAGCCCTGGTGGACCAGGCCATCGATACCGTTTGGAACCCGCGTCCGGGAAGCGCTGAGAGCGTCGACTGCACGATAACCAATAGACTTACCGGCTTCGAGATAACTCCGGGCGGCGGCTGGAGCGGCGACATCGAGAGCGCCTTTATGGAGTTCCCCATGCCATACCTGGACAGAGGGTACTACTACACCGTCATCAACGGTACGTTCGCCGAGGTCTTTGACGACGATACCGGGGATCATCGCACCTACGGCGTCACCACAGACATCAGCCACGCACTGGACGAAGACACGCCTGCGATAAAGACAATCACGGTATCGAAGAGCGCGACACCTGACACGGAGGTGCCGACCTGTACCTCTTTCCAGATCAACGGAGGGGCCGCGACCACCAGCAAGGCCCACGTGACACTGACTAATGATGCTGTAGATCTCGGCGGTTCCGGACTGCAGGACATGAAGATATGGAACGACGGCGAGTCCGAGGACTCCGCGCAATGGCAGCGCTACAAGGTGAGCAGCAACTGGGAACTCAGGCAACAGATCGGTGTGCGCACGGTCAACGTCAGGTTCCGCGACGGGGCGATGCCGGGCAACGTTTCGGATCGTTACTCTGCAACCATCACCATGGTTGGAAGCGAGCCGTCCATAGCTGCCGTGACGCCGGGCGCGGCCTGCGTAGGTGACCGGGTTGTGATCGAAGGGGCCGGCTTTGGTGATAGTCAAACAGAGGAGGACAGAGTGCTCTTCAACGGCATCGCCGCGGACATCGTGTCCTGGGGTGATACCCGGATAACGTGCACAGTCCCGTACGGGGTTTGCACGGGCACAGTGAGAATCTTCACCGACGCGGGTAGTGTGAGCTCGGAGTTCCACGTGATGCCTCTGGTAGACAAGATCGTATCCGACTACGCCTGCAACACTGGTCCCGTACACATCGACAACCTGGAAGGGACCGGTTTCTTCACCGGTGGGAACTCCCCGGCCGTCAAGCTCACCAACGGCCCCGTCGACATACATGCGATGAACGGGGACGTGTTCTCACCGCAGAGCATCACCTGCGACTTCGACATCACGGGGGCCACGGTCGGTTACTATAGCGTGGTAGTCCAAAATGAGGACGGCTTCAGCGCCATGCTGGAAGGCGGTCTCACAGTTGACTGCCCGCCGCCCATTCTCACCGGGATAACGCCGGACAGCGGCATTAACACCGGATCCGTCAACATCATCGAACTGGCCGGCGACAACTTCAGGGACGGCATGCAGGTCTGGCTCACCAGGGGTGCTCACGAAATAGAAGCGATCGACGTGGTTGTCGTCTCTCCGACCCGGGTTGCCTGCACTTTCGACATCACGGGGGCCACGGCGGGCAAATGGAAAGTGCGCGTACGGAACAAGGACGGAAAGGAAGCGACCCTCTCGAAGCGGTTCACATTCTAATACGGTGTCGTGTATTGATTGTTGAGTTTTTGGAAACCAAGGCATCACAGAACAACACCGGTAAAAGTGGATTCTCGTGGCGGAGAGGGCGGGATTTAAAAAGTTAGTCCGGTCCCGGGCCGTTCGTTTTGCTTCGTAGCAAAACGCACATACCGGGACACCGGGGTTAATACCATGTCCACCCGATCCACACAGTATTACCCAGTATGGTGTCAGTTTATGAATTCATATTTTCCCTGCCTTGCGATGAATCCGGGAACTCTTTTTCGTTTGAGATTCTTAAAAGACAGTACATAATTCACAGTTCGAGCCCCGGCGCGGCACCAGGCACGTTGATCCCGGAGCTACGGCCGTCAACCGCCTGCAGGTGATGCCGTCAGTTCAAACACATCCCCGGAATACCCGGCAAGCTCGATCAGTCCGCCCTGAGGTACGTACACCTCTCCCGAGTCGATCACGCTGTCGTATATGAGCGAACCGTCCGGCGAGAAGAGTATCACCCTTCCTTTATCCGGCTTCACGAAGTCCAGGACGAGGTCGCTGCCGGACACGAACCATTCGTTGTACCCCTCTTTTCCGATGGTAACGGTGGCGGTCCCCTCGTCCACTGGAGCGGCGCCGTCAACCGGGCTGAAAATCATATCCGAGACCCTGGCCCAGGACGCGCCGTCCCTGTCGAATAGAGTCAGTTCCGTAAGGTCGTTCACCGCGTCAACCGCAAACCCCGCGGAATCGGGCGACCTGATGATCTTAATTCCATTGAAATCGACAAACCCGGGCAATTCCGGGTAAAGGATCGACACAGCCAGGTGGCTGGAGGCCTCCTCCGTCTCCTCGAACGGCTTGACGTTGCGCCTCAGCCATTGCGTACCGTTAATGTCGTGGCTGAGGGCCAGGGGTTCTGCTATTTCCGGCAGACGCTGTTGATACGTCATGTAGATTTTTCCCCACTCCGGAATGACGATACATTGACGGCCTCCCGCTGATACCAGTTTGAGCTCGGTGCCGTTCTCCATGTAGAAAGAGCCGTCAAAGTAGGTCATAGACTGTGGAGCGCTGGCGGCGCCTCCCTTAAAAATCACGATCTCTGCCAGGTTGCTGGAGAAGTCAAAAGACAGGCGGACGGAGTTCTTGTTGCCGCAGTAGTTCCCGGCGAACGCCTGGTATTCGGGGGGGATGGGCTGCGGCTGCGTGGGCGAAGAGACTTCCGCTTCCTCCTGCATGATTCCTTTGGCCGCCATCACGCTGTCAAGGACTTCGAATGCAACCACCTGGGCGGAGCTACCCTGGCCCGCCTCCATTACCGCGACAGAGATTCCGTGGTCGGGGACCGCGAGCAGCATGGAGTGGTACTGGTCCGTATCCCCGCCCTTGCCGATAACCTTGATCCCTTTCTCGCTGTAGCTGTCCACTTCCACCAGGTCGAATCCAAGACCGTAGTGCATCTCCGGGTTCACGCCGCTCTCCTCCATGGCGGCCGTAGCGAAAGCGGAAGGCTGCGCCATGATCATCTCGGTTATTGAGGAATCCGCAAGGACTGTGTTCCCGCCGCAGAAGCTGTACCCGAACCTCACCAGTTCCTCAGGGGTTGAGGAAAGCCCTCCCGCCCCGATGCAGGAAACGATCTCGGCGGGGAGTTTCTTGCCGGTGTCCGGTTGGTACAGGGCAGCGTAATCGGAATCGTCCCGTTCGGCGATACCGGTGCCGGTCCTGTCGAGAGAGAGCGGTTCGAAAATTTCCTTGGTCAGGAAGCCGATGTAGTCCTGTCCGCTGACCTCGGTTACCAGCATCTCGGCCAGGGTGAAACCGTCGTTGCAGTAAGGGGCCGTCTCGCCCGGGGCCGCCTTGAGGTCGGAACGGGCCAGGTACTCCAACGTTTGCTCGTTGGTCTCGGTGAAGTATTCGTAGCCATTGTTATTGGCGTAAGCCGTGCCCGGCATGCCCGACGAGTGGTTCAGCAACATCCTAACGGTGATATCCTCATACCTTGGGTCTTCCATTTTGAACTCTGGCAGATAGCGCACCACAGGAGCGTCCAGCTCCACCTTGCCCTCGTCAACCAGCACCATAACCGCGCTGGCGACGAAGGTCTTGCTTATCGAACCCATGTTGAAGATCGTGCTGGTGGTAACGGGAAGGTTTTTCTCCCGGTCTGCCACGCCGAACCCCTCGGAATAAACGATGTCTCCGCCGTCCAATACCGCCACACCGGCGCAACTCGCTTTACCGGAGTTTATCTCTTTCCACAGCTCGGTCCGGGCAACCTGGCGGACCTGCCCGTATATATCCGCTCTCTCGTTTTCGCCACCACACCCTGACATCGAAACTGCCGACAGTAGCAGAGTAAGTACGAGCAACAGGCCGGCAAATGTCTTTGCTGTCTTCATAGTTGAAATATTCTCCTGCTTATTTAATGGTCTTCGTTAATAATTCCTTTTCGTTACTTCCCGCACAGGCTGGATTTTCCCTTCTTCATCCCGTCAATACACCTGGACATTGCCGGGAAAAGCTGCCGTTCGCGGCCGATGATGCCGTCGGGGCAGTGCCTTTCTAACGCCAACTCCATAACCGGTGTTCATCACCCCGGAATGAAGCAAGGTGACCGCCGCCTCCTATCGCCCGCCCCGGGATCTCGGGGTTATTTCCAGAATGTCTCCCGGCATCCCTGCCAGTTCAATGAAGGACCCCGCGGGGGCGAAGACCTCGCCGCTGTCTATTATGCTGTCATAAAGCGATGAACCCTCGGCGGAAAAGACTATTACTCTCGCCCCGGCCGGTAACCTAAAACCGACCACAAGGTCCTCACCGGCCTCGAACCACTCGTTGTAACCGTCCTCTCCTATGGTCACTTCCTCCCCGCCGCTTCCCAGCGGCGCCGCACCTTCAATCGGGAAGTAGAGCATGTCGGACACCTGTGCCCAGATCTCACCGCTCTTGTCGATCAAGGTCAGTTCGGTCTGGTCCCGTACACCATCTGATACCATACCCGCGAACTCCGGCGATTCGACTTTCCTGATACCGGAGAAGTCGACGTATCCCGGAAGGGAACCCGGTAAGCGTGATGTCAGGATATGTGTCCCGGCGTATATCATTTCCTCGAACGGCTTGACGTTTCTCCTGAGCCACCGGGCGCCGTTGACATCGTCTGCCAGGGCTGCCGGCTCCGGTAAGGGATCGATCTTTTCGGCAGAGGTCATATAGAGACGGTCGTTAAACACCGTGTTTAGAAAGTAGCTGCGGCTGCCAACCGAGATGAACGCGTGCCTTGCGTTTTCGTCCGCGGAAAAAAGGCCGTCGCGGTAAGCAAGGGCCTCGGACTCCACGACCTCGTCTCCTGACAAGGTGTCCATCATGACAAGGTTCGTCCCAAGATCGATGTTTATTCGGTACAGCGCGTCGGAGCCCGCGTAGTAGCCCGAGAATGCAGCGTACTCTTTCGGGATGGGCTGTGGTGACGGCAAAGGACCGGCAACAGACTCCTCTTCTTCCTCCAGGAGCCCTTTTTCCCGCAGTATAGAATCGAGCATCAGCAGCCCTACCTCCGAGGTGTCGTTACCCTTGCCCGCCTGAACGACCGCCACGGAAAACCTTTCGTCAGGGACGGACAGCATCATGGCATGAAAATCGATGGCACTTCCGCCCTTGCCGGTCACTTTGATGCCCTTTTCCCTGTAATATGGGGCATCTACGATGTCCAACCCCAGCCCCCAGGATGCTTCGGGGTTTATACCCACACTCTCCACCGCGGCTTTCGCTAACTTTGACGGCTGCGATTTCGTCATCTCGGCAATAGATTCTTCGGAAAGCACCTGTTTGCCGCCGACGGAAAAACTATCAGCGAATCTTACCAGATCTTC
Organism: Actinomycetota bacterium; assembly: GCA_016927325.1. Classification (GTDB taxonomy): domain Bacteria; phylum Actinomycetota; class Geothermincolia; order Fen-727; family Anoxymicrobiaceae; genus JAFGMY01. Next base: position 4,617 of record JAFGMY010000033.1, on the reverse strand, counting down.
CGCCGTTGACGACAACCCGCCCGCCCCGATGATGGAGAGCACTTCCGGCGGCATCTTTGCCGGCGGATCGACCTGATAACAGGCGGCCATGTCGTCACCCTCGCGCATGCCCACGCTTAAGCCTGTCCTTTCGAGTGAAAGGGGCTTGAAGACCCTCTCCGTGAGGAAGTCCATGTACTCCATGCCGCTGACCTCGGCTACCAGCATCTCGGCCAGGGTGAAACCGTCGTTGCAGTAAGGTGCCGCCTGACCGGGTGCCGCCTTGAGGTGTGAACCGGCGAGATTGGCGAGGACTTCTTCATAAACTTCGCTGTTGTACTCATACCCGAAGTTATTAGCGCATGTCGTACCCGGCAAACCCGAGCTGTGGTCGAGCAGCATCCTGACCGTTATGTCCTTATACCTCGGGTCCGCCATCTCGAACGCGGGCAGGTATTGCACTGCGCAGGCATCCAGTTCAACCTTGCCGTCGTCGACGAGCAGCATTACCGCGGTCGCGCAGAACGTCTTGCTGACCGAACCTACGTTGAAAACCGTCTCCGGCGTTGCCGGGATGCTGTTTTCCCGGTCTGCCATACCGAAACCCTCGGAATAAACGATCTCGCCACCGTCCAGTATTGCCACGCTCGCGCTGCTCGTCTTGCCCGCATTGATCCCTTTCCAGACTTCCGCACGGGTAGCCTCGATGGTTTTTTTATAGATGTCCCGGTTGCCGCCTCTCTGACAGGCCGCAGGAAATGAAAGTGATGCCAGGATTGCCAGCGCAAGAAGGACGCGCATGAGCCTTGATGCATTCCGCACGAAAATCTCCTTTACTCAGTAATATTTGTCGGTAACTGAATCCATTTGATTGAGCCCCGCGCGGCGACCGCCCGTGTGCAGGCTTTCATGAGGCATTGAATCAGGCCGAACGGCATGTGGTACCGTGGTGTAACAGTTTCGCAGTTTCCGTTTCACTGCCAATGCTGGAAATACTGGTTTAAATCTACTTTCACCCAATCCTGATATTCGGGAACCCTTAACCACATCGTGAGCGTCTCAGGCTGTGCCACGATCTCAAAGCTGGTCAGGTTGGGAGCCCTGAAAGCACCACCTTCTTCCAAAGGAGTAGATATGATCTCCATCATTTTCTCGGGGGTTATTTTACCTTTGTTCTCTTCTGCCAGCTTAAATAAATTAGTCCTTCTTGTAATGATGGCGTCCGTCGTATCCTCCGGCGTCTGTCCCCAGGCGGGATCGAAAAAGGCGTTTGTCGCAACCAGCAAGCCGTCTTTGTCGGCCCGCCTGACTTTTACGCCTGAAGTCGCCCACTCAAACGATACGGCGCCGTCCTTGTCGGCACCCTGTACTATATAAGCCATGTCGGGAAGGGTGGATTCAAAGCAGGTCTTCAGCTGGTCAAGCGATGTACTTGATTCAAGGAAAGCGAACAAATCGGCGGGGGCAAATACCCTTTGTCCGGTGAAATCGGAAGGATCGGACGCGGAGCCGTTGTTCAACTCCAGGAAAACCCCTGAAGAGTTCATCCCGCTTGTCACGTATATCGCTCCCGCGAACGTGAAGGATGCCGTGGGCACACCGCCGTCCGAGGGGTTGTAGACGACCAGGGTAGCGTACTGGTGGTTGGCGGGCCCAAGGTCGTAGTTGCGTCCGAACACCAGGGGGCCTTCACTGTAATCCCCCCAGACAGCCATCCCTGTACACTTAAACATATCTACAAGTGCCGCGCTTATGTATATCTCCTGCGCGTTTAGAGTCTTTGCCTTTTGCATCCCGAGTCCGGACGTCTCCGCGAGCCCCTCCAGTATATCCTTGTATTTTTGAGGATAAGTGGAGTATATGACCTCACCATACTCCTGTACGTCCTCCAGAGTGAGGTCTTCGATCTTCTTTATGTCTTTCGCTATTCCGTTGTAGTTTTCGTTGAGTTCTTTCTTGAGAAGGGTTCCGTACTGTTCACCCATTTCACGGTATGAGCCATTGAGGACAAGGACGTTGATCTTGCCCGCCTTTTTGAGTTCGCCCCGGGGAACGGAGGTACACGAACAGATCGATATACACAGGACGCCCAGCAGGACTAAAATCACTGATTTTTTCATGTTGCTTCCAATAACTTCCGAACAGTTATCCAATCTGGATTTTCCCCAAATCAAACTCTTCTCAGATCGATTCTAGCACTTTCAAATCGGCTATTCAGGTCTAAACGAATCGGAACTGGTACCGTATTGAATGTTGAGTTCCGGGAAACCAGGTTGGAGTTCTCTGGCCGAGAGGGCGGATTTGGACACCTCGCCGCTTCTTCTACGATGCTTCTTTCAAAACCATGCTACTCCAGCTTACCATATGGGCCTTTCCAGCCGCTGGCCTTATTGATGAATTGCGCGTAACCGTTTTCTCTAATGAACTCGATCGACTGCTTATATTTTTTATACTTGTATCCGTTCCTGAGGTAGAAGTCCTGGATAATTCGGCAATCGAGGTAATCAGGGCAATCTGCGCAGGTTTCGAGTTCCTTTTCCCTGAAGCAGCATATCTTCATTCTGCACTTGCTTCGGTTGATGTCTCTCTCTTTAGTCTCATATCCAAGTTTACAACCACGGCAAGAGCCGTCGGCATTCGCACGGCAGGTTCCGCAGTGCGCTCCACAGCATCCGATATTTTTGACAGTTTCCGGCAAAGTCATGATTCCCCGCTTTTCGAATCCAAAAATCGTTATGCAAACTATATCTATTCTGTCGTAGAGGGGGGATTTTAACCACCGGATCAGGAATTTCCTCGCCTCCGCCGGCACACATTTCCAGACAGTATGATGTTGTGATCTGCCCTCGTGGACACACTTGATTTAGAGTATGGTGTCAAAAAGGGGAAGCCGGTAAACCCGGCCTCGCTTACTTCATCTCTTTAGTTGCCGCGGGACATTCATGTCCCGCGAGCCCGGCTGGAAATGTCCGGACGCGAGAGTACTCTAATCGCTGTATCCGCCTGTCGTATCTGTCCCTGCTGCGCGATCGTTCCAGTACATGGCGCGCTCCACCATCATCTTCTTTCCGAAGCCGCCGGTGACCAGAACCGACGCGCGTCCCGAGATCCCCGAGTGATCGGCCATGTTGAAGGTACACCTCGAGTTGGCCGGTATCATCTCGTCCTTCCACACCGGGGTGCCTCCGCCCTCGGGCAGATAGTGTACCCTGACCGGTATATCCTCGTTGTTGGGGTTCGCAATGAGCGTCCAGGTCTCCCTGCCCTCTGTAGTCTGGCCGTCGGGCAGGAAGAAAGCCGAGTGCGGTGCCGACATCCCGATGGAGTCGTGGCAGGCCTCTCCCGCGGGTGAGTTCCAGTACATCGCACGCTCCGCGATTATCGGCTTCTCACCGTGCACTGTAGTAGATACATCTGCAGCGTTGGGAAAGTCGTCGTTTACCTTTATCGTCTTACGGGAGTTGGGGGCCATATCTATTGTGGGGCCCGCAGCCTCTCCCGATCCTGTCAGGTAGGTGACTGTTACCCTGTTTGTCTCATTATGCGGGTTTTGTATAAGAACGTAAGTAACATACCCGGAATCATAGCCTACCGCCCCTTCCGCAAGGTAGTAGTCCCGGGCAGGTGCAGTTGTTCCGATGGAATCGTGCCCTTCTCTACGGTTGCAGCGGTACATCGCTCGCTCCGGTATAACCGGTACGTTGGAGGTTACCTTGATGGAGGCGTCATGCGCTCCTATGTCATCGGCCATGTTGTAAGTCTTACGTGATCCCGCCGGCACCTTCTTCTCGAGAGTCACCGGGTCCGCTCCCTCTATCATGTAGGTGACCTCGCAGGTGGCCTCGGCTCCTCCCGGGTTCTGTATAAGCAGCCAGCACTCAAAGCCCCAGGCCGAAGACCCTTCCGGCAGGTACCAGGTCTCAGACGGGGAGGTGACCCCTATCGAGCTGTGGGCCTCGGGTGCCAATGCTCCCTCCCCGGTCCACTGCATAGTGCGGTCCACCGCTATCGTCTGGCCTCCCGGTACCTCCACATATGTCGAGAAGTCCCGGTTCGGCACCGTGTCCACAGGGTTAACGGTGGTCTGGCTCATCGGGGGAAGGCTCAGTGTACCACCCGATACCGGGCCGCCCTCAGTGTTATAGGTTATCTCGGCCTGCACCGAGGCATCGTTAGGGTTCTCTATCGATATGTACTCAGAGAAGCCCCATGCGGTCGAGCCTTCGGCAAGGTACCAGGTGGTGGGGGTTGGCGGCTCAGTGGCAAAAGACTTATCGCTCCCGTACACCGTACCGAAGCTGTTGGTGGCATAAGCCCTGACGTGGTAGAGAGTTCCGGGGGAAAGCCCTGTCAGGCTGCTCGTGAAGTCCCCGGTCCCGGTGCCGTCAGTAGTGTGGTTGTCTGCCGTTGTCGGGTTGGGGTTCGTGCTCCAGCACACACCCCGTGCACTGACCGTGTATCCACCGTCAGAGGTCACGTTCCCACCCGAGGAGGCGGTAGTCCGGCCTATGTTTGACGTGGTTGCGGTTGTGACGGCCGGGTTGCCAAATTCGGAGTAGTAAATCTGGTCTGTCGGCCCGTCGTCCCCGTACCAGACTGCGTTGGGGTTGCCTGAGGAGTCGAGCGCTATCTGCGGGT
>JAFGMY010000032.1 GCA_016927325.1 Actinomycetota bacterium | reverse complement strand
GGCGGCCGGACCCTCTTCTCACCATAAGGCGGAAACCCTTGGGGGATGGTCGAAATGGCCTGAATACAAGCGCGTCCAACCGCCCGTAGACCTATTTTTACACGTCAGATTCCACAAAACATCCACCAAATAGCCTAGACCACACCCCAAAATGTCGTTTCTCAGAAATTTTTGGCCGGTCTATTAATGCCTGAAGTGCCTCTTCCCGGTAAAAACCATGGTAATGCCGTTCTTCTCGCAAACCGCGATCGCCTCATCATCATTTTTCGACCCGCCCGGCTCGATTACAGCTTTCGCACCAGCTTCCACGACTTTTTCGACCGCGTCAGGAAAAGGGAAGAAAGCATCGGAAGCAACGACACAGCCTTTCGCCCTGTCCCCCGCTTTCTCAACGGCTATCGTCGCGGCATCAACACGGCTCATCTGGCCGGCGCCGACACCGACCGTCGCTCCACCTTTGGCAAGGACTATCGCGTTCGACTTGACGTGCTTGCATACTCTCCACGCAAACAGCAGGTCCTCCCACTGTTCATCACTGGGTGGGGCACCAGTCACCACCTTCATCTCCGTCCTGTCATACGGATCGTAATCGAAATCCTGGAGGAGCAGTCCGCCCCTTATCCGCCTGAAATCTTTACCCGTGCCCGCCCTGTTGCTAATCTCGCCCATCTCGAGCATGCGGACGTTCTTTTCCCTGAGTATTTCCAATGCGCCCGGCTCATATCCGGGTGCAAGCAGAAGCTCTATGAAATTGCTTTTCATTTCTTCGGCTGTTTTTCCGTCCAGAACACGGTTGACCGCTATTACCGAACCATAAGCGCTGACCGGGTCCGACGCCCGGGCAAGCTTGTAAGCTTCAGCCATCCCGGGCGAAACCGCGACACCGCAAGGGTTGTTATGTTTGATGACCACGCAAGCCGGGCCGTCAAACTCGAGCACGGTAGACCATGCCGCTTCTCCGTCGAGTATATTGTTAAAAGAAAGGGCCGGGCCGCTCACCTGGGGTGCCGCCGCGATGGAGTTGGGGACAGGAACATCACCGGCATAAAGGGACGCGCCCTGATGAGGGTTCTCGCCGTACCTCAGGTCGGAAACTTTGGTGTAACCCAGTGTCAGCTTATCGGGGAACCCTCCGTCGTCGTCTCCCGAGAGGTAAGCGCAGATGGTCGCATCGTACTCAGCGGTGTGGCGAAAAGCCTCCAGGGCGAGGCCCCGGCAGGTCTCTTCGCTGATGCAGCCTCCGGTTTCTTTCATCTCGTCTATGATGCTTTCGTAATTCTCCGGATTAACCACGACCGCGACATGGGCGTGGTTCTTGGCCGCGGCCCGGACCATGGTAGGCCCGCCGATATCAATCTGCTCGATCGCTTCTTCCCGTGTGACACCCTCGCGGGCAATCGTCTGGGCAAACGGGTAAAGGTTTACCGCCACAAGATCGATCTGCGGAATTTTCTGGTAATCGAGCTGGCGAAGGTGCTCCGGCTTGCTCCTGTCGGCCAGTATGCCGCCATGAATCTTCGGGTGAAGGGTCTTGACTCTTCCATCAAGCATTTCAGGAAAACCTGTAATCTCCGGGACCGGCATGGCCGTAACGCCTTCCTGGCTCAACACCCTGTAAGTTCCGCCGGTGGAAACTATTTCCACTCCCATGGCTGATAGTTCCCTCGCGAATTCCACGACTCCCGTCTTGTCCGAAACGCTTACCAGAGCCCTTGCGATCTTGGGCATTACAGATCTCCTTTCTAAAGAACTTTAACTTTCCCGCCGGTTATTCCAAGTCTACCTTCGGCGAAAAGCCGGATCGCCTCAGGATAAATCCGGTACTCGGCCTCATGTATACGGTTATGAAGTGATTCCGCGTCGTCGTCTTCCTTAACCGTAACCGCCTCCTGGGCAATGACCGGCCCGGTATCCAGACCTTCGTCGACAAAATGTACTGTCACACCGCTCACTTTGACCCCATACTCAAGCGCGTCCTCGACACCATGCGTCCCGGGGAAAGAAGGAAGCAAAGCGGGGTGTATATTCATAATTCTTCCTTTATAGGCAAGAACAAGCTCGGGCCCCACCAGTTTCATATATCCGGCCAGAACCACCAGATCGACGTCTTCATCCCGCAGGATGGACATTATCGCTCTGTCGTAGGACCGCCTGTCCCGGAAACCGCACAGCTCGACCACCCGTGTTTTGATGCCCAGCCTCACGGCCCGCTCAAGCGCAAATGCTTCAGGATTGTCGCTTATCAGCACCACTATGCGCGCGGGAATACTTTCCTTTTCCACCGCGAGCGCTATTGCCTCGAAATTCGTCCCGGAACCTGAAGCCAGAACAGCAATATTAATTTTTCCGCTCTTTTCTGACATTGGCCGACAACCTCCGGATTCAGAAGGTTTAACGGTACATTACCTGGCCCGTACCTTCAACCATCTCACCGATCTCAAAAGATTTGCAGAGATTCAAGTCTAGAACCTCGAGGGCTTTCCTTCTGTCGGATGAAGGTACAACCAGAATCATACCGATGCCCATATTGAAGGTACAAAGCATCTCAAACAGGTCGATTTCACCGACCCTTTGGATAAAAGTGAAAATATTCTTTACAGGCCATGAGCCCAGATAGATCTGCGCACTCAGGTTATCGGGAATCACCCTGGGAAGATTTTCGGTTATTCCGCCGCCGGTGATATGGGCGACAGCCCTCAGATCGCATGCTTCAGCGACTTTTAATACCGCCGGGGCGTAAATGAACGATGGAGTAAGGAGTTCCTTTCCCAGTGAAAAACCAAGTTCTTTTACCTGATCATCTATGTTGAATTCACCTGAATCGAAAAGCAGCTTTCTAACCAGCGAGTAGCCGTTTGAATGGAGTCCTGAGGATATCAGGCCTATAATGCAGTCCTCCGGCTGGACCCTCGATCCGTCAATTATTTCGTCCTTCTCGACGACGCCCACACAGAAACCGGCGAGGTCATATTCATCTGCCCCCATAACGCCGGGGTGCTCCGCTATTTCGCCCCCTACGAGCGAACAGCCCGCTTTAGTGCAGCCATCGGCTATGCCAGAGACAATTTTCGCAATCGTTTCCGGCTCGACTTTGCCGGTAGCAATATAATCCTGAAAAAACAGGGGCTCGGCGCCGCATGTGACGACATCGTCCGCGCACATCGCGACAAGATCGATGCCGACAGTCGTGTGTTCACCGATCATCCGGGCCAGCTTCAGCTTTGTTCCAACACCATCGGTCCCGGAAACGAGGACGGGGTTTCTGTAACGCTTCAGATCGAGTTCAAAAAGAGAGCTGAACCCCCCGATCCCGCACAAGACCTCCGGCCTGGAAGTCCTGGATGCATCGCCCTTGATCAGTTCTATAGCCTGTGAAGCCGCGGCTTTGTCCACGCCGGACCATCTATAATCAATTTTTTCCGGTCCTTCCGGGTTTTCCGGCATATACCACTCCTTGGATGTCTCAGGTGGCGGACTTCTCTTCAAACCTGAACTTGGACATTTTCATGTCCTTCGGAACCTCGATGGGATAGTTACCTTCGAAGCAGGCGGTGCAGAACTTGTCTTTCGGAGCACCACATGAATCGACGAGGTTCTCTATTGAAAGGTAGTTAAGGGAGTCCGCACCAAGAAAATCTCTAATCTCCTCGATACTTTTATGAGACGCGATAAGCTCACTCCTTACCGCGGTATCGATCCCGTAAAAACACGGGTACCTGATCGGAGGTGAGCTGACCATCATGTGCACCTCTTTTGCCCCCGCTTCCTTTAATATCTCAACAATCTTCCGGCTGGTGTTTCCCCTGACGATCGAATCGTCCACCACCACCAGCCGCTTGCCGGAGATAATCGGCTTGAGAGGGTTGAGCTTAATCCTTACCCCCAACTGCCTTATCGACTGTGTGGGTTCGATGAACGTCCGCCCGATATACCGGTTCTTGATGAGTCCCTCGCCATACGGTATGCCTGATTGCTGCGCGTAACCGACAGCCGCCGGAATCCCTGAATCAGGCACCGGAATCACCAGGTCGGCATCAACCGGGGCTTCCTCGAACAGGCGCATTCCCATCCTCTTGCGAACATCGTATATCAACTGGTCGTACATCATGCTGTCAGGTCTTGCGAAATAGATAAACTCAAATATGCAAAGCGATTCTTTCGCGGGAGGAATAAACTGTTTTGACTCTATCCCCCCCTTGCCGATCTTTACTATTTCACCGGGGGAAACTTCACGGACAAACTCCGCTCCAATCACATCCAGGGCGGCGGTCTCGCTTGCAATCACGGCCCCGTTGTTGCGCTTGCCGATACAAAGCGGCCGGACACCGTTCGGATCACGTACAGCGATGATGCCGTCCTCGGTAAGTATGCACACCGAGTAAGCCCCTTTGAGGCGGGGGAACATCTCTTCAATCGCGGCGGGAACGCTGTCCTTGCTCGAGACAGCCAGCAAAGCGGCCATTACCTCGGTATCCGAGGTGGTCGCGAAACCCGAGCCTTCACTCTCCAGGACCTCTCTCAAGTCGAGGGTATTGACGAGGTTCCCGTTATGGGCGATAGCAATCGGGCCGGCATCGGTGATCTGGTAGAGAGGTTGAGAGTTTTCCCACTGTGTCGAGCCGGTTGTAGAGTACCTGACGTGTCCGAG
>JAFGMY010000031.1 GCA_016927325.1 Actinomycetota bacterium | reverse complement strand
TTCTGGTTCGATCTTCTGCACGCGGGAGGCAACTTCGCTTTTGCTTTCCTTATGGGACCGGCACTTATTGAGATGCTCTCAAGATATAAAGCCCGCTTTTCCTATGAACTCGCTGACGACCTGTCGGACAGCCACGCAGTATCGGGAGAAAGAAGTGAAGCATAAGGTGAAACCCATTAATAACTATGTCAATGCGCAAAACCGGGCTTATAATATTAAGATGGGGAATTTAATTGCCGCCAGTAAAAACAAGAAAACGTCGGCATTATTTTCAATGCTGCTGATACTTCTCCTGATTGCCTGCCGTCCTACCCCGGCCGCGTCCCAAAATATGAGCATTAACGGCGTAAGCGACAGTGTAAATATGGCTCTAAACTACCTGGCCGGCAGGCAGCAGGCTGACGGCGGTTTCGCCGAGCCCGGCGGCTCCTCCTCGGAACTGCTTACAACCTGGGTCATACCCGCAATCGTCTCCGCGGGACAAGACCCGAAACTCTGGAAAAAGGGCGGCAAATCTCCAATAGACTTTCTCGCGTCACAGGCAGGCGGCTGGCAGAAGCTCACCGATGTGGAAAGGGCATGTTTCGCTCTGGCCTCCGCTGGAGTCGACCCGCGCTCTTTCCAGGGAAGAAACCTGGTTGCTGAAATAAACGCCAACGTCTTTCCCGACGGTCGCATCGGTAACTCAGTGAACGAACACGTCTGGGGGACGATCGCTCTTTCTTCCGCGTCCGAGCGGTTGCCGTCCAACTGCGTGGGCTGGCTTTCATCCGTTCAAAACACCGACGGCGGCTTCAGCTTCGCGACAGGGGCGGCAAGCGATCCCGATGATACCGGGGCCGCATTACAGGCACTTCTGGCAGCTGGAGCCGATCCTGAAAGCCAGACGGTGGATCGCGCCCTTAAATACCTTGTCTTCTGCCAGGGTGACGATGGAGGATTCAAATGGAAATCGGATTTCTCCAACAGTGCCTCGACGGCATGGGCGGTGCAGGGAATTTCAGCGGCGGGTGAAGATGCGGACTCCGACTCATGGCAGAAAAACGGGAAAACACCGGTTGTGTTCATACTGAAAATGCAACAACCTGACGGCCATATAAAATATACAAATTCCAGTGACGCAAAACCGGTCTGGATGACCGCCGAGGCGGTTCCCGCCCTTCTCAAACGGCCTTATCCGCTTAACTTTACCCCGAAACCTAAAACAACTGTTGACGGGACCCAGACTGCTCCAACAGTCTCCACAAACTCCACAAACGACAGCAAAGACTCATCTGACAGCAGATCTGCCGTTGAAAACAATACGTCCGGTGAAAACAAGTCATCGGCATCAACTGAAAGCACTGAGATTTCCGGAACTGCACAAACGCCTGCCCGCTCCAGCGGCGAAACTCCGAACGATATGACAACATCAACCGCAGGAAGCGGTTCTACTGTTTTTTCATCCGGCCGGAAAAGCAATTCTCTGAACCTGCCAGCGTTTATTGCTCTTTCCGGTGCCTATATCGCCGCTCTAATCCTCTCTTTTCTGACCGCTTTTCTATACAGGAACAACAAGAAAGCATCTGGAAACTACCAGGATATACCCACAACCGAAAATTAAACTGTAAAATTTAGCTGACAATAATTCATTTTGCGCTTCTTGAAAGGAAATTAATGTCGTCCCATATCACCATCAGCGAAATTAAAGAGTACGACATAAATCTGATCCAGAGAACCGTATCAGACATCCTGGATCAATCCGGGCTGGTGTTCAGTGGCAAGACGGTTCTGGTAAAACCGAACCTTCTGGGTCCCTGGGGGCCCGACTCGGGGGTGGTTACACATCCTTCAATCGTGAAAGCGGTAAAGGATGGACTACTGACACGCGGCGCAAAAGTCTTTGTAGGAGATAATCCAGGTGTTCGCGGTTACGGAAAGATGATAAAAACAGCTGAAATCTCAGGAACCCTTGAGGCTGCCGGTGACTGTTTCATCAACATGGGCCGGCGGCCTTATAAACACAGAACAGATTCAAAGTATACCGACTGTTTTTCAATATCGACTGAGGTTCTTGAAGCCGATTACTTTATTTCTCTTCCCAAGTTTAAAACCCACATGAGTACGGTTCTCACCGGCGCCATTAAGAACAGCTTTGGACTGCTTGTCGGCGCGGAAAAAATGAGGCTCCACGGGGCCGCACCAAAACATGCCGCTTTCGGAGAACTAATAGTCGACATATATTCCATCAGGCCACCTGACCTTGTTATCCTTGACGCAGTTGTTGGAATGGAAGGAAACGGGCCTTCGGCAGGCAATCCTCGAAAGATCGGACACCTGCTTTCATCAGACAGCGGGGGGGCGATTGACCTTGCAATGTGCCACATGGCTGGAATCAACCCGTCCAGGGTACCTCCCGTTACTGCCGCCATAGATAGAAAACTTGCGCCTTCCAGGATTGAAGACATCGATATCACAGGCATATTGCCACTAATAGAAAACTTCAAGGCCCCGCGGAACCTGGTTCGATTTGACCCCGGCGGCATAGTACAGAAACTTGTGTCCAGTAGAATGTCCACGCCAAGACTAAGCGCCGATGAAAGTAAATGCACCAAATGCGGCACCTGCGCTAAATCCTGTCCGGTCAATGCAATCGACATGTACGGTGGCTACCCAAGCTTCGACCGTTCGAAATGTATAGCTTGCTACTGCTGCCATGAACTATGTCCGGAGTCTGCGGTTAAAACAGGAAGGCTAACGGGGATCCTTCGCGGATAAAAGCATGAAGAGTTTCAATCGCACCCGACAATATTAAAAGCCTCTTCAACGAACTTGCAGAAAGGCTTTTTTGCATCCGATTCTATCCACTGGAGTTTGGCAACGTTGAGAGCGACTATGCTTACCCCGGCGAATATTCGAGGTTTCATGTCCGCATTAATATCCACCCCCATTCGGTCCGCAAAAGCGGTGGCGAGGACTTCCTCGATTATCGGGCACATTATTTCTCTTTCGTAGTCCCCGATCGTGGTGGATATGTCGGACAGCTTCTTTATGAAAAGCATTCTGGGCTTCAGGGTTTCCATCACTTGAGCATAAAGAAGCGAAAACTCCTTCATTGTTTCAAGCGGTGTCTCTTCACTTGGGCGATTTTTGAGCATTTCGGATATACCACTTAAATAAGATTGCCAGTTCCCGAACAACACCGCTTCTTTTGAATCGAAGTACCTGAAAAAAGTCCTGGATGAAACGTCCACCGCTTCGGTTATGTCTTCAATTGTTGTCTGGTCGTATCCCTTTGTTTCAAACAGCTTCAATGCCGCTTCTTCCAGGGCCTGCCTTGTCTCGATTTTCTTCCGTTCTCTGCGCCCGAGGTCCCTATGCTCTTCAGTTCCCTCAATGATAGTCTCTAATCTCGCTTCTTCCATGTTGTTATTCACTCCGACTTCCATAATAAATCTAATAGATAAAAAAATTATAACATCACTTGATGGTCATCTCCCCCGCTTTCCCCGATCAGGCACCGCCCTCGATGTTTCCGCTATGTTCCCAATTGCCTTCGTTGTGCTACTATCAGTTCGGCAAACGCAATAAGTCTTAATTTATGATTCGGCTGTTGCTGACATGGAAAGGGGACTCGGATGGATGGTAAAAAGCCTTTGATGTACTGCCCTCTCGCAAAGGAAAACTGCAAGGATACGTGTGTCTTCTTCAATCGCGAAGGTGGAGACTTCGATCCCGAACTCAGCATCGTTGAATGGAACCCCGAAAACTGCGGTGTCGCCAGAGCCCTGAAAAAGTTCTCAAAAGATGAGGGTTGACTGCGTATTCTTTAATGTACTTAGAATATAAAGGCCGGATTCAGCCGGCCTTTTCTTTTCTCTATGCGTTTCCTCGAAAGGAAAAGCATTCAGTTGCGCCCGTTTGTTAAAGTGCCGCTATCCTCTTGACAGTCAGCTTGTCGTCTACGAAAGTGCAGAAAACAGCCGTTCCCGGTGTTTCTCCGTCCCAGACATACTCGATCATGTATCCAGGCTGTCCCGGCGTACCCGTCGCAGATCTTTCCACACCCGGCCCGCCAAACACGCCAACCACCTGGCTGTAGTTCATTCCATTCTGTGCGAGTTCAAACTTCGACTGGTTTACTTTTACGGTGCCAAGCGAAGTAACCGCCGGAGCTGGAGTCGTCGACGGGGTCGTACTCGGCGTAGTTCCAGGCACTGTCCGGGGAACAGTGGACCGGACCGGCTCCTCGACCACCGGCTCATCTGTTGACGAGCTGTTCCAAACCAGAAAATACATGGCGCCAAGCCCAACAACCGCAATTAAAACAATAACCGCGAGCGATATTCCCAGGGTCTTCCAATTGGTCCCGCGCTTTGAAGGCAGGTCAAGGTCCATAACCTGGGTCATCTGTGGAGCGGGTACCTCAACCTGCTGCTGAAGCACAATGTCCTGGTCGGAGAGCTTGTACCAGTTCATATCCGCCTGGGATTGGACCAGGTACCTGAACTGCGGGGCCTGGGGGTCGGGGTCTACCTGGGCCACAACCACCTGTTCACCCTGTCTGAACGAAGTGCCTATATCATGTGTAATGATACAAACATCTCCCGGATTAATGCCATTCATCCGAAACCGCCCCCTAATCAGATTCGATGCTGCCCTGAATTTTATTTACGCCCTTATTCTTTTATGTCTATGCAGGAAAATCTCTACAGCCGTATCACATACTTCCCTGCATCATAATCATTTACGTGTCAACCAATCTGAATCCTTCAAAACACGTGTTATTTTTTGACCAGCCTTGACTGTGTTCCGGCAACACCAGCCGTCCACAGCTGAACCCTGTTCAACGTTTCAGGCATTAAACCGCCGATTGATGAAACGGTACCTCAAACTGTTTCGATTATGCTAGGATAACGACATTGAAGATCGCCTCTGGAATGGACGTGTTTATTGAAAGCAAATATTTTCAGGAAACTACAAATAATGTGGGTGATTTTCTACTCCTGCGCCTGGCTCACCATCCTCGTCCTCTACCGCGACATCTTCAGGGGCGGCTACTCGCGCGAATACGGTGACATGTGGCTCAAGTGGTGGGGCCGGAAAAACGTCGACGCTTTCAGGTCCTATCTGACGATAAATTATCCGGATAACTTTAAAACAGAGCCCGGCAGACCTTATATCATCATGAGCAACCACCGGAGCCACTTCGATGTTCCCGTATCGATGCTGGTAATGCCGGGAAGCGTGCGCATGCTTGCCAAGTCTGAACTGTTCAAGATCCCGCTCTGGGGCCGTGGGCTAAGGCACGGTGAGTTCATTTCGATCGACCGCTCGCACCCGATTCAGGCCAGGAAAGACCTCGCGGCGGCCCGTGAAAAGATGGAAAGCGGCATAATGGTCTGGATATATCCGGAGGGAGGACGCTCGCGCACCGGCAAACTTCAACCTTTCAAGAAGGGCGGTTTCATCATGGCCATCGATTCAGGGGCAACCATCATCCCCGTCGGAATCAGAGGAACCGCCGAGGTGGTCAAACCCGAGACCCTCGACTTTTACACAGACCGGAACGTCACCGTCGAAATCGGGACTCCGATAGACGCTTCCCGCTATACGCTGATGCAAAAGGATGAACTCATCGAGGAGGTGCACACCGCGATCGCCAGCCTGGCCGGCGAATCCTGATCTTACTCGCTTTCCCAGCCTTCGGCTCTGTCCTGCAAGAATTTCCATATCCGGTCCGCCATTGTTTCAAACACCTTGACGCATTCGTCCTGGCTCTCGCACCCTTCACAACCACCGGTCTCGGTAAAATGAATCACGCACTCTACCGTATCTATCTTCGGATAGATACCTTTCGCGCAAAGATCCTCAATTATTTTTTTCTTAATGCTCGTTTCTTCCATATACCCAGGTGATGCGGAAGCATGACGCGTTGTTAAGACCATCTTTGTCCCCCTGGCTGCCTGCGCCCGGAATCCGGACAATAGAAATGAACAGAGATCTCTGCCTTTCGATTTACTCTACGACGGGAACAGCGATGCGGCCACAACCTCAATGATTGAGACCTTCCTCTTTGCGTAAAACCGGAGAATCTCGATGAATCCTGCAACTGCCCTGCATCAGCCTTGTTTCACTTCCTTTCCGACACTTCATTTCCTGTAAAAGCAATCATATCATTATTCCTTCTTATGCGGCGCGGGGGTCTATGGTCGTTTCCGGTTAAAGTGTTTCTCCTGAAGAACCTCGGTACAATGAACCTGCGTTTATAATGCTGTTTATTTAATCCCAGAATAAGATAAAGACCCGCTTTTCATCCGGCTACACATAATCTTCAGGCAAAGCAAGGCGGTACCCCACGCCGGGTTCGGTCAAAAGGTGCCGCGGATTGGAGGGGTCCACTTCGATTTTTTTTCGTAACTGGCTGATATAAACGCGCAGGTACTGAGAATTCTCCATGGACTGCGTGTTCCATACATGGGCAAGCAACTGCTTCTGTGTTACGACTTTGCCGGCGTTGGTTGCAAGCAGCTTCAGTAGTTCATACTCCGTTGGAGTCAATTTGATCTCTTTGCCGTCAATAGAAGTCACCCTTCTCGACAGGTCCATGCTCAGTCTCCCCGCTTCAATAACCGGCTTGTCACCTCCCGGGACCAGGCTTCGCAGGGCTACGCGCACCCGGGCCATGAGCTCTCCCATGTTAAAGGGTTTCACCACATAATCACTTGCACCGGAATCAAGAGCTGTGATCTTATCTTTTTCCCTCTCTCTTACGGAAAGAATAATTATCGGTGTAGATGACCACTCCCTTACGGTTCTTATGACATCAAGCCCTTCGATATCAGGCAATCCCATATCAAGTATGATTATGTCCGGGTGCTCCAGGGCGGCTTTACTTATCCCATCTCGGCCGGTTTTTGCCATTATCACGGTATAGCCCTGAGCACCAAGTGCTACTTTCAGGAGCCTTCGTATCTCTATCTCGTCATCGACTACCAGAATTCTGGCGCTTGTACTTGACGTAGTTTTCAGCTCCTTTCAATTTCCTCCATCATCTCAGGGTAAAGTTTATCCACGTCGAGGCTGAACCTGAAAAGACAGCCGCCGCCGGGCCTGTCCTCCACCCAGATTCTTCCTCCATGCGCTTCGACAATTCCCTTGCAGATCGACAACCCCAATCCAGTGCCTTGAATTGCATGATCCGAATTCAACCTGCTGAACTTGTCGAACACCTTTTTTCTTGCATCCACGCTTATCCCCAGGCCCCTGTCCCCAACCGAAGCAAAAATGTCTCCCTTCTCGAGACACCAGGAAACTTCAATCTCACTTTCTTCCGGTGAATATTTGATGGCATTGTCAATCAGGTTTATCTGCGCCTGTACTATCAGGCCGAAGTCCGCCTTTATCAGAGGCAGGTCCGGCGGTATCACCAACTTGATATCACGCTCCTCCAGGTCGTCGGACAAATCAGAGAGAGCCACGCCGACGATATCCTGTATATCGCACCATTCCTCCTCGATATGAAGGCTTCCGCTCTCTACCCTGGCCATATCAAGCAGTTTCCCTACCAGCCTGTTCATCTGGGCGGAACCTTTTTCGATATTCTTGAGAAGGGAACTCTTCTGTTCGGATGTCAACCCCGCACCGTGATCCTTCAATGTCGTCACCGCGCCGGTGATAGATGAAAGTGGTGTTCTAAGGTCGTGCGAAACGGAGTCAAACAACGCGTTCCACAGACGCTCGCTTGCCTCCATGGATTGAACCTGCTGTGTAGCCAGTGAGAGATGAAGCTTGTTCAGCGCAAGGGTAGCCAGATCGGTTATTGCCTGAAATGTCTCTTGCCGCTTCAAACGTGTTACCGGGGGGTTCGATTCTTCCGCAAATCCTATTACGCCGATAACCCCGTTTTCTGTTTTGAGAGGAAAGTATATCGCCCTTGCTTCAGACAAAGTGTTGGTTCTGGCTCCGGCAATCTGACCGTGAGTAAAAACCCACACCGCAGTTGACGACTCTGATTCAATGGCGGCTTTTTCTTTTTCATTCACGCTCATGGCGGCGAGTTTAAGCTTGGAACCGGCGTCAGGCAGATACAGAACCGTGCCCATGTTGAATATTTTATTCACCTGATGCACAAGGACCATGCTGAAATCTTCAATTGTCGGAACAACCGTCAACTCCCGACTCAGGTTGTATAATGTCCTGGCACGCTTCTCAGCGCTGGTGGACTCCAGTATCTGCCGCCTCAACCTGCTCGCCAGCAAACCGGTGCTTACCGCCACCAGCAGAAACACGGCAAAGCTTATCAGGTAATTTATATCGTATACCGTAACTTGATACAGGGGTGGAACAAACAGTATGTCGAAAACGAGAACACTTGCCACCGCCGCGATTATAGAAGGAGTAACCCCTACGAAAGCTCCCGCGTAAAGCACAGGCAGAAGGAAAAGCATCGCTACGTCAGTGCGGTCCACAATACCACCCGTTGTTTTACAGAACAGGGCAATAGCGGCAATTAGCGCTGCTATCACCAAATACTGTAATATTTTGTGCCTGCCGGGCGAGTGTCTTGCCCCGGCATTGCGTCTCGGCAGTTCATCCTTCGAGCCCGGCACAATGTGAAGCTCCACCGTCTTGTCTCTAGTGATGATACGATCAACGATGGATTTTTTCAGTATTTCTTTCCATCGATTTCCAAGAGGTCTGCCAAGAACCAGTTGGGAAGCGTTTATTTCAGCCGCCGTCTTGAGGATTGTCGCCGCAATATCGCTCCCACTCTCCTGTATCACTTCCGCGCCCAGTTCTTCAGCAAGATTGACGTTGTTCTCGAGATAATCGGTGTCGGTTTCACTGAGCCTTGCCCCCGGAACAACGACATAGAGAGCTGCAAGACCGCATCTCATGTTATCGGAAAGACGCTTCGCGGCTCTGAGAATCTGAGATCCGAATGGACTGGGACCGATGCAGGCCAGGACCCGTTCCGCAGAAAATAATGCCTCCGGTGTGCCGTTTCCAGAATCCGCGTAATGAGAATCGGAGTCAACGTGCCGGGTCGCGAATCTTAGAGCCATTTTTCTGAGCGTATTAATATTATCTACAAGTGACAGCCTTTCTACTTCCCCTTCCGCCAAATCAGCGGCGTCCAGATGGCCTTTTATGAACCTTTTGACAAGCACTTCCGCCGGGATATCCACAACCTGGATCATACAGGCCCGTCTGAAAAAAGAATCCGGGACCCTGTCTTCCGTGCTTATTCCGGTTATCCTTTTCACGACATCACTCATACTCTCGATACCGTGAATATTGACAGCAGTAATTACGCTGATCCCGGCGTCAAGCAACTCCTCTATGTCCAGATAACGTTTACTGTGCCTTGCCCCGTGGGCATTGACATGCTCGAGATTGTCGACAAGCACGAGTTCGGGCTTACGGTCAAGTATGGCGTCAAGGTCCATTTCATGCAGTGCTGACACTTCGCGGCATACTGCTGACGGGGGGATCACTTCCATGCCCTGAAGAAGCCGCGCCATATCTCTGTCGCCATGTATGTCGATCCAGCCGACAACCACATCCACCCCTTCGGAAGCCCATTCGCGCGCAGCCTGCAGCATTGCGTAAGTCTTTCCGACTCCCGCCGCCGCTCCAAGAAATACTGTTAATTCTCCGTTTCCAGCCTTCATGGATAATTTTCCGGGATAGTCGATTTCTCAGGTTTATCTTTACTCATGCCATACATCCGTTCGTCCCCATATAATCCCAAGTACAGTTGACGCCATGTTAAAGCTGTTATTCAGTTGTCATTCTTCAGTATACTTTTTCTTGCGTTTCACCAGAACATAAATCAATAATCCGGAGATACCAGCGAGTAACGCGGCGATCAGCAACTTGAAGTAACTAAACGGATGCGGTATTACATAACCTTCTCTTACCACTTTCAGGGAGTTGGCATGGATATCGGTATCACCGCCATGCTCTGAGCAAGCCCTGTGAAAAACACCTTCAACCTCGACTGTGTCACCTTTTCTCGAATAACCACCAACGCTCTTGATCGAATATACATCCCCGCTGGGGATCCAGATACCAATCCCGATATTGCTGACACCTGAGAACTCTGCACCACTCTCCAGGTTCTTCTCGCTGTACGGTCCGTCGTTGACAGTTATCCAGGCATACTCCCCCCTGATCATGATGTCTCCGATCACCTCGCCCTTAACAGTAACAGACATTCCGTCATATTTATCCATTTCATCTATCAGTTCGGAAATAGAAATGCGGTTCGTGTCATAGGCTGCAGCAGTTCCCCTGCAATATGGGGTCTGCAGCAACAGGCACATTGCCGCAACTGTGATCACAGCGAAGATCCTTCTTCCGCGGACATTAATTTTCATGATCCGCCGACCTTTCTTCCTCTCACAATCGACGCGCCCATACCTATTAACGCGAATATGGATATAAACTCAAGACGGCCGACCCACATACTGAGGGTATAGTAGACCTTCAACAGAACCGGCATCACAGGCGATACCAGGCCAGCCGACAGACCCGTATTGCTCCCAGTACTTACGGAATCGAAAAACGCAACTGAAGGAGAAAACCCGTATGCCACCCCAAGCAGGCCTCCCATGAAGTATATGGCGATATAGCACAGGATAATAAGCGCCGCGCTGCGAGCCAGCGGATCGTCGATCCATAAGTCGTTGAGGTGATGAACCTTTTCACTCAATACCGCCGAATCGGGTGACGCCATCTTTCTGATATCCAGCCAGAGGCTCTTAATGAGTATTCCCACCCTGAGGTTTTTAAAGCCGCCCCCCGTAGACGCGGCGCTGGCTCCTATTGCCATGGCGAAAACAATCGCCCACAGTGCCAGAACACCAAATTCATTAACAAGGGATGAAGAGTAGACCGTGGCGTTTCCGGTGGTCGTATGGCCTGAAATCATAATGTAAAAACCTTTGCGGAAAAACTCGTTGATTGTTGTGTATACACCCAATTTGGAAAAACCCAGCGACACAAAGAATGTAACAACCAGGGCGGTTACTGCAAAAGACCTGATTTCAATGTTTTTCCATATCTCTGAGTGCTTCCCGGTCCATACCGAATAGTGGAGCGCAAAGTTGAGTGACCCGATAACGAATATCGCCATGGTAATAAGCTCAATCGTGAAACTGTGATAGTAAAGCAGATTGAGACTCTGCGGTGCAAAGCCGCCCGTGGACCAGGAGCCCATGAAAAGCCAGATTGAATGCAGAAAACTCCTGCCCGGAGTCATACCGCAGGTCTTCAGCGCGACAAAAAGAAAAACGCTGCCGATTACCAGATATGTAAGACTTATCATCCATATTGCCCTTGCGGTATTAACCACGTTGGGAAGCAGTTTTTCCTCTTTGCCCTCTCCCAGATAAATGCTTAATGCCCCTGATGTCCTGACAAACAGAAATGTCAGGGCAACAACAATGATTCCCTGCCCGCCGGCATATGTTAATACATGCCTCCACATGTTCAGCCCGTTGGACACATGGTCCAGGTCCTGGAGCAAGAATAATCCCGTTGTCGTGAAGCCGCTCATGACGTCGAAGCAGGCGTCCAGGAATGAACTGAAGTGGCCGGAAAGGTAATGGGGAATCGCACCGAAAACCATAGCGAACAACCATCCCGCAGATACCACCACCAGGCCGTGAGAGACCCTGAGATCGAGGGTGACCCGGCAGGTGATTTCCGTTCCCAGCCAGAATATCAGACAAGCGGAAATTCCTATCAGGAAATCAGTGCATACATTCCACTCCCCACAGATGAGAGCGGTGGCAAGCGGAACAGCCATGATCAGGCCGACGGACAGAACCACCCGGCCGATTCCCCACCCTATTAATCTGAAGTCATTAAGTGTCGGGCGGAGGTTCACGTCACGACAGCCTTGACGATTATCATCACAAGAAGCGCGGCAAGGGAAAAGGCCGCGACCATTGAAACTTCCATGACGATTCCCAGGAGGTAGTACCCCCACTCTCCAAACCGGGCCTCAAGGAAATAACCATCGCTTTTTCCATGTCCGTCCGTCTTTTTCCTGCTCCTCTTGAAAACATGCAATATTTTCATTCTGCAAGTGCCCTCTTCAGTTCAGCCTCATTTTCCGTCGAAGTCACGGCGATGATTGAATCGCCGGGCAGTATCATGTCACTTCCCCTGGGAATAACCACATCATCCCCCCGGATAATGGAAACCAGCACGCAACCTTCCGGAAGTCCGAGGCTGCGCAGTTGACGGTTGCACGAGCGGCATCCTGTTTCCGGGATATCTATCTCCACTATTTCCACCTGGCCCGACTTCATCACATGAAGCGTCAGGATATCACCAATGGTGGCCCGCTCCTCTATGAGGTGACCGATAATAGTCGTGCTGGAGATGGCGTCTATTCCCATCAAATTGAAGATCCGTTCATTCTTCGGGTTGTTTACGCGGGCAACGGCTCGCCCGGCGCTGAAAGCTGTCTTTGCCAACTGGCATGCCACAAGATTATCATCGTCGTCACTCGTTACGGCAGCGAATACGTCGCATCGATCCACCCGGGCTTCCTCCTGATACCTGTAGTCACAGGCGTCGCCCTGAATTACCAGAGACTTTGTTGTCTTTGAAAGCTCCTTGCAAACTGTTGGATCTTTCTCGATTATGACTATGGTATTCTTTCCGGCCAGCTTGTTCGCAAGGAAAGCCCCGACTTTGCCGCCTCCGGCAATTACCAGGTGGATGGCAGCCACCTCCCTTTCTTTTCCATGTGCCTGTCCACTTTCAATAACATCCCAGGAGTTGCAAGAGCACCCAGAATATCGTTTTCCGCAAGGACAAGGTCACGCTCCGGGAAGTTGCATGTTCTTCCCCTGATGAGGTAAATGAAACACATCCCCTTGCCGGAGGCGAGAGACCCGAGACTTCTGCCGTGCCAGATTGGCGGGCATTCAAATTCGACCAGGTCGTAATCAAGCAGCGCCCTGTAAGACAGGGTTCGAATTTTCGGATGGAGAATATCCCCCAGAATCGAACGGTATAATATTTCAGTGCCGCACACATGCTTAGTGCCAAGCGCATGATATGTAGCCTCTTTGTCCGGGTTGAACACTCTTGATAACACACGCGGAACATTAAAGATTCGCTTTGCCACCTCCGCGGCCATCAGGTTCTCGTTATCGAGCTTGCCTACCGCGATAAAAGCTGTTGCCTCCTCGACGCCTGCCTTGACCAAAGCGCTTTCCTCATAAATCAGACCCTCTATAAACTGAACCGAGCTGTTGGCCGGCACTCTTTCCGACTTTTCCGGATTGTCATCAATAACGGAAATCCTGAAACCCTTTTCCATCAATTGCATGGCAAGTCGGGCTCCCACCTTACTGCAGCCGCCTATGATTATTCTTGCATCTTCCGGCTCACCATCTTGAATATGATCGAGCACGTTCTTTTCTATCCCGGGCAATTCACCAACCGGTGACCATGCGTTTTCCAAAGACACGAGAATTACCTGATCTTCACAGGCCAGCCTGGTCCTGCTTTCGATACACTCTTCCCTGTTATCATGTGAGATCGCGGCTACTCTCAACTTCTTGCCGTCGCACAGTTCAGACACCGGCATGCCCGACGCCTCTTGCGGCACCGTGAAACCGATTACAAGAAGCCCGTAATCATCATTCTTTTCAAGAACCCGATAATTGCCGGCGCAGAAAAGGAGTTTCAGGACCTCGTCCGATACCATTCTGGTTCCGCATACTTTTTCTAATCCCGCAACGGAGACGGCATCTTCAAGGAAACTGTTATCAATGCGTGACATAATTTTTGGAACGTTGAAAATTCGCTTCACGACCAGGCCGGCCATGAGATTGGATTTGTCCACACCTGTAACAGCCGTAAAAACTCCCGCTCTTCTTATTCCCGCATTGATCAATGTTTCTTCGTCGAACGCGATACCCTCAATGCAGAGCCCATGGAACTTATCACCGAGACGCTTGAAAGCATTTGCCTTCCTGTCAATAATAACCACATCATGATTTTCAGACGAAAGTGATACTGCGAGCTGCGCACCTACTCTTCCGCAACCGGCAATCACTGCATGCATCTGTGCAATTCCCCTGCCTTTTCAAACAGATCAATCCATCCTGAGAAATCCCAACCGGAAAGTTGCATATTCGCCCGAGCAAATGAATATGCTCTCTTTGGCCTCCGCCCGGTTCTCTCATTCGCTGATCGCGTTGGTAGATAACGGTTATTATCTGTATTTGAGATATACAATTCCGGCACAATCACCCGAAACCATCGGTTATCAACACATAACCCTGCACGATCTCAGAGTAGGCCTTCACGTGATAAATATTCCATTCGAAATATGCCTGATTCGTGTAAAGAATGTGTAAAGACCACACAAGTGTCCGGGAAGCATTCTGGCACTCAGAGGTGGCACCGCTCTGAATCTATTCTATTTTCCGGCACCCACGCCTTTCAGTAAACCTTGACCTCAATTACATTGGCCATCTATTTTCTTACCATTTACGGAACAGAAATTGAAGTTCTTAAACTTTCGACATGATAACGGTGAAATCCGGGCGGATCTCCTTACAACCGACCCGGATCCCCAAATAAAGACAGAAAACCAGCCGCTGCTTAAGTGCTGCTTAGGTGGAAAGCATTAAACGTCAAGCAATACCGCGCGGGTCAGACATAGTTATAGAAAATACATACTCCGAATACCGATGTATCATCCTCAGGTTAAGCCCTCGATCAATCAAGTATCCGGTCTGAATACAATTAAACTTATATGTATGACACTCATTTGAGTATATAGTTCAGGGGATCCATGCGGTCAACATTTACCGTGTTTTCCGCGCGTCCCTCCCCCACTTAAAAAGCCCCAGGTCAAAACCAGGAGCTCCTCTTTTATTGAATTACATCTTCTACTGCTACCAATACTATCTCGTTTCTTTCTTCCTACCGGCCGCCTGTAAGGGCGGTGCCTCTTCTAAATACATTGAGTGAAATACTCGAGCAACACTCCGAAAAGATAGGCCGTCACAAACCGGATGAACTTCTATTCAGTTACAGCAGCGCTATTCCACCTGACCCTTCAATGCCGAGAAAAAGATTCAATCAGGCGCTAGACCGTGCAGAGCTCAAACATGTAACGATGCATTCCCTGATACACAGCTTCGCCACCAAGCTTATCGGGTGCGGCGCGTCTATCAAGGCCGTGCAGTCCGCCCTGGGCCACAGCTCCGCAACCATGACACTGGACACCTGCAGCCATCTAATGATCTCTGACTTGGGTGATGCCGCCCTGCGCGCTGATGCTCTGCTGTCCAATACAAATAAAAACCTGATATTTATGTCTCAAGAAATTAAATCAATTAATAAATAGTTTTTTAGACTACAACTACTACTACAACTACCAGCGAGACTACTATTACATTCGAGCGCTAATTGTCGTTTCTGAGCCCAGGTTAGGTTCAAAGAAGAGAGAGAATCTTTTCCAGAACTTGCTCAATCTGCTTTCTTTCGATCTCTTCACGGTAAAAAAGATTTTCAAGACCCTTGTCTTTTGCTATCTGGGCTATATCAAGATTCTTTCTAATCTGATCAATCGAAAGTGGTTTCCTTAGCTCTTTCTTTTTTTAGCGTTGCGACTATAACTTCTGGGTTAATCTTCTTCTTCTTGAATGCCATTGCCAAATCGTAGAAATCCCGGTAACGGGCTCGCTCGTTTATTGCCCTAACCTTTTCAGCGCAAATTTCCGAAAGGTCCATTCCTTGTACTTTGACTGGAATGTTGAAAATATTGTGATATGGCATTTCGAGTACCAGCAGGAGAATATCCTGAGTCACAAATCAATGTCGATCTTCAAAGAATTTGGTTGACCAAGTGGCCCGGTAAACTTCAACCGGTTAATCTTCAAAGAGAAGTCAGACTTTGAAACTTTCTTAATCTCCAGGAATTCAGTTTGAGCGATGACTTCTTCAATATCGTTAATTGAAATTTCGTCTATGGTTCCGAAATCAAGGTCTTCAGAAAATCGCAGTTGGTCAAGGTATAGATGATGCAAAGCTGTACCACCTTTGAAGACGAGCTTTTCCGCAAGCGGTGAAGTAAAGAGGATCTTTAGAACTACCGCCAGGAAGTAATCCTTCTCGGCTTCAGCCAAAGGATAGCGGTAGTTGCTCTTATTGACGATGGAAAGCTGTGATCTATTTATTAAATCGATCTTCATAGTAGATGCGCCACTTCGCGTTGAACTTGTCTGACGTGTTGGTTAATTTGGAGAAATCCCGCCTTGTTTTGACCTCTCTATGCAAAGAGTCAGAGGGAATATCGGCCAGGTCTAAGAGATAGCCAAGACGACGCTTTACAGACACAGGGTATTTTTTCGCGTATTTGAATAGTTTTTTAAGGTCGAGATCGTCTTTGCCTTCATTCACCTTCTCCAGCAGCAGATCAATGCTATAGGTGTCTATCCGGAAATAGAGAAAGTCGAGAAAGACTTTTTCAAGCTCGGCGATGTTCGCCGTCCTGCCGCTTTCTGCTATCTCAACGTAACCAAAATAAAGCTCGGGTTTGATCTTTCTGTATTCATACTCCAAGTTTTGAAAAGTAAATTTCTTGGGCTTAATCGATGTTGTAGCGGTAAGCTTTGAAGGCAGCTGATCAAATAAGCCGTAATGTGAAAAAGCGAATTCAAATGATACATATGATTCAGGCACAAGTATTTGTGAAACCGCCAAAGGCGACACACCGGCGAAACCGTGAGATTCAAGACTGGCTACGGCAAAAATACCGCGCTTGATCCGGACCAACCAACCCCGTTTGGTCAATAAACTTATTTGACGCCTTATCTCCTGAAGAGAATAGTCTTGCTCGAAAAGTTTGTTGATATCTTCGATATAAACGATATTGCCGAGATTTGAGATGATTTTCTCTAAAATATGCAGTTCTCGTCTGGTTAAGCTTGTTTTTATCATAGTCATAACATTACCGCATTAGGTTATTATCTGGTAACATTATATACCATTGTTAAAGGATTACAATACCCGGTATCCCCTGCCGGATTTCAGTAACCCGGAAATACTTACTCCAACTACTCATGAGGAATTGGAATTCTTGAACCTTCTTTTGGACCAGGACGAAATCCGCCCGGAACTTTTTACTGGTGATCCGGATCTTCAAATCAAAATTAAGAATCAACCAATGCTCCAATGGAAAGCGTTAAACGTCAAGCAGTTCCGCGCTAATCAGTGGTTCTGCCTGGATCAAAGCTTATATCAAATATTCATAACTGATATAAGATTTGATCCGTTTATCAATCAGATATTGCCATAAGCGCACATATCAAAACCCGGCACCATATCTATAAGTGACTTATATCTTAAGAGCGTCATCACCATGCCTGGAACCGCTTCATGGCAGTGCATCCATTTCGGCTTGAAGGACATCGTATGCCGCGTCCAGAAGTCTCCGCCGGGCTGGATTTGTCTCGTGATTTGCTTCGGCGGCGAGGCATTCCAGGAAGTAATCCAACTCATCGAAGGTGCCCCTGATCTCGATCCCGCGCCCGGTCGTAATCGCCCCCAGGACAATCCTGTCTGACTCCGCGTCGAAAGCGACGCCTCCCTTCCGTAGCACATCGTACTGCTCAGCGGTCAGCTCGATACCAATACGCCTCTCTGTGCCGTTCAGGAATTCGCCCTTCTCGGACAGGTCCCAACCAGTCCTCCGCCAATTCCTGAGGACACCCCTGTCGCCGCAAGAGGAGCACGACCACTCGATCTCTGGAGGCACCTCCAACCGTTCGACCACAATGCGCCCGGGGCACGGCTTCCTGCCCGGACGGCGCCTGCACCGGAGCGCGGTATGTACCACCAACCCCGGTCCCGTAAGCGTCGCCGCGCCGATAATGGACCCGAAGTATTCGGCAAGCCTCCTCGCGTGCGGTGGTATATCCCAGATTGACGCCCTATCTGTTCCGAAATGCGTGATATCGATAATCCATGTGTCCGCCAATGCTACCTCCTGTGAATCTTCAAACACTTACGTGTCTAATGTCAGTCAGGCCAACCCCGAACAACAATTCTACCGAAAGAAACGGATTACTGCTTTTTTAATTAGTATGTTGATCAGTGTCCAAGGTGCTGCCAGTATTACAATTCTAGAATTTGGATATATTTACTCGAACATAGCTCGAATTTTTAGAAAGGCTCGAAATATCTCAAATATGCTTGGATTGATAAGATTCGCTTAACTAACGGGTTATATGATGGTGGGCCGTGCAGGAATCGAACCTGCGACCTTGGGATTAAGAGTCCCCTGCTCTGCCTGCTGAGCTAACGGCCCTTTGAGTTCAGCAAAATGGAGTTTAGCATTCCGGACGTTTCAATTCAACGAGGCGCGAAAATGTGCTCCCTGTATCCCGCGGTTGCGAGCCGTTGATTTGACTGGAAATATCATCAGAGCCGCTGGTTCGGAAACAAATTCAGACGCGTCTTAAAACTTGGAAAACCGCGGCGGTTACTTTGTTTTGACTACATAGAATTCGAATTCGTTGCTTGGATTTCCGCCTAAATATACGACGACATCGACGGGACCTACCTCCAGGCCGTTTGGAACCTCCGCTGTAATTTCCGTGTCGGACCATTCCACTATGGCCGCTTTTTCACCACCGATATCCAGATAATTGTGCCCCTGGCTGTCTCCGAAACCCTGCCCGGTTACCTTGAACTCCATGCCTGCATCCCCCGTATCAGGCCATACCCAGGTTATCCTCGATGAAGAGTCCTCCCCGCCACCACCACCGCAGCCCCCCGTCAAAAAAGCCATAATAATGATTGTTATTACCATCGCAAAAATGAATAGTTTTCTGTTCCTCATATCTGTTCTCCCACAGCCATAGTTAAACCAGCCTTCGAGAAATAGTTTCTGTAAAATAATGCCACAACCTCTTAATATATAGCCGCAAACCTGAACTCCGCGGCATCAAGCCCCTCATGGTGTATCGATCCCGGGCCTGGATAGGCCTGAGTAGAAGATTACGATGTATCGATCCCGGGCCTGGATAGGCCTGAGCTGAAGATTATGGTGTATCGATCCCGGGCCTGGATAAACCCGGGCTGAAGGCAGATGGCCCCGAACTGGAACACATGGAGATTACTGGGGTGAACGAGGGGACTTGAACCCCCGGCCTCCGGGGCCACAACCCGGCGCTCTAACCAACTGAGCTACGTCCACCGCGAAAATTATTAAAGTGGCTTCATCCGCTGATTAGTATACGGCAAATCATTAACCAGATAAACAAGGCAGAGGGTACTCTATTTTATCGAAGCCAGGCGCCCGTCCGTCATATGAAACGCCCTGTCCGAGACCTCCAGAATGCTTTCGTCATGGGTAACGATAAGCACGCATTTGCCATCGTGATGAGCCAGATCAATCAGTATTTTCACGACGTTTTCCCCCGTCGATGAATCAAGATTCCCTGTAGGTTCGTCCGCGAGTATTATTTCCGGATCGTTCGCTATAGCCCTGGCGATAGCCACCCTCTGCTTTTCCCCACCGCTCATCTTGTTAGCGCGTGTCTTCTGCAACCTTCCGTCTATACCCATCCTCTCCAACAGCTCAACCGCCCTCAAATGCTGGTCTTTTGCGGAGACCCCGGCAAGGTCCATCGGCAGAGACACGTTTTCTGTCGCGTTCAGCGACGAGACGAGGTTGAAAAACTGGAACACGAAGCCGACTCTTTCTTTTCTATACCGGACCAGGTCAGCCTCGGACCCTGTGATCTCCTCGCCGGAAACCCGGATCGAGCCGGTGTCGGGCGCTTCAAGAGAGCCGATCAGATAGAGAAGGGTTGTCTTCCCCGAACCGGAAGGCCCGACGATCGTCGTCACTTCACCCTTCCGGGCCGTCATGCTTACGTTATCCACCGCGACAACTTCACCGGCCTTGCTCTTGAATATCCTGCCCAGTTTATCCACCCTGACTGTATCTTCCAGGATTACCGCCCTCCTATTCCATACTAAGGACTCTCGCGGGCCTCAACCTCGAGATCCAGATAACGGGAACCGCCATTCCAAGCAGGCTGATACCGATCAGTATAGCCATCGTATACCATAGCAGGCTTCCCTTGAAGACGACGTTGAGTGAAGAGCTTTCCTTCTCTTTTTCCCCGAGGAAACCCTTGAAATACCCGCCTTCCTTGTAAAGGCCCCTGTCCATCATGCTCATTATGCCGCCCATTCCATCGGAACTTTCCTCAACCTCTTCTACTTCCTGCCTGCCGGAAAGAAGCCAGTCACCCATTGGCTGGCTTATTACGGCTGTGGCAATGACCGCCAGTACGATCGCCAACAGACAGATGCACACAACCTCGACCGCGTATTGAAGCATTACCTGCCTGTCTGTCGCCCCAAGCGCTTTCAATACACCGATGTCTCTCGACCTGCCGCTTATGGTTATCACCATGGCGAGTATTATAATAAGCACACATGCGCCGAGGGCACCGGCAAGACCGATCATTGAACTGTTCCCGACCTTCAGAAGCGGGTCTGAAATCAGTACATAGTCAGCCTTGTCGGTCACGAACTCATACTTGTCTCCTTCGCCGACTTCCTTTTCAAAGGCGGAAACCACCGCTCCAGTACTCTCAACGTTGTCAAAATAGTATGATCCGAGGTCCACATAACCGGCGGTGTCGTTCAAGCGCTGTACGATTGAAAGCGGTGCGAAAACCTTGTTGCCGGCCGGGTTGAAAGAACCAAGCATGCCGCCCATGGCTCCGCTGTCTCTCTCTGCTTCCACGGATTCGTAAATCCCTACAACCTCGAGTTCCAGCGTTCCACCTTCTCCACTGATCTCGCTTATTTCAGCTTTCAGAGTGTCCCCAACCCTCAGTTCGTTCTCCTCGGCGAAGTTTTTTTCGACTACCACAACCGGATTACCCGACTCCTGGTCTTTATAGGTGAAGAGGTTTCCCTCGATCAGCTTTTTTCTGCCCTGGGTAAAGTCCGACGCTGAAGCGCCGTTGGTATTTCCCTCGAAAAAGAAAGTCTCCTCGGTAATGGCAAAAGGCCCGGACTCCTGCGCCTGGGATTCGATAAGGCTCATTACCGATTCAAGTTCCGCGTTTTTCATTCCCGGCAGAACTATCTGGGCGTTCAATACCTTATCGTAAGTAAGAATATGCGGATCTCTGGAAAACCGGTCGGTCACATCTTCGGGAACAAGCGAGTCGGCGACCTTCAGCCGCCTTTCTTCCTCACTCATGCTCCTCGACTCCTGGGTCCTTTCAACTGCGGACCTGGCCCGCTCTTCCTGGAACACACCCATCATGTAATCCGAGCTGACCCTTACTTCACCGTAATTTCCGGTTCTCTCCTTAACCGCCTGAACCTGGGCGTCCGCGGCAAGTTTCACAGCCAGCATGGATATCGAGAAGGTAAGGCATACAAAGAGCAGGATGACTATTACCGCGTTGCGTCCAGGGTGCCGCCTGAAACTCCTGAGGCCTCTTTTTGCCGCTCTCATGATTTTCTCTCCGCTGTATTTTAAATTTACCCTCGTCCTCAGTCGGGATAGCCGGCGAGGCCCATTTCTATCTTCTCGCCGTAATCGCTTCCCTGAGTCTTCTTGATAACAAGTACGGTGTTTTCCTTTGTCACCAGGTCGTTTCTGGCAACGCTCTTGGGGTTCAAGTCTAAAAAGAGAAACACCTTGTCCACCACTTCACCCATCTTGACCTTGTAGTCAACAGGTTCCAGAGTGCCGTAATCAAGAAGCGTACCCCCAATGGTGTCTTCAGACACATACTTCCCATATGTTCCAGCCTGCCCGTAATAGTCCTGGTAATTGTCCGCCTCTATACCCGGGCTTTGCAGCCGGAAAGAGTAGTCTGCGAGGTTGATAAGGTCATCACCCGCGTTCTGTATCTCGAGCTCGATTTCAAGGTAGTCGCCCTTCACTTCCCTGGCCCCGGTCTTTATGACATCGGAATTTGATTCCTTCCTTACGGCTTCCATTATTGTGAACCGCCCGCCCGCGAGATCACCGGATGTTCCCGGTGTCTGCACCTGGGCTTTCTCTTCATCGGCCTGCGCGGGCTGTTCCTCTTTTGTGGCAACCGAATCATCCGCCCCACCTGAGAAAGTTGCCTCCTCCAGTTCCTCCTCAGAAGTCCCGGGGGGAAGTTTTAGGCCGGCATCGCCCTCTTTTACGGCTTTCTCATCACCATTGCCACCGGCCCCGCACGAACAAAGAGATACCGCCATGATTGAGATTAAAAATATTATTACGAAGAGATGTAAACCTGTTCTCCTTGGACCCACTCTTCTCTCCCCCCATCCGGTTTAATCGGCGGCTTGAAAATGAAGTACATGCGGCAACTATCAATACCCGCCACCCCCGGCGGGACTCACCCCACGCGCTTCGTACACGCGGTGACCCACCTGCAACCGTTTGATTTCGCTTCGCTCCAGTTGTTGCAGGTTCAAGTCTGCCTCTTGCATATTCTGATGTGGCACCCCCGGCAGGACTCGAACCTGCAACCTACTGCTTAGAAGGCAGTTGCTCTATCCTGTTGAGCTACGGGGGCATAAAACAATGAATACTCTACCAGAAATTCTTTGCCTGCATCTATTCCATCTCTGTTTCCGCGCCGGATTTCTCACCATCCACTTTCCATTTACCGTCTTCCTTAAGCATGTAAATGTTGTCGGTGGATTTCTCTCCGGCGAACTCGACGGCTACTTCGACGGTCGCTTTGTCACCTTCAATTTCAACTTTTCCTATTTTATAGTCAATCCCCAGATCTACGCCCCCTGCCGCCTCACTCTGCTTCTTTGCCTCTTCGATATCCTCGTCGGATATCTCCTTCTTATCTTTCTCTGACAAGGTGTCCAGAATTCCCTCAATATCGTATTCCATGCTTGCTTTCATAAACTTTTCAGCCACGGCTTTAGCCTGGGCCTCGTCGTCTCCCCCACCTCCGCCGCTTCCGAAGCCCACCAGCAGAGCGGATGAAAACACCAGCAGCAAGATACACCCCAGGACAATAACCCTTTTCATTTTCTTCTCCTTTTATCAGTTGCGCTTATTCCGGGTACTTTTCTCATATGACTTTCAGGTTCGGCCGCCACGGATAGTATTTTCATCCTCGCACGGCTGGCTTACATCAGCATCTTCCCATGTAACTTCTCCGGCTCGACCTACACCTCTGAGTCCATTTCCATTGACTTCTCGAAATCCACCTTCCACTTCCCTTTCTCTTTAACCAGAAACATCGGGACCTCGAGTGACCCCTTACCGTCTTTCCAGATAACGCTGACGGTAGCTCTATCATCACGTTCAATTTTCGCGTCCCCGATCTCATAGTCGACCTTGAAATCAGAAGGTTCACCGGTTTTCATCTCTTCCTCAAGGCCCTTTTTATCTTTCTTGGCAACCACGGAAATCAGTGCGCCAACATCGTGACCGTTGAGCGCTTTCATAAACGTGTCTGTAACTTCCTTTACCTGTTTCTGTTCCGGCCCGTCTCCATTGTTCGTGCAGCCGGCCGTGAAGGCGGAGCACGCAATCAGGGAAATGGCGCAAAGCACCACAACAACTCTTCTCATATTCGCTCCTTAACTTGATATCCAAACGTGATTATTCATAAGAAATGTTAACACATGAACGCTGTAAATCCGTAAATATCCCGAATATGTGGAACTCGCCGCCGACCTCAATCATGTTTTACTTACCTCATGCGTTTCTCAATACGTTCCGTCTTCCGGATCATCCATGTATGTTGAACCGCCTTTCGCGGAAACACACTCATATTATTGTTAACACAGTGCAACCTGTATCAGAACTTAACTCCCCCATCCGGGTTATTCCCGACAATAAACAGCATGGACACGCCTGATTCTGCCGATCACTATAAAGATTGACATCGAAATCGTCGAAATATAAAGTATGCATTAGGCATATTATGTATTAGGTATATATTGCATAAGGTATATTTATGGAAGACCAACTCGAGGAATTCACGAGAATCGTTAATGGCTATATGACCAGGCTGGCCCGGAAAGCTCCTCATCCTATGGCCGAACTCGCAAATGAAACCGGTCTTACAGTTCCCCAGGCCGCTTTTCTTGTCTTTCTTTACGAAAGCGGCTCTTCAAGCGTAAGTGATATCTCTAAACAGTGGCACATTTCCCAGAGCGTCGCCACCAGGATGATGGACCGGCTCGTGGATAAAAAGATGATCGAAAGGGAAAGAGGCCGGGACGACCGCCGTGTTGTGCACGCCCGTCTGACCGGAGAAGGAGAACGCTTCGTAAAACAGGTGTGTTCGAAGAGGAATAAAATCACAAAAGAGATTTTCTCGGTGCTGAGTGAGGATGAGCGCTCATTATTTCTTGAGCTCCTCATGAAAATAGATGAAAGATATGAATAATCTCTCTCTGTAACTTGTCAGAGACCACTGATTATTCTCAAGCGAAAGGATTAACCCCCCGATGAAACTGTTTGGAATCCTGGCAAAAATGTCTGAGAAGAAACCATGGCTGGTAATCGCCGCAGCCGCGGTGATAACCGTTTTCATGGTCCTCGGCATGGGCCGCATTCATATGGACACATCCAATGAAAGCATGGTTCCCAAAGACTACGATTCGCTTAAAGCCCTTGAAACAATTGAAGATGAGTTCGGTAATGTCGACTGGCAGTACGTAATCGTTACTGCGGATGATGTCACTACTCCCCTTTTCGCGAAGAAACTTTACGGTCTATCAATTGAAGGCGCTGAAGAAGCCGGTGCAAAAAAAGGCCATTTGGCGGCGATCGAAACTTATCTCGACGGGATGAACAAAATGAACGGCCGCCGGGATTCCGTTCCCGGAGAGACAGTTGTGGACCCCGATGAAGGCCTGAAAAAGCTCGAGATGTACCTCTCTTCCGAATATGCAAGGAACAGGCTGTTCGGCGAGGTGATCTCCGAAGACAGGACCGCGACACTTGTCAAGTTCCAGCTCAAGCCCGGATTAAAAGAGAAAGCCCAGGCTGAACTGCTTGAATCCTTCGAGAGCTACCTCGACGACACCTTCGACGGAGAGAGTGAAAACGCATACATTTCCGGGTCCGCCGCGCAGAGCAGGGACAACAGCAAGCTTATGAGCAGTGAATCGAGCAAGCTCCTGTTGATCGCCCTTGCATTCCTGATACTTATACTTTTCATGACCTTCCGCCGTGTTTCAGATATAGCCCTTCCGCTTTTCATCATGATGATATCTGTAACCTGGCTTTTTGGCTTCATGGGATGGATCGGAATATCGTACACGATGATGTCGGTGATGATAGTACCGCTCATGCTTGGTATAAACATCGCCTATGTAATACACCTTCTCAGCCGGTACTACGAGGAGAGGGAAACCGGTGAAAATCCCTATGATGCCGTCAATACCAGCATGAAAACAGTCGGCATTGCCGTGTTCCTTACCGCCCTTACTACCGTTTTCGGGTTCGTGTCTTTCACCGTAAGCGACATGCCGCCATTGAGAGACTTCGGAATACTCTGCCTGCTGGGAGTGGTCTTCAGCTTCCTCCTGGCGGTCACTATGCTTCCTGCAATAATGGTAATACGCGACGGGAACAAGAAAGATGAAAAGCGCCGGAAACACATGGAGAAGATCAAGAAACAAAAAGATAAAGCATGGTACGGCACGTTCATAGATCAAATACTTTCGGGATCCGCCGTTGCGGCTTACAGGTACCACTGGCTGGTAATCGGCTTACTGATCGTAATCATAGGATTCTCTATCTTTGCCGGCTTTCAACTTGACACCGACGCCGATTTTTCAAACTTCCTTCCCGTGAATACGCCAAGCGTCAAGGCGGGTAACCTTATCAGTGAAAAGTTCGGCTCGAGACATCAGGATATGCTGCTGGTTAAGGGGGACATCCTGGACCCCGACAACCTGAAGGCGCTCCTTGAACTTGAAGACGATATCGCGCTTGAAAGCGTAAAGGCGGGAACGAAATCAAGATCGACCGCGAAGGTATAATTTCGATCGCCGATATCGTAAGTGACACGTCAAATGGTGAGATTCCCGAGACCCGTGAAGAAATAGAGAGGATTCTCGCTTCTCTTGAGGAGAACATGCAGACCAACTCTTTCGTCAATGAAGGCGGCGATACCACAATCGTTCTTATACGAACGCCCCGGGGATCTCAAAATGAAATGAAAGCCGTCGCTGAGTTGATAAGGGCCGAGGCTTCTACACTGGAGTCGGAAACCGGCATGCAGGCCACAGCCACCGGGTCATCAATAATCGTAACCGACCTTCTTGGAAACATACTGCCCACCCAGGTAAAATCTTCCGGTCTCGCTCTCCTCCTCTGCCTGCTTGTTCTCATAGTCGTCTTCCGCTCGGTGCTTTACGGAATGGCTACCCTTATCGTGGTCGTTTTCGGAATCGCCCTCGAGCTTATTGTTCTCTACGTTATCGGATGGCCGCTTGATTTCTTCACCGTTACTATATCCTCCCTGGTAATAGGAGTCGGTGTCGATTTCGGAATCCATATCACCCACAGGTTCCGCGAGGAGTTCAACCACGGGGTCCCGGATGTTTCAGGGGCAATCAGGAAAACCGTTCTGCATGTGGGACGCTCGCTTTTCGCAGCCGCGCTTACGACATGCGGCGTTTTCGCTATCATCGGCACCTCCCGGATGACACCGCTCAGCCGGTTCGGTATCACTATCGCGATCTCTTTAGTCGGAGCTTTGATCGGTGCCATTATCGTTCTTCCAAGCCTTCTGGCGGTTGTGGCAAAATTCCTGTCCCGGCACAGGTCCGCAGAAACCTGATTTGTTTCCCGGATAACCGCAATTTTAGCTTTCCATACCTGCAACAAGACCGGTTACGGTGTTTTTAAACTATTTGCCGATTGGTGTTATCATATTAGTGTAATATCAGTGCAAACATTCGACTGGTTAAAGGGGTATTGCGGTGACGCTCAGTGAAAAAAAGGTTCTTTTCATTCTTGCTCCGGGCAACTTTCGCGACGAGGAGTTTGAAATCCCCTTCAACCTGCTTATGGAAGCAGGCGCTGAAGTAACCGTAGCCTCTCTTACCACTCACAAGGCCACAGGCATGTTCGGGACGGAAGTCATCCCGGACGCGACAATCTACGAGGTGCATCCCGCCGGCTTCGATGCGGTCGTTTTTGTTGGAGGCAGCGGCGCTTCCGTGTTTTTTGAGGACTTGACCGCCCAGATGATCGCACGAGAGGCCATGAACCAGAGAAAAATCGTTGGCGCAATCTGCATTGCGCCCGCTATTCTCGCCAATGCCGGTATCCTGGCAAACCGCAGGGTCACTACTTCTGAGTCCGTAAAACCCATCGTTGAACGCGGAGGCGGTCAGTGCACGGGTAATGAAATACAGCGGGACGGAAACTTGTTGACCGGATCCGGGCCCGCCGCCGCTTCACAGTTCGCGGAAGAGCTTATCAGCATGTTGGGAGACGGCGGATAATGCAGTACAATCATTACCGCCCGGCAGCACCGGCAAGATTTACGTATTTGTATGTACCGACAGGGAGGTATACGTGGCACACCGGGAAGTACCTGAAGACCATTACTGCATGGTTTGCGGGCATCCAATCGCTCACTACATGACAATATGCGACAAGTGCGGGTCCATACAAAGACATTCCAAGGGTGACGGAGTAAATATCCCGCCTGAAAAACTTGGAATCTGTGAAATATGCGGGGAAAAAGCCCCTGAAGGTGAAACACTTTGCGTCAAGTGCTCGGAGAATATCGCGCCTTCAACCACGATTAAGAAAATACCGAGAAGCCGGAGGCTGAAGGTCGCGTCCCTGTTATTTGCCGTCTCAAGCCTGCTTTTCCTGGTTGCGATGATTGGAACCATAATCGGTCCCGGTGGGACCGCTTTAATAGTAGCATTCGCCATCCTGAGCGCCTCCCTTCTGGGTGTGTCCATAGGAGTATTTCTACGTGCGATTACACCTTTGGATAAGATAGAAGTCTACCCGCACGTTACCCACAGAGAAGAACAGGAGTAATCGTGTTTTGCACAAGTAAAAGGAACTGCCCGGCATTTCAGTATGCAGCGTCTCTGACACCCCGGAACCGGCGGTCCTTAAAATTTTATTATTTATTCAAGGAAGATCTTGAAATTCCGACTACAGGAGACGGTAATCCTGAGCGAACCATACCTTTCAGTGCGTAGGCAAACCGCAAAAACAGTCATATTGACAGCAATTCTCCTGTTATTCCTGGCACTTGGGCTTCCCGCGGTATCGGGATGCGAAGATAACACAAGCACTGAAGTCAACACAGGAATTACCAGGTCGAAGGTCAGGAAAGCTGCCGTCGGCGATATCGAAATCGCTTATAAGACATTCGGTGAAGGAACTCCTCTTCTTATGATCATGGGATATTCAGGGACAATGGAGATGTGGGACCCTGAGCTGCTGAATAATCTCGCTACGCGTCATCAGGTAATCGTTTTCGACAACCGGGGCACCGGTGAGACCGGTTCCGGTGAGCGTGAGTTCACTATAGAGCAGTTCGCTGACGACTCAGCCGGGTTGCTTGATGCCCTGAATATTGAAGCATGCAGCGTCCTTGGCTGGTCTATGGGCACAAATATAGCCCAGGAGCTTGCGTTGCGAAACCCCGGGGTGGTGGACGGCCTGGTCTTGTATGCCGCGGACCCCGGTGGCGAGGAAGCAGTCCCCCCTTCCCCAAAGATCATGAACGCTTTGGGAAACACATCCGGCAGCCCTTCCCAGAGAGGCGAAAGGCTTTTGAACCTCCTTTTCCCGGGGGACTGGCTGTCAAATGAACAAAACATGGACCATGTGAAATCCCTATTCTCAAACACTCTCGAAAGTGTCTCGCCGGAGTCAGTGTCAAAACAGTACACGGCCATGACGTCCTGGGCCGGTGCTTACAATCGATTGCACAATATCAAGGCCAAAACACTTCTGATAACCGGGGCTGATGATATTCTAACCCCGCCGGAAAACTCGGTAATAATGGTCGCTCAGATTCCGGGATCATGGCTTATCCAGTTTCAGGATGCCGGCCACGGCCTTCAATACCAGGAACCACTCAGGATGTCCCGGGTGATACTTTACTTCCTGGAATAGCGCCTGCCATTTCCGCCATTGAATCCACTGTGAAACTAATTTCCCGTGCTGATGCACTCCGGAAAGATATCACGCCATGAAAGGTCACAGCCGATGCTTTGACCAATTAAATATCAGAAAATCTTTAATAATCTAACGGTTGGAGGTACTTCACTGCATAAGATTGAACAGGCTGCCGAAAATTCAACATACGAAACCGCTGAAAATAACCGGCGTCAAGTGGACCGCATCGCCTCGTTTTCAGATGCGGTTTTCGCTGTTGCCATCACACTTCTTGTCTTGAATATAGAAATCCCCGATATCCCTGAAAAACTTGTCAATAAAGAGCTTGTCTCCGAAATAACTGCGCTATGGCCCAATATTTTCGCATTGATATTGAGCTTTTTGATCATCGGTTTCCTGTGGATCTCTCATCACAACCTTTTTAGACATATCGAAAATCAGAACGGTTTCCTTCTGTGGATCAATCTGGCGATATTACTCAGTATCATTCTGCTTCCTTTCTCGACAAGCGTTATCAGCGAATATGGAAATACCAGTATCGGTGTAATCATATATGCGGCGAACTATGCAGCAGCGTGTTTTCTTTTTGCGGCGATGTGGTACTTTATCACAAAGTCACCCGGTCTCGTTTCAAGTGCTTTCAGTGTTGAGATGGGTAAACACGCGACCTTATCTTTTCTCCTTGTCGGTGGTGTTTTCATGGTATCGATCGCCCTGGCCTTTTTAAGCCCGCAGGCAGCCGAATATTTCTGGTTCGCCATACTTCCGGTCAACGTCTTCAGTGAAAGAATCGCAAAAAAAAGGAGGACTTCTCCAAAAAGCGGCTAAGCCCTCCCACATCCTTAAGAACCTTGTCTCCTGACGACTGCTATTCAGCCGGTTCGGTCTCGGGCAAAGTTCCGGGAGTTGTTTCCTGATCAGGTTCAATACCCTCAGTGCCCTCCATAATGGGCTCTGTCGTCAAATCGACTCTCCAAACACCATTTTCTTTTAACAGGGTCCATTTCATGGTCATTTCCATGCCCTGCTGTATTACTGTAACGTCAACCAGTGCCTTGTCACCGTCGATTTTCTCTTCGCCGACCTTGAATTCAATTTTCTCGGTTTGCT
Organism: Actinomycetota bacterium; assembly: GCA_016927325.1. Classification (GTDB taxonomy): domain Bacteria; phylum Actinomycetota; class Geothermincolia; order Fen-727; family Anoxymicrobiaceae; genus JAFGMY01. The sequence goes on along the minus strand of JAFGMY010000031.1, from coordinate 8,394 downwards.
GCTTTTCGTATTCAGCCGTCTGTTTTTTCATATCCTCGACATCCACGCCCTTCTTGGAACCCTCAGTTACAAGGGCGAGGTAGCCATCGACATCATTATCGGCAAGTCCCTCCATGAACTTCTGCGCAACCTGCTTGGGGGAATCCCCCTTGCCGCCGCCTCCACCGCCGCATCCAATTACTGCAACCCCACCGAAAATCATGGATACAATACAGGTGACAATTATGATTTTCCTCATTATGACTCCTCCGTGGAATTCGTCTGTGTTTATTTTCAGGTACTATCATACATCAATTAAGAGTTCTGACGAGCCCTGTCTGGAATAAGTTCCCGCTGGTTCCATTTACCATGCTTGTCCAAAGGTATCCCCATGTGATAATTGAATTAGATTATGTAGTAATTCAGGTCAGCCGATAGTCTTATTTGCTCATTCGGAAGAAGAAGTTCAAATGCATCGAACGATATATAAAGTTATGGTGTCGGCGTTTGTAACGGCCATTCTGTTAATAGTGTCCCTGGCCGCTTACGGCTGTAATGACAGGGAAGCAAAACAAAGCTTTGTCGACCGGTATATAGAAATCATGGACAACATGGAATCGGACCCGAAAATCGCACAGGAAGGCGGGGAAGCATTCATCAGATATGCGCGCTCCGGGTATTCCGACCTGGAAAGTGCCGACATCGCAAGAGAATCTTACGAGGCGAGCATAGTGAAAGACGGTGAAGGCCTGGAGGCCCTGGAGAAAATGAATAAGCCTGATGGTCAATCCGAGGAAATCGCCAAAGACCTTGAAGACGGTATATTAAAAGTCGACGAAGCAAACAACGAGTTCTCAATTGCGCTCGCGAACGCAAAGGACCAGACAATCGATGAAAGAGCTTCAATTTCAGAAAAAGTCCCTGTCGTACTTTCAATTACAGCCACAGGCATGGAGAGTATTTTGAGTTCAATGGAAAAGCTGATTAAGTATATCGACACCGGTGACCTTAAGGGGAAAGAAAATATTGAAGAGTGGTACGACCGTATAAAAACCGAATACGAAGGTTTAAGAAATTATGTCAAGTAACAGACCGTTTATACACCGTGATCCGCCGCGCGAAAAACGCAAAAGATTCTCTGTCCCGCTGAATCCTACTTTCGCCTAATAGTTACAATCAGGTCGCCATCTTCTTTCAGTTCATATTCGTAATCTGAGCATTCCCACCCGAGAGCAAGCTCAACCAGAGCCTGGACCGACCCAACCATTATCAGTGTCAAACATGAGTTCTGGATCGTTAACGTAAGGTATGTTTTGTCGCCTTTAAAATTCGTCAGGTTTCCCAGCCCCCGGGCAGATATCATTCGCTTGAAGTCAGGTGCGCGTCTCTTCCAGTCTTCACTGGATAATTCACTCTTTATAATACGCCTCTGCGCTTCTATGACCAGGCTTGGAACGGCATCGCCCAGTTCAAACTCGAGGTCTTTCAGTATGGAGTCCACCGACGAAGGGCCGAATATCGCCATCCTTCGATTAACAAGGGGATCAAAAATGATTCCTTTGTCCATAAACCAGACACACCTGGAAATCTCCTCCGGCAAGCCGCACTCCGGGCAGCATTCATAGGTGATATCGCCCGGCTTCAATTCATATTTTTGCCTCCAGAGCCGCTCTCTCAGGTGAACCGGGTGTTCCTCCTCGTAGCAGGTTACCGTGTATGTGTTTTCATTTGTCGGCTCATATTTCGCCCACATGTCCCTCTTCTCAAAAGCCTCGACGGAACCAAGAAGCACAGCGACGTTCATAAGCACTGAATAAGAGTTTCTCAGGATATTGAAGCGCCATGGATTCAAATCGCCGCGTTCCCATGAATCTGCGGGAAACATTTCACCGTAACCATAGATTCTGCCGATATTCTGAACACCAAGGACCTGCAATCTTGCCAGCCGATAAAACTCTTCCTTTTCCCGCGGTGTAACAGGCTCATTTGTCGAAGTGCCTCCGTCGCGCCTGTTAAGATAGTCGCGAATTTCCTGCGGAGGCCAAATCTTAGCCATATAGTGCCTGGTTTCGCGGCGCCTGCTCTCAATCACGATATTGTCCAGCGGTACACCAATAAGCTCTTCAAGCCCCCTGAACAGCAAGTCGATATACTCCGATTCCAGAAAAACCCAGCGAAGCTCCCTGGACGAAGGGGTTAAAATCGCACCGCTTTTCTCCCACCCGAATTCTCTGCTGATAAAAACCGGCACCTTGCAAACGCCGCATATGGGGATATCTTTCATGGTCGTAAGGAACTAAACGTCAGTTTCCAACCTCCTGATCAATATTTCAAAGCAATAATTTCCAGTATACGCATTTTTTGACTATACCCTCCTATTCCGGCGAGTTGCCGGTTTTACGGCGGATCGTTATTTCCAGACTGCCGTCGCCCCGCAACTCATAACTGGAGAAAGATGCATCCCAGCCCCTTGCCAACTCCACCAGGGCCTGGACTATCCCTACCATCACCAGATGCATACATGGATTTTCAATGAGGAGTTTGTGTTCACTCACGGTAGGATCAAAACGGACTATGTTTCCAAGGCCCCGTACAGCAACACGTTGTCTGAACTCAAACCCCGGGATCCTCCAGTTTTCATTTCCCCAGGATTCTTTTATATAACGCCTTTGGGCCTCGATCACCAGGTTGGGTACCTCATCACCAAGCTCATGCTCAAGATCACGCAGTATTGAATCAAAAGCGTAAGGTCCGTATACGGCCATTCGCCTTTCCCTGGAACTGTCGATAATAGTACCGTCGTCAAGATTCCATTCATATTTACCGACTTCTGAAGGCATGCCGCACTGCGGGCACCTCTCATATTCAATGTCCCCCGCAGTCAATATGTACTGCTCTTTCTTGTGCCTTCCTTCCAGGCTTACCGGGTGCCTGCTTTCGAAGCAATGATATACGAATCGGTCATTACCGGTTATTTCATATTCAATCCAGAGGTCCCTGCCTTCCATCGCTTCACATTGTCCCAGGCTCTCGGCGAGATTCATAAGCAGTGAGTATGGCTTTCTGACTACGGTGTTACGCCATGGAAACACGTCACCTCTGTCCCACGCCGGATCAAGCCTGGAATCACCGAATCCGTATACTCTTGCAACATCATAGATATCGAGGGTAATTGATTTTGCAAGGCTGATGAACTTCTTCTTGTCGTCAGCCTCGACCAGGAATTCGCCATCGCTTCCGGCTCTTGCTTCATTCCCGGAATATACCCTTAACTCTTCAGGTATGATCTCCTCGAGGTACTTCCTTGCGCCCTTTCTTCTGCTCTCAATAATCAGGTTGCCTATCGGAATCCCTATGAGATCTTCCATTTCGGAAAAAAGATTATCTATGTTTTCCGATTCCAGGAAAACCCATCTCTTTTCCGGATTACCTCTTAATGAGATTACGCCGTTGTCACACCAGCATAGATTCCTGCTCAGGTGAAGCGGTACTCCGCACTCTTTACACAATGGAATGTCCATGACTTCCATCCCCCGAATTAAAAGTCCTTTCTATTATTGTCGATACAAAAGGCGCTGTTCCTTTAGCTTAAATAAATTCTCGTCCTCTATCCCGCTTAATGCGGCGCATTGCTTTAATTTCAAACCTCAGCCCTTCAGCCAAAGCACGAACCCGTTTAGCCTTCATATCCTTTCCCGACAACTGATTCTCACAAAGAGATCTCCATCCTCCTCCATCGAGTATTCATAATCAGAGTTTTCCCAACCCATTCCCATCTCAACCAGAGCCCTGACCGTTCCAACCATCAGCAGGTGCATACAGGCATTTTGAATCAATAACGTAAGCGCATTCTCATCCACGTTGAATTCCACGAGGTTCCCCAGGCCGCGGAGAGCAATCATATTGTTGTAGTGTGAAGCTTTCAGCCTCCAGTTCTCACCGCTCAACGCTCCCCTTACATGCTCTCTTTGTGCTTCAATAACCAACCGGGGTACCGCGTCCCCCAGTTCCGACTCAAGATCTTTTAACAATGATTCAATCGTATACGGCCCGAATACGGCCATTCTTCTTTCTATGACGGGATCAAATATTGTGCCTTCCTCAAGGTTCCACACGCAGCGCGCTATATCCTCCGGAACACCGCAACTCCTGCAGCAGTCATAAGTTATTTCACCTGGCTTGAACTGATAGAGGTTCTGCTTCAGCCGTCCACGAAGATGAATGGGATGTTCGCCTTCCGAACTGGTAAATATAAATGTTTCAGGTGCGATTTCCTTATAATCTACCCTTAAATCGACTCCCTCAAAGGCTTCGCACGATCCCAGGGATTCAGCCATATTCATAGGCAAAGAGTAAGGCTTTTTCACCCGGGTCTCGCGCCATGGGTACGCGTCTCCACGCTCCCATGAATCACCCAGCCCAAGGTCTCCATACCCATAAATTCTAGCCACATTGTGAACACTGGTGGTAATGGATTTCGCCATTTCAAAGATTGCTTTCAGCTCTTCATGCTTTCCCGCTTCTCCCCTGGTACCGGAAAACTGCTCCTGCTTCAATACATCCCTGATCTCTGAAGGATATACCCTTTCCAGGTACTTCCTTGTCTCCCGCCTTCTGCTTTCGACTATTATGTCGTTCAGGGGCACACCAATCAGCCGTTCGAGACCACAGAAAAGCGCGTCTATGTTGTCGGACTCATAGAAGACCCACCTGTTCACGGGTGATCCCCCGAGAAGAATAACGCCGTTATTGCTCCAACTCAGTTCATTTCCCACAAACTGCGGAACACCGCATCTTTCACAAACCGGAATATCATCCATATCGTGGTCAGTCCTTTAACAGTTACCGGCACGCTTATCTTATTATTCTCTAAAGGGCTAAGTATATACTCGAAGAAATATCAAATAAGAACCTGTACGATTCAAATGCGTGGAGTCGCTGGATTGTTGTGAATGCTGACATATGGTATCCTGCTTTTGTTCGACCGGAACACCCGGTTGGAACAGGGCAATGGTTGCATGTTATCGGGCATTCAACAGGGGAACTTCGGATTCAGGCTTTTCTAAGGTCAATTGGTATGTTTTTTCCTTTAGAAGGAAAGGAGAACTGATGGAAAATGCAGGTATCATAACAAGGAGTTGGTGGGCATATCTACTGAGAGGTATCCTTGCCATTGCGATTGGCATTATACTCCTGAGCTGGCCGGGCGCGACCGTGGGCGTTCTAATTGTCGTTTTCGGTATATTCGCCCTCATTGAAGGTGCCATCGAATTTGTGATGGCCATTATCATGGCTTCCAAGCTCGAACCGTGGGGCATGGCCATGATTAAGAGCCTTGTGGGACTGCTGATAGGTGGTGTTATGGTATCACGGCCCGGCGTAGCCCTTGCCGTAGTAATAATCCTTATTGGAATATGGATGATAATAACCGGGTTCATCCAGTTGTTGATCGCTTTTGAACTCCCGCCGATGACCGGTCGCAGCCTTGTGGGTGTAGGAGGCGTGCTTTCCATTATTATAGGTATTCTTCTTATCGCGATTCCATTCGACACTGTCGGTGCGGTATTAATACTGGTTTCGACACTTCTCCTGATCTGGGGCGTATGGCTCATGTTCCTTGGCATATACGCTTTGATTACCAGAAGAAAAGTCGAAGCGGCATAACTTAAAATTAAATTTTATTTCATTTAACCCCCGACTCTTGTTTGCCGGGGGTTATTTTGTGTGAGGTGCTGAAAACCTTTCAGGCTGTTTCGTATTTTCAGGAAATCGCGTCAATATTTCGCGGCGGAATGAATAATTGCACTATCGCTCGAACTATATATTGACAGTCTGACAACCGGCAGTGTCACGTATTGCCGTCATGGCGGCTATTCTTACAGCGGCGGAGTCTCATGAGAACTCTTTTTCGCAGCAACATAATAATAGCCTCGGTAATTCTGTTTATTATCTTCACCGGAATCTCCATGCTCCTGTTCCCTGGCGGCAGTTACGGGAATGATCCCGCAAGAGGTTTTTCCTTTACGGAAAATTATTTCAGCGACCTTGGGGCGACCCGAACCTGCAGTGAAAGAACAAACATGGTGTCAATGGTATTATTCGTGACGGCGGTTCTGCTATTTGGACTTTCTCTTTTTCTTTTCACCTTCAACATCAGGGTGATTACTGAAAAAAGGGGGCGCTTCTCCACTCTTGGGAAAGCTTCTATTGCTTTCGGAATTATCAGCGGACTGGCTTTCATAGCCATCGCCGCGGCTCCGCGAAACCATTTTCCCAACTTCCATATGATCCTGGTTGATTTCACATTCGGTACTCTATTGATTTACCTGATTATTGTTGTATTCCTTCAGACAGCCAACGGCTGGAACAGGACCTGCATTGCCTTGAATGCAGTTTCGGTATTCATCCTAGGCGGATATATGCTTCTGCTGTTTCTCAAACCTGACATTGACACCGCCGGAGGTTTGCGAATGCAGGTTGTCTGCCAGAATATCGCAGTCTACTCATCTATTATCAACCTCAGCCTTCAAGCCTGCGGTACAATGCGTTATCTGCTTTCTCCCGAGTATGACAATAACACGGCAGGCGTCTAATTCCTTTTCTTGAACTATAGTCATGTGGGTACCTCTCAAGGGTGGTGACAGCACCGTCTCCATTTACAGCGACGGCACTTCCACCACCGGCACAGGTGTCAAAGGGGACTTCAAGCTCACTGACAACAACTTCATTAAGCTTGACTACGATAACGGAGAAAAGGAACTACGGACCATCATGATTGCAGACGGTGACGTTGCCGCAATCGCCGATCCAGATAGGGAACAGTACAATAAAAAGCAGGACTTAACCAGTCTTACTGTGCATGAGAAGCTTTACGCCGGAATACCGGAGTTGGCGATGCGAGAATACCAATAACCGGTATGAGCACCAGGCAGATCCCGAGAGATATCAGCAAATCCAGTCCCACGTTTGACAGTGTTTCGCCACGCATGGTTACCCCGAACATCGGATCCATTATCCAGTATGTAGGGAATATCTTTGCAATCCACTGGGGCCAGTTGGGAAACAGTATGAAAAGAGCGGGTGCCATGAAGAATATCCCGGTGCTCTTCATCAGCGTGAAAAGCGTCGCCGAATCTTTTGCCAGTATGCCGAAGATAAGTCCAATCTCGACGAACATGACAGCCCCGAGAACCAGCGTAAGTATAAGCGCCGGGGGATCTCCACCCAAAGCACCGTTAAGCGCAAGCGTGGCAACAGCCATGAGTGCTCCGATTATTACGCCAAGCGTGCCCTTTGCTGTAAGAAACTCGGTCATGCTTGTTGGTGTAACAAGTACCGCCCATATTGTGCGACGCTCTTTTTCCTGCTGAATGGCAAATCCCGTAAAAAACACTCCCGTAATAATCAGAGCGAAAACCACAAGAAAGGGAACCATTCTCTCGGCAATAGTGAAACTTTCCTCCTCGAATGCGGTTTTAACCGCAACGTCAACGGGAGCCACCTCCCCGGCTACAGTACGGACCAGCTCAAGTGTGATCACCGATAGAATTACCCTGTTTGAAGCCAGGGTCTCACCGCCCATAAAAAACTCCAGTTTCGGTTTTTCCCCAGAGCGTACCTGTTCGTCAAAATCGGCGGGCAGTACCAGCCCCGCGTCGAGGTTGTTGTCCTTAACCTTTCGCCTCAACTCCTCCTCGCTCTCGACTGTTGAGACCTGAAAGCCGTCCAGTTCTTCAGCCAGCACGGAAATTTCCGAGTTGCCCATGTCCACAATGCCAAGGCGCGGCTTTGGTGAAAACAGGCTCCCGAACACAAGTTGAATAACCGCGGTTAATATGGCGGGCATTACAATTACGAAAAGAAATATAGGCGAGCGCGGCCCCAGCCGCACATCTTTCCAGAATATCCTGAAGGTCCGTTTAAAGCTCACAGCTTAGCCACCTTCCTTGTCAGGGCAAAAATCCCGGCGACGACAAATACCATACTCCATCCCGCCCCCATCAGAATATAGGGAAGAGAGTCAGCCCAGCCATCCCCATACGCGGTAACTCCGACTATAGACTGAACTGCGCCGTAGGACGGCAGAATTTTTATCCAGAAGTTAGGAGCCCCCGGGAACAATACGGCCATCGCGGGTACTATCATCGGCACCAGGAATATCATGGATACAAAAAGTGTCCCGATGAAGTCCTTCCCGACCGAACCGCTCATTATCCCGACACCGGCCATTAAAAATGCCGCCAGAAGCACTACAATTGTCAATAACAGCCAGTTACTGGTGGTAAAAGCACCGCAAAGCGCCAGAATAAATATTCCCTGACCGAAAGACATGATCGTGCCTGAAGCCGTCTTGGATACTATTACATCGCCTATCGTAGCCGGTGTTACAGCAATAGCCTGTATAGTCTTCAATCG
>JAFGMY010000006.1 GCA_016927325.1 Actinomycetota bacterium | reverse complement strand
TGTAACCCGCCGTTCACCTACGAAACGATAGACCAGATATGGAAATTCGCCGAGCCGCTTGTTCTTGAGTTGAGAAAAGAGTGGATGGGAAGGGATGCGATAATGAAGCAGGAGCTGGACAACATCTACTGCAGCCTCGACGAGCATGGACATTTCGGCCATATAGAGACGATCTTCCAGGCCGATTATGACGAACCCAAAAACGAGGCCCTTGGCGTGGAGATCAAGGGCATAGCCGAGGGCTGGAAAAACAACATCAACGGGACTTACATGTCGCTCCCGGCCGACGCAAAGGCTGCGTTAACCTGGATCGATTACATGAAAAAAATAATCAACATGCTGGACGAGACCGGAAAAAATGATTCCTGGGAAAGGCTTCTCTCCAGCGTGATGAACCCGATCGAAGACGTAAAGCTGATCGAGGAATAAGCCCGGGCTTCGAAAGACCGCGGGAAACAGTACTGCCCCGAGCATTGGAACCGGCAGCTCGTTAAAGATCGCCGGGCTGTGTATTTTTCAACAACAACTATCTTCAGGAGGTATGTTATGCCGTCAAGTACAATCCCAAAAGAAGCTCTAGAAGAGCTCCAGGACGCCCTGGGAGAGAACAACGCCTCGGCGGATCCGGGGCTTCTCCAGGTCTACACTTACATGAACAGCATGTTCAACAGTCTTTTCGGTCTATGGTGGGTACCGCCGGTAGCTGTTACACTGCCATCAACAGTCGAAGAGGTCCAGGCGGTACTTAAGATATGCAGGAAGCACGGCCTCAAAGCAAAACCGCATTCGTCCTGCTGGGTAGTTACGTCACTGGCCTGTTCACCTGACACGGTCATCCTGGACCTTCGCCGGATGGACAACCTGATAGAGATTAACCAGCATGACGGCTACGCGGTGGTAGAGCCTTACTGCTCGGCAGGCGAACAGCAGGTCGAGATCATGAAGCTTGGACTTAACAGCCATGTCAACGGCGCAGGACCGAACGCATCCAACCTGGCCTCAGCGACAAGTGTGCAGGGCAGCGGCGGCACTTCGCAGTCGATGTCCAACAGTGAAAGGAACATGCTGGGCGTAGAACTCTGCCTGCCCAACGGGGAAGAAATCCTTCATATAGGCTCCCCGGGGACACCCAATGCCGGCTGGTTCTGCGGAGACGGGCCCGGGCCATCGCTCAAGGGAATGATCAGGGGGGCGTACGGGAACCTGGGCGGCTGCGGCGTATTCACCAAGTGCGGGATGAAATGCTACCCCTGGAACAATGAACCGTTCCACTGCGAAGGCAGCCCTCCCTTCTTTGACGCGAAGCCCCTCCCCAACTACAGACTGCGGATCGGTTTCTGGCCCGATTATGACTCCGAGTGCGACGGGCTCTACCGCATCGGTGAAAGCGAACTCGTCGATTTCTGCTCCAGGTTCGGCGCCGGCGTATTCGAGGAAGCGCTATCGGTTACAAACGAAGAGTACCTCTCAATGGTAGACAGCCGGCTCTACCGCAATACGTTCCCGAAAGGGTGCTGGATGTTTTCGATAGCTGCGGGCCACCCCGAGGAGGCGGAATGCAGACTGAAAACGCTTGAGTATATCGTTGAGGACACTAACGGAATCATAATTGATCCCGAAGACCTGGGCCAGGATGCCAATCAGCTGTCATTCCAGACCGCGATAAGAGGCTGCTACGTATTCAAGGCGGCGTTCATGCCCACCGGGTCATGGGGCTGCTTCCCGCCGATGGCGTACGAAACTATAGACAACCTCCTCAAGGTGGTCCAGCCGATCAATGACGAGATAAAGAAAGACCTGATCGCCAGGAATGCAATTGAAGACGACTACTATGACAACGTTTACATGAGTACCGACGAGCACAGCCACTTCGGCCACGACGAATCACCGTACAGCCTTGACCTGTGGGAGAGCAAGGGAGGAGAACTTGACGGAATGATAAGAGGCGTTATCGACGGCATGAAAAGCAACAGCGCCTTTTTCTACTCCCCGGTACCTACAGAAGGTGACGGCCTGATAACATATCTGAAATATCCGGCCAAAATATATAATATGCTCGATCCCGATCGAACAATGGACGCATTCTTCATGCTGGCCAAGGGCATCATAAATGACATTGATGATATCGACGACCTTAAGAACCTGGGAGAAACAGCATAACTACAAAAGACAAGTGACTTCTCCCTGGACTTCCTCCTTGAACGAGTCCGGTCGCGAGATTGGTGCCCGGTTAAGCACTTTTCATGCCAAAGACACCGGGCACCAATTTTGCCTATTTTTCATAAATCGGACCTCTTGATAACCCGAATGAAGTATATGTTATCTTACATTCATCACCTGTCGGATCCGAAGCAACAAATTCCGTCCAGCCCTGCATCCAGCCGGTATTGATGCCCGGCTAGCTTTCCATCGACTTTTCAATGATGTCGCGCAGCGCCTTGATCAATTCATTGAAAGCAGTCTTGAGGCTTTCCAGCTTTTCGCCCGGCCGGATCTGAACCTGTACATCGAGGTTACCGTCCATGACCTCATCAGCAGCAGAGACAAGATCTTCAATTGGGCCGGTTATCTGCTTTCTCACAAGGTAGGTGAGAGCCAGAGCGGTTACAACTATAAGTACAATTATGGATATTCCGATCACAGCTCCCATTATCATCTTGAGGTTTTTGTTTTCTTCAGCAAAAAAACTATCGATCGCCGTTATTTCCTTCCCCATCGGCTTATAGCCAATAACCGCGGGCTTGATTGATTGCACCGAGGTAATCGGTACCATGTAGCACGTAAGCAAGTAAGGTTCATCAAAGCCCATTTCCGGGATTCCATTTTCACAGAACTTGTAGTCGTTGCCTTCCTGGTCGAAAAACCCCTCGATCTCCTCCGGTGGTTCCGAGTACAGATAGATATCATCACTCGCGAAGATAACAGTGTAATCTTGTGCCAACAAACCCGGGGGGACTACACAATAAATGATTTTGTATCCATAGAGCTTGTTGTTAACCATGCTTACGAACAGGTCGCCGACATACTGCTGATAAGAGGATACCGTCTTGCTCCTAATCGCCGCCGGAAGCTCGGTTATCAACTGGTTTGAGTATTCCCGACCCTGTGCCGAAGAGCGCAGGAGCACAAGCTCGGAACCGAATTCCCAGCCGGACTCTATAAGTTGAGCCTCGGTATCTATCATGGTGTCCTTGCTCTTCTTTACCAGATATTCCATCGAACCGCTTATCGAAAGCATGTAAAACACGCCCGCCGCAATGAACACAACAGTGAATAACGCTATCACCTGGAAGAGTATGGTTGACCGTGGCTTGAGGGAGGTCCTTGACCCGGCATCTTTATTCATCCATTTCACCGCCGGATTATCATCATCTCCCCTTGCTGCACCCATGGAAACAGTCCCCGAAAGAATAATCTCCGACAGGGCGGATATCATGTTATTAAAAGCGTACTTGAGCGCCGAAAACTCTTCACGCTTTATTATCTCCAGACGCACATCGGTGTCGCCTTCTATCACCATCTCGGCGGCGGAAGAAAGTTCATCGATCGGTTCTATGATGCGCTTCCTGATTAGATAACCCAGAACCATGAAAGATATTATTATCAGGCCGGTTATCGAAAATCCCATTACCAGGATAAGCTTTAAAACGGCCCTCCTGTTTTCCTTGCCGTAGAATTCATCAATTCCTGCAAGCAGTTTTTCCATCGGTTTGAAGTCGAAGTACCAGAGAACCTCATCGGAGGAGTTTTCCGCGGTCAGCTTATGGGATGTAACCAGGTACCGGCCTTTAAGCCCCATCTCCGGTATACCGTCTTCGAACAGATAGTAACCCTTATCACTGTCGATCAGCGCCGCAATACCCTCCGGAACCTGGCCGGCGATATACTTCTTGTCGCTTGAGGCGGCGATAACCGCTTTGTTATTATCGGGCCCCGGAACAGTCGTGAGGTACCCTAAACTCAACTCAAGAGACCCGCTCTCTATCATCTCCCTCAAGAGATCGTTCGAATTTTTTTGTGTCGTGTTTTCTTTGCCCTCAGCCAGAGCTTGCTCCAGTTCCCCGGCGACTTGACGGTAGTCACTGGAGATCCCCGCGTCAATCTGGAAAGAGATAATAAACCGGGTAATCAACGCATGGCTCGAGGAGATAATTGCAGCAGTCGACTCGACAACCTTTGCCTTGCTTTTATCCGCCGTGTTGCCAAGAGCCTTCTGAAACGAAAAAAGGCAGACAAGCGAAGCGATAATAAATATCACCAGTACTATCGCTGTGATTTGCACGGAAATAACGAAACCGGCTTTTTGGCCTTTTTCTTTGATCTGATCTTTGTCTGAATTCAAAATCTCTCCAATCTGTGTCGAAAATCACACGGCCTGCTGTTCCCGTTGCGAAGATTGCGCGAGAAGCGGAACTCTCTCCGATATGATTTGTCCAGAAATGTACGATGTCTCTCCACAATGACAACGTATTCAAGAAGATCCACTGTAGTCTCAATAAACCAATAGTCCACTCTTTACCCACCATACCGGGGCCCACGATGCAGGATCGTGGCCGATAATGTAATTTATGAAGATGAAGCCGATGAGACCGAAAACCAGGCCGACCACGAGGAATCTCCAGTAAGTGGAAAAGAAACCCCGTGCCCAACTGACACCGGGATCGTCCGCAAGGCGTTTCTTGGCCCAGGTAGCCACGTAGTAATAACCGGCCGAATACAAACCCGTAAAAACGGGTATCCATATCGGTACTTCAGTGAATGGCATGAAGGCGCTTTCGGGCCACCAGTAAACCCAAATACCAGCCTTGCATGCCAAAACCTCGACAATGAAGTCCCACACAAAACAAATCAAGAAGACGACCAGGACGGACAGAGGTTTTGGAAGTTTTTTGAGCTTTTCTTCCTGGGTCATAAGGCCTAATACAATCAGCGGAAAAAACCAGGCCCACGCAAACGGCAGAAACAGGGGGAAGTGGCCGAACATGTTGTTAAAACCCGAATGATAGTTGTAGTACATCCAATAATTGTCGGCAAACCACTCAAACGGAAACGACAGCATTGCCGCAAAGAATATCCACTGGTAAACCCGCTCGTTTTTAAAACGGGTAAACAGCAATATGCACATAACCAGGGCACCCACGAAAGATCCATACTGGAACAATTGAATAAAAAAGCCGTTATTCACATTATCTCCTAAAATATGAACCCTGAATCCGGAGCAAATTCCACTTCGCATTTCGAAGCCTATCAGGAGGTTTATTTGTTGTCAATTATACATATATATCATGTATACTTGACGTATATTTTTCTGAATTTACCTGCAGTTATTGACAAAATATACGGAAAATATATAGTATCTATACATATGGTACATTAATAACTAGTGCTTTGCATCTTTTGAACAAACCCCAACCTGTGCAGAATAGATCTTCAAATAGACCAGAAAAGCTGTCCAATTTGACAGAACTTAAGAGGGAGGTAGTGGTTGTGGCGTCAAGAACGATATCAGGTGCGGCATTACAGGAGCTTCGGGCAACTCTGGGTGAGGATAATGTTTCCGCCGATCCCGGCATGTTACAGGTTTATTCGTACATGAACAGCCTTTTCAGCCCGTTAATCGGTTTGTGGTGGGTCAGCCCCGTAGCAATAGCCCTTCCCTCCACAGTCGAAGAAGTTCAGAAAACCATCGAGATATGCAAGAAGAACGGTTTGAAAGTGAAGCCCCATTCCGCGGCATGGCTTTTTACCGCCCTGGCTTGTCAAAGTGACGTTGTCATACTCGATCTGCGCCGAATGGATGGATTGCTTGAGATCAATAAAGATGACGGCTATGTAGTGATTGAACCTTACTGTACTTCCGGAGAGCAGCAGGTTGAGGTTATGAAACATGGTCTTAACTGCCATGTCAACGGCGCCGGGCCGAACGCATGTATCCTCTCCAGCGCTACCAGCGTGCAGGGCAGCGGCGGAACATCCCAGTCAATGTCCAACAGCGAACGGAACTGCCTTGGGGTTGAACTGGTGACGACCTCCGGCGAGATTCTTCACTTCGGTTCACCCGGTACACCCAATGCAGGCTGGTTTTGCGGGGACGGCCCCGGCCCGTCGCTTCGCGGAATGATCAGGGGAGCAATCGGGCAGGGCGGCGGGCAGGGTGTTTATACCAAGATAGGCGCAAAATGTTATCCATGGTATAACGAGCCCTTTGACTGCAATGGAAGCCCTCCTTTCTTCAGCGCCGGGGTGATTCCCAACTACGAGATAAGGACAGCTTTCTGGCCTGACTACGACTGCGAATGTGACGCATTGTACCGGACAAGCGAATCCGAACTGGTGGATTACTGTGCCCGCCTCGGTCCGGGGGCGTATGAGGAGGCCGCCTCATGTTCAAACGAGGAGTACAGGTCAATGGTAGAAAGCGGAATTTACCGAAATACTTTTCCAAAGGGCGCCTGGACGATTTCAATTGCGGCAAGCTGCCCCGAAGAACTCGAAACGAAACTGAAAACACTCGAATTTATCGTGGAAGATACCGGCGGCATCATGATAGACCCCATGGATCTGGGAAGTGACGCCTACCAGGTTGTTTTCCAGACCGCTATCCGCGGCTGCTTCATTTTCAAGGCGGCCTTCATGCCATCAGGGGCTTTCGGATGTTTCACGCCAATGAGCTATGAGACCATTGATAATCTATGGAAAGTCAATATTCAGGTAAATGATGAAATCAAGAAGAAGCTCATCGCGAAAGAATCAATTGAGGATGACTACTATGACAACTGTTATGCCTCGCTGGACGAGCACGGCCATTTCGGACACATAGAATCACCGTACCACATTGACTTCTGGGAACCGAAAGAAGAAAATGTTAGCGGCTTCATTGAGGGAGCAAAGATAGGCTTCAGGAAAAGCATTCCAGTATTATATTCACCCATGGCGTCCAAGATGCCCGATTTGCTGAACTATATAAATTACATGGTAAAGATTCAGAATCTTATTGATCCGGACGCTGCAATGGACGCGATAGCCAAATCATTATTCGGTACTATCCGGAACATAGATGATCTCGGCGAGCTTGCAACCCTTGGAGAACCAGAGGTTGTCAGAGGGTAATGAATTCGGAAAATTCGGGCATTACTTCATGCCCTGCTTGTATATAATCAGACTCTTTGTGTAACAAATCGTCCTCAGTCGAGAAAACACTATATGCGGGGGTGTCTTTCATGCCAATCGACCCGGGTTTATTATTCAGCCTTCTTCAGGCCGCTGATCGAAACGGTGTAATCGAGAATGGGTCGGCGTTCGCCGGAGAAGTAATCCAGCAGGTGCTGAATGAACCAGACATCGACCTGGGCGACCTTTTTAATTACGTGGACGCAATAAAGATGGATACGTTAATGAAAGTTGATAAGCTTCTCGGTTTATCGGGTCCATTTCTCCGGTTTGCAGAAAGTGACCTGCTTATGCGCAACGTAGCACGCATCCTTGACTCTTCAATCCTCAGGCGCTTCATGGTTGATATGGTTTCCCCGGTTCTCGCCCGGGCGCTCAGAGGTGAAAAGAAACCTCCATCCCGATTGATTTTAAGATTAAAAACAGCCATCAACGGAAAAACCGAAAAATAAACCTGGATCCAGGGGGGAGCATGGCTAAAGTAGACGCCAGGACAGTCGAAATACTTTCAAGCGTAATCAGCGCAAACAGGATTTCCAGTGAAGATGAGGCAGCCAAGAGTTACGGATCGGCCGGTCTGTTCTCGGGGAAAAAGCCGTTGGCCGTTGTGAAGCCCTCTTCACCGGCTGAGGTTCACGGGCTTATACGAGCGGCAAGAGATGAAAAGTTGAATTTAGTCCTTGCATCCTCCACCCCACCGGGGTTCCATGGCGGTACTGTCCCGCAAAGTGATGCGGTCGTTGTCGATATGTCCGGCATGGACAGGATAGTAAGGATGGACAGAAGAAAT
>JAFGMY010000030.1 GCA_016927325.1 Actinomycetota bacterium | reverse complement strand
GCGAAATCCCCCTGGAGGTTCTCGAAACTGTTCTCGTTGAAGACCTGAGATACGAGCCCGAGGTCCTTGACAACGAGAATGCCCTCCCCGTTTGTAACCGCGATCCCCGCGCTTTCCTGGCCTCTGTGCTGAAGTGCATATAGAGCGAAATAGGTGACTTTCCCTACATCTTCACCCGGCGCAAAAACTCCGAAAACGCCGCAAGCTTCCTCGGGCGAGTCTCTGAATATGTTTCTGGACAATTTTTCGCTCACAAATTTATTATCTCTTGTCAAACCATTTTAGCAAGTGAATTCTCGTATACGTCGGTAATCTCGTCCACATTGACGGAGAAGACGCCCTCAACGGTCAACTCTTCGCCTCCACACTCGCCGATAACCCGGACGTTTACGCCCGCCGTCCCGGCGATTTCTCTAAACCTTGCCGCGTCTTCCCCGCTTACACTGACAAGCGCCCTTGCCTGCGACTCACTGAAGCATTCAACACAAGCCGGAAGGCGGGCCTCGAGCTCAACCGTAGCCCCGATACCCCCGAGAATGCAACACTCGGCCAGGGCTACCGCAAGGCCCCCCTCGGAGAGATCGTGGGCCGATTTCATTAATCGTTCGGATGCCGCTCTAACCAGGCAATCGATCAAAGCCTTTTCCTCGTCCCACCGTACCTCCGGAGGCGTCCCGGCGATACTCCCATTCACCGCCTTCAGCAGTTCGCTCCCCCCAAGCTCATCCCTGGTATCACCCAGCATCAATATGAGATCGCCCTCGCTCCTGAAGGCGGATTCAACTCTATTTGCGACATCTTCGATTACCCCTAGCAAGCCCACAACAGGCGTGGGGAGAATAGCCTCGCCGAAAGATTCATTATAGAAGCTTACGTTTCCGCCAACCACGGGCGTGCCCAAACACCCGCATCCTTCGGAAAGCCCCTCAACGCACTCCTGGAACTGCCAGAAGATTCCCGGCTTTTCCGGATTACCGAAATTCAAGCAGTTGGTTACCGCCACCGGTGAAGCTCCCGAGCATGCCAGGTTGCGTGCGCATTCGGCGAGAGCGATTTGAGCGCCCCGCCGGGGATCGAGGTAACAGTAACGTCCGTTGCAGTCACAGGCCAGCGCCAGGCCTTTGTCTGTTCCCTCCACCCTGAGTACCGCAGCGTCACTGCCGGGTAAAACCACGGTCCCTACGCCTACCATATGGTCGTACTGCTCAAAAACCCACTTCCTGCTGCATATGTTTGGTGACCCCAGCAGTTGGACCAGAAGTCCCTTCAAATCCGAGAGTTGAGAAAGCGGCCTCGTGTCGAAAGCGGCCACCTCGTCGAGATAACCGGGTCTTTCGGCCTCACGGTGATAAACAGGGCCGTCAGCGAGGGAACTCGCGGGTACTTCGGCGATTACACTCCCATTATCAAGGAGACGGAGGGCATCGCCTTCGGTCACATTCGCAACCGGTACGGCATCCAGGTCCCATTTTTCGCAGACCGCGAGCACCTCCTGTAAATTATCCTCCGGACATAGAGCGAACATGCGCTCCTGAGACTCCGACATCATTATCTCCACCGGTTCCATGTCGGCTTCCCTGAGAGGGACTTTCGTAATCTCCACGTCCATGCCACAGCCGCCGCGCTCCGCTGTTTCGCAGGTTGCGCAAGTCAGCCCGGCCCCTCCAAGATCCTGCAAGCCCGTAATCAGCTCTTTGTCTATCATCTCCAGGCAAGCCTCGATAAGCAGTTTTTCCGTGAAGGGATCGCTGACCTGCACGCTCGGCCGCTTTTCAGCCGATGACTCATCAAACTCCTGAGAAGCAAGAACGCTCACTCCGCCTATTCCATCGCGGCCGGTGCTGGAACCGAAAAGCACGCCGACCCCGCCCGGGGTCGAAGCCTTTCCGAGCGTCAGACGGCCGGTGGGCATAATTCCTACGCACATCACGTTGACAAGAGGATTTCCTTCGTACGCGTCTTCGAAGTATATGTCACCCGCCACGGTAGGTATTCCAAGGCAGTTCCCATAAGCGGCGATTCCGGAGACAACACCCTCAAAAAGATAGCGGGTGCGCGGATTGGACAAGGGTCCGAACCTCAAAGGGTCCAGGCAGGCGATCGGCCGTGCTCCCATTGTAAAAATATCCCTTACGATGCCGCCCACGCCGGTAGCCGCACCCTGAAACGGCTCCACGGCGCTTGGATGGTTGTGCGATTCGAGCTTGAAAACAACCGCCAGCCCGTCCCCTATGTCCACTACCCCGGCGTTCTCTCCCGGACCGACGAGTACTCCGGGTCCCTCGACGGGCAGCTTCTTGAGCTGTTCTTTTGAACTTTTATAGCTGCAGTGCTCCGACCACATTACGGAGTACATTCCAAGCTCGACCTTGTTCGGCTCACGGCCGAGGATATCGCAAATCTTTTTATATTCCTCGCTGGTCAATCCGAGTTCCGCGTAAAGCTCTGTCAAATCTTCACCCCTGCGTTTTTTAATCGAAACGGTCTCTGGCGGCACTTTACGAAACGATTATAACAGGACGGAACGTCTGACCCTATTGGATTCCATCAAGTTTTATATACCGGGACAGTCGCAGTGAGGATAAATTGCATCGTTGCCGAAAGAATTAAAAACACCCCAACTGGCACTTTTCGATCTTTATCCCCAGCACGTCGAGCGCGCGGCCGACAACCGGGATCGGGACCCCAAGGTCCCCCGCCAGCTTATGGGCGGCGGCACAGCCCATCTTGTTGTCTCTCGCTTTTTTCTTTACCGCTTCGAGCACTTCTTTTGGAATATCATCAGGCATTATATTCCCTCCAATCTTCGAGAACGCAATATCCAGCATTTTCCTGTAATCTCTTGCCCTTGATTCATCGTCATTGAAGATCAGGACCTTTTTCGCTCCTGTCGAGTCCTTGATCTTCTTCTCTATGCCTATCTCATTTTCCCCGTCAAACGCAGCCCCCCACCGCAGAAGCACGAACTCCACGTTGTTGCAGGAGGCGCGTACTCTTGAATTGAGCCTTTCCAGCGGCCGGTCGGTCACAAATATCGAAAAATCACTCAGGAGGTCGGACTTTTCAGGACCCTGCTCCAGAACCACCACACACCTGCTGTTTGCGATGTCCCCGCGGGGCGGATTTCCACCCCCGCCACGATCGTTCTTGCCGGTTGAGCAGTCTGAACCGGCGAAAGACTTTATCCTGACAACAGGGTAACCCGCCTTTGCTATCCCATCCGTCAAGTAATCACAAAGGGTTCTTTTGGCCCCGGTCCCACATACTTTAATAACTGTAAAATCTTTTCTAGGCACTGTTTTCCTTTAGATGAATTGTAATTATCCGATGCCCTGAAAAAACTACGGGTTACTTTATTTCAGGCTCCCCCGCCGCTTTCCTCATATCCACGGGAGAATTAATATTAAACAGTAGCCTACCGGAAGGATCGAAATCTCTCAACGCTTTCATTGGTATGTAATTTACCGGCACACTGTTAAAAAGGTCGGAAATCTTCAAGTCGCCATGCTCCAGCTGATCGGCAATTATACTTGCGCACTCTTTACTATATGCCGCGTGAAGCGGCTCGAGTCCTTCGGGCGTGCTGGGCACCGCGGCCATGTAGCCGGGAAGACTTCCGACTATATATTTAACCGCCCTCCGGTTCATGAAGGGCATGTCACAAGCGGTGATAAACACTTCGCTCGAACCGGACAACTGTAAGCCGCTAAGCAGCCCACCGATGGCCCCTTTGCCGCGAACGGTTTCCTCCAGAATTTTTACACCGTCTCTCTCGTATAGCGACAGGATCTCTACTCTTTCGGTATTGCCGATAATCAGGATCTCCTCAAAAAGACCTTCCATTACATCAAGTTCGATATCAATGACCCTCCTGCCCGAGATCTCCATAAAGGCCTTGTCGCCGGGCATCCTTCTGCTGGTCCCCCCCGCGAGTATTACTCCTGTTGCCATCAGCCGCCGCCGATTCTGAATGGATGGGAGTAAACATTGAAGTTTCCGCCCCTCAGGAATCCCACCATAGTAACTCCGGTTTCCTCTCCGACACGTATGCCCAGTGAAGTGGGGGCTGAAACCGAGCAGATGAGTGGTATCCCAGCCCTTGCAACCTTCAATACCATCTCAAAACTCAAGCGGCCTGACAGGACCATGCCCTTGTCTTCGCTTTCCGCGCCCAGAAGCACCATGCGGCCCAAAGCTTTATCCACCGCATTGTGCCTGCCAACATCCTCCTTTACCGCGAGCAACGTGCCGCTCGAGTCAAAGATGCACGCTGCATGGGTCGCGCCGGTTGTCCTGAATACATCCTGTCCGTCCAGCAGCAGGTCCGGGGCCTTCGCTATAAGCTCCGGGCTGAAACGCGCGTCGCTGTCCACCTTGATTTCGCCGAGATCAACCCTTAAGTCAAATTCCGAGCCGCCGCTTCCGGTCTTTACCAGTTTCGCGCCATCGAAACGGCCGGTATCCGGGTCGATCTCCCCGGTTACATCAATGGCGTCTATTCTCAGTGAAGCTTCCCCGGCATTCCCTTTGTTCCCATTTTTACCGGACACGGTTACCGGTTTAAAATCAACCCCTTCGGCACTGGAAATCAACCCTTCGCTTAACAGGAATCCGGCGGCCAGGACAATATCGTCTCCGGGAAGCCTCATAAGCCGGACCAGCGGTTTCCCGTTCACCCTGATCTCGAGCGGTTCCTCCAGCGCAACCAGGTCTCTTGACGAACACGATTCACCGTTATGGTAGCGGATTATACCGGTTTCCCTCAGTGTTGAATCCTTGTTTTTTTCCACCTGCCGCTCCCGCGCTTTATTAATTTTTCTTACAATAAGAATACTTGTTGCTGTTTAAAATATATAATAAGCGGATTCGAACCTGAAGTATAAATAAGTATACCCGTGTCTCATCTTTTGAGGCCGCACCGGTCTTTTCTATCTCATTGGACTTGTCCCCGAGTCTCGAAAAGCTCTTCCCTGGAGTATGGATTGCCGGTCAGGTGTCCGGCCGTCACAGGCAATAACAGCGGAAACACTCCGGCAGTCACAACGAGACCGGTACAGCTGTCAGCCGGAATGGGCTGCGGGAAGAGGCTGAAACACACACCATAGTGAATACGCCTATAACCGCATTCAGGTAACACCCTTAGAGGAACCCGGCGGCGCGGGAATCCTGACCGTGACCAGTGCGCCGCCGCCGGGGGCGTTGGCAAGTTCAACAGTGCCGCCGTGCGCCTCCACATTGCTTCTGGCTATCGCCAGGCCCAGCCCGGATCCCTTCCTTCGCGCCGGAGCGCCTCCCGAACGGTAGAATCTTTCGAATACCCGTTCCTTTTCATTCTCGGGCACACCGGGCCCTTCATCCTGCACCTTGATGACTATTTCAGCAGAGCCGCCCCCGTGAGTCTGCGGTTCGCACGAGATCCTTATCGCTGTTCCGGACACTGTGTATTTGACCGCGTTGTCAACAATGTTTGCGATCGCCTGGTCGATCATCGTTCCGTCACCGGTAACTGACGGCATTTCCTGTCCCAACTTCACTTCCGCCTCGACGCCCTTCCGTTCGAGCACCGGCCCCATTCTCGAGACTACACTCGCGACTATTTTACCGACGTCCAGTTCCTCCTCTCTTAAATCAAGGACCCCCGCCTCGATCTTTGAGATATTCAAAACATTGTTTACCATCAGCAGAAGCCTCTCTGACTCACCCAGAATATCCAGAAGAAACTTGCGGCTGACCGCACCGTCATCAATTGCGCCGTCGAGAAGGGTCTCCGCAAGGCCTTTGATAGCCGATAGCGGCGTCTTCAGTTCATGAGAGACGTTGGCGA
This sequence comes from Actinomycetota bacterium, assembly GCA_016927325.1. Lineage (GTDB taxonomy): Bacteria > Actinomycetota > Geothermincolia > Fen-727 > Anoxymicrobiaceae > JAFGMY01. The sequence continues at coordinate 12,491 of JAFGMY010000030.1, read as the reverse complement.
CAAAATCACTTTTCATCCTGTCCAGAGCCGATATCTCGTCGAATGTCCGCTCGACCCTGTCCGCCATTCTGTCGAAAGCGCGGGAAAGTTCGGCGAGGTCGCCTCTTCCGTTAACCCGCGACCTGGCCCCAAGTTCCCCTTTGCCGAAGCGGATAGACGCACTGCGAATCTTGTTTATGGGCCTGGCCAACCCGACTGATAGCATGATGCTGATGAAAGCGGCGACCCCGCCCGCCAGCAATCCCGACACCAGAATACCGTTACGGATTGAATGAAGAAGTCCGGTTATCGATTCTGTAGGTCTGGATAATCTTATTACGCCTATACTGCTCCCGCCGATACCCTCTACAGGATAAGCAACGTACATTGTATAAAGACCGGAAACAGCGTCTACCCTTGTCGATGCGCCGTATCCTCCATTAAACGCTTCCGTTACCTCTTCCTCGCCCATGATTTCCAGGCCCCTGCAGGAAGGCCCGCGGGAATCTAATATCTCCACACCTTTCCGGTCTGCCACAACGATCCTGCATCCCGTCTTTCCGGCGATATCTTTCACCAGGGACTGGAAAGTTGAAAGACTCCCCTCATCCAACCCCGCGATTCCTTCCACGCCGAATGTATTTGCGGCAAGTTCGATTCCGGACTTGGCCGTGATTGCCAGGTTTGCCATAGAGTTCTCCATGTCGTGAAGCAAATAGCCCTCGATCCTTCCTATCAGGATCTGACTGAAGGTAAGTATCGTGACGACTATTACTATGGCAAAGCCCATGGCAACACGGAGACCAAACCCCCAGGGTCTCCCGCTACTCTGTTTCTTCTGCCGCAAACTTATAGCCAACTCCCCTGACGGTATCTATCGGATCCGGAACGCCTGAACCGCATAATTTCCTTCGGAGTGATTTTACATGGCTGTCGATTGTTCTTTCCCCGGCGGGAACATCGAAACCCCAGACCGCCTCCATAATTTGTGATCGCGAAAGCGCCATACCCCTGTTTTCCATCATATAGCTCAGGAGTTCAAACTCCTTCAGAGTTAAATCAACAGGCTCATCACGTGAATAACATTCTCTTCTTCCAGTATCCACTTTTAACCACCCGTGACGTAAAACCTCCGAACCGGGACCCGCCAAAGACCTCCTGAGAAGCGCCTTTACCCTGGCCAGAAGTTCTCTGACACTGAAGGGTTTTGAGAGGTAATCATCGGCGCCGAGTTCCAGTCCCAGCACTTTATCGGTCACGGAATCAAGAGCTGAAAGCATCAGCACCGGAACCTGACTGCGTAAACGGATGGACTTACAGACTTCGAACCCGTCCATATCCGGCAGCATTACATCAAGGATGATGAGATCGACAGCGAGATCAGCCGCTTTTTGCGCGCCGTCCCTGCCGGTTCGGGCGATAAATACCTTATGCCCCCGGGTCTCCAGGTTGTACGAAATGAAATCCAGGATGGATTCCTCATCGTCAACAATAAGAATGCTTGCCATGCAACAATAATAACATGGCAAGCATATTATGCCTTAATAATAACGGCTTACGAGGCTGATCACTCGATCAGGTCCGTGACCTCGTAGATCTTATCGATGAGTGTGTTCATGTGGAACGGCTTGCTGATATAGCCTTGAGCCCCAAAAAGCAATCCCCTCTCAACGTGTTCGAGATCCGTCCTTGCCGAGACAAGTACTACCGGTATATCCTTGGTGGCCGGGTCCAGTCTTATCCTTCGGCAAACTTCGAATCCGTCCATGTCGGGCATCATAATGTCCAACAGGACAACATCGGGAAGTTCCTTCTTGGTCATCCGCAGACCATTCAACCCCGAAAAAGCTCCAAGCGCCTGGAATCCCTTGGTTTCAAGGACCATCCTGAGCACTTTTACTATCTCGGGATCATCATCCACAATCCCTACTCTCAACGGCTCGTCTGAAAAATCTCTAGACATTTAAACACCCTCTCAAGACAAATAGAACTACAAATCCTTATCCACCCTCAGAGGATTGCGTGACGCTCAGCTAACTTAGGTATCGGAACTTGAGCCGTTTTCCTTTAGCCATTGAGGGTTGGCGCCCTCCCCAGAGGAAAGAAAGGCTTTTCCCATTTGCCTGACCCCGATATAATCGGGAATAGGATAAGCATGTTTACGACTCTCTCCGATATATATAACGCACGAGGTGAGGATTTGGGCAACAAAAATACCGTTTTATTAGAAAAAGTTTCCAAAACTTATCAGATGGGCGAGGTCGAGGTCCATGCACTGAAGGGTATTGATCTGACTATCGGAAAGGGAGAATTCGTTGTCGTACTGGGCCCCAGCGGCTCAGGCAAAACAACCATGCTGAACTGTATCGGAGGGATAGACTCACCCACCGAAGGGACAATAGTGGTCGGCGGCAAGGATATATCCAAATTTACGGAAAAGGAGCTTACCCGGTTCAGGCGTGAGACGGTTGGGTTCATTTTTCAATTCTTTAACCTGATTCCCACCCTGACCGCCAAGGAAAATGTGGAGTTCGCGCTCGACCTCGTGCCCAGAGAAAAGCGGGTTTCCGCCCTGTCGGTTCTCGGCGAAGTCGGCCTTGACGACAGATCAAACCATTTTCCGAGCCAGCTCTCCGGCGGCGAGCAGCAAAGAGTGGCAATCGCGAGAGCGTTAGCGAAAAGGCCACCGGTGGTTTTGTGCGACGAACCCACCGGAGAACTGGACTACGATACCGGAATCAAGATTCTGCGTCTTATGCGTGACATATCCCGCCAGGAACACTGCAACTTCCTGGTGGTAACGCATAATTCAGCCATCGCGCAGATGGCGGACAGGATTGTCCGTCTCCACAGCGGTGAGATTTCCTCGATTGAAAGAAACGAAAACCCGATTGATCCGGAGGAACTGGTCTGGTGATCAGGGTTTCAGCATTGGCACGTAGCAGTAAGCCAACCCCGGCACCACTGAAGTGATACATCAATATTTATGATTGGTAAGCGGCCGGGGTCTCAATCAACGAGTTGATACTGATAGATTATTCAGGTTTGTTCCATGTCCTTGATGCCGAACTCAAAACAGGCGCCGTCGTCATTTGAAACGTTTACTTTTCCATGGTAGACCTGGATGATCTTGTCTACGGTGGCAAGACCGATGCCCGTGGTGCTTGAATCGCCTCGATAGAAAGGCAGGAAGATCTTCTCAAACTCTCCCGGTGGGATTCCGGGGCCGTTATCCTTTATCTTGTAGCGGTGAAGCCCTTCTTCGTCCTTCCCTGAATACGAGATTCGAAGAGATGGGTCAGGGTTACTGTTATGCTTTACCGCGTTGATGATTATGTTTGAGAAGAGCTGATATATCTGAGTCGAATTCGCATTAATAGTCCCCAGTTCCGGGTCCATACGTACCCTGACCTCTCTCTTTCTTATCTCACCGGAAATCTCCTCCAGGACCTGTCTGACTATTCGGCCGACGTTGACTTCTGAAATCTCGCGTGGAACCTGCCCCGCTTCGGCAAGCGAAAGAATGTTTTCGATAAGCGAGCACGACCTCTCGGCGCTTGAACTCATTGTCTCGGCTATCTCTTTTACTTTGTACCTCGTCTCATCACCTTCTATCTGCGGCAGGATCTCCTTGAGCGTCTCGGCCCCGAGAAGCATCGCCGACACGGAGCTTTTAAGGTCATGGGAAACGGTATGGGCATATCCGTTGAGTTCAGCGTTGATTTTCAACAGTGTCTCCTCCGCCTCTTTCCTCTTCGAAAAATCTCTGATGGTAATGACTATCCCCTCGAACTTCGAGTCTGCGCCTATCAGCGGGTTCCCGATGGACTCCAACCAGACGTAATTTCCCTCCGCGTTTCTCATGCGGTACTGGATTCGCTGTTCGGTCGGGGTGGCCAGACCCTTCTCCATGCTGGTCTGAAAATGCTCCCTGTCTTCGGGATGAACGATTTCCAGCATTCCCATAATATTGTCACCTACCGACTCTTCCAGATCGTATCCCAAAACCGTTTCGAGAGAGGGGCTTACATACTTGACGAAACCCTCGTAATCGAAGTAGATGATGATGTCCAGCATATTGTCGGTTATTACCCTCAACAGGTGCTCGCGCTCGCGAAGGTCCTCTTCAGTCTTCTTTCTTTCGGTAATATCCCTGATGATGGTAATGAATCCTTTGGGATCACCCTCGTCATCCCTCAGCAACGTCGAGTTCAACTCGACGATATATTCCGTCCCGTCCTTCCTGAGCAACGTGTACTCGACGTTCCTGGAAAAGCCCTGCCTGTAGGTCTCTTTCGAAAAATGTCTCGCCCTTTCCCTGTCTCTCGGCGAAATCGTCTCGAAAACGTTTTTGCCGACGAGGTCGTCGATATTCTCGGTGCCATACATTTCCAGGGTGCGAAAAGAGACGTTGGTGATCTTCCCGTGCAGGTCGGTAACGGTAACGGCGTCCGGGGAAGTTTCCATAAGTGTTTTATACAGTTCCTTGGACTCCCTGAGCGCCTTTTCGACGTTCTTCCTCTCGGTAATTTCCCGTGAGTGAATAACATTGCCCGCAACCGCCGGATTTCCCAACAGGTTGGTACCGATCGCGTCAAAGTACTTCCACGTTCCGTCCTTATGCAGAACGCGGTGTTCAAGCGAACGTATCGGCACCCCCGGTTCACTGTCATAGAATTTGGTCATCAACGTGGGAAGGTCCTCGGGATGCACAATTTCGAAAGCGCTCTTACCTTCCAGTTCGCTCGGTTTATAACCCAGAACCTCTTCAACCGAAGGCGAAATATACTTTACTTTCCCTTCACCATTGGAAATGAAAATGACGTCGGAGGTGTTCTCGACAAGGATCTGGTAGAACTCACCAAGTCCCTTGAGCTTGATTTCAGCTTCCCGGAGGGCGGCCCTTGTGAGCGCGTTTCTGACCTCGGCAACCAGCATCGTGGAAAGCCTCTTGTCTTTGACCACATAACCGGTCGCGCCCTGCTTGAATGAACTCACAACAACGTGCTCGTCACCGTGTCCGGTGACTATAATTACCGGCGGGGGGTCATCCGCGCTGTTTATTTCCCTCAGTATCTCGAGGCCGTCTCCATCCGGCAACTGGTAATCAAGCAAAACCAGGTCATAGTTGTTTTCTTTCAGGGACTTTCTTGTTGAAGCGCAGTCATTCGCGGTGAATATCTCCAGTTTAAAATCTCTTTCAAGTAATTTCTTGAAGAGCAATGTAGTATCGCTTTCGTCCTCTACTATGAGGACGCGTGCGAGCTTATCGTTATGCATACCCGGAAACTCCGCAACAGATCAGTATACTTATGTTACCCCGCATAAGAGGATATAAATCATAGCCGCCCTGTAATCCGTAAACCTCAGACAACCGCATTCTATTGATATCTTAACATAATCACAACCAATTATATTTCGCCGGAGGAACCGTTCGATTTGAGTTGATCTTCATTTCCCCCACTGTATATAACGTAAACCGCAACTGTAATATTCCCCGCTTTCCCCGATGAATTTCAACAGGTCGCCGGCCTCGGTGCCGGTCTTTGTGCAAATCCCGGCCTGGAGCTCTATCGCGGCTGTTCCTTTCCATACGACACCGGTTAATTTCCGCGGCTCGAGATCTCTATATATCCGTGTTGCCGACGACGACCGGTCCAGGAAAACAACATCGATGGAAAAAAGCATTCCAAATGTGTGGATCTGCCTGCACCGCGGAAAAACGTAAGCCTCTTCACAGCATATGCCCGTCATACCGGTGAGGCCCCTGCGCCTTTCATTGTGCCTGAGCACAAAACCGAGCCGCTCTGCGAGAAATACCCCTTTTGTTTCATTAAAAAGCCCCATGCGAACAGTTTTCATGATACCCCTCCGGAATCTTTTTTCCGGACAATCCCCCTTCGCTTTGTCATCAGCAGTATCAAATACGGCCCGGAACCAACCGTACCGGCCTGCAAACAACACCAGTCCGCCACCTCTTAAAACACTGTTTCTGTTGGTCGGTTATTCAAAGGACATGCTTTTATAATTCATTTCTGGAGCTGATAATTCGCCGGCATCGGCAAAGCTGTAGTACGACCCGATGGTACCGATTATTACGTGATCCAGAAGAGGAATTCCCATTATTTCACCAACCTTGCTCAACCTGTCCGTAATAGCCCTGTCATCTTCACTCGGGCCAGAATCACCGCTGGGATGGTTGTGTATGAATATCACACCGGATGCCGCGTTTCTTATCGCCGGCCGGAAAGCTTCCCTTGGGTGGACGATGCTCGCGTTTAAAATGCCTTTCGAGATGACCTCGGCTGATATTAACCTCAATTTGGCATCCAGAAGGGCACAGCTGAATATCTCTATCCTCTCAGTGGCCATAAGCGGCCAGAACGTCTCATACACCGCTGAGCTCGAACTGAGCCTGACTCCGGGAAAGATACCGGAGAGCGCACGCCGGCCGATCTCAATGGCCGCGAGAACCGCGGAAGCCCCTGCGGGCCCTACTCCCTGCACTCCGCAAAGCTCATGGAAAGAAAGCTCAGAGAGCCTCTCCATGCCACCCGCAGTATCGATTATCTCATCAGGGAAACCGGGAAACCGCACCATTCGGGAACCCGCACCGAGTACGACGGCCAATAACTGGGAATCGGTAAGGTAACGGACGCCCCTCTTCTCAATTTCTCTACAAAGGTCCATGCCGCATCAGTCAAATCCACCTTGCCGCTTAAAGCAGAATCAGCAATACAAGCTAAGTTTAAACCAACCCAGTGACAAAGTAAAGCAAGCTGATCAGATAATCACGTGGAAAACTTGAAGTGTATGACATCGCCGTCCAGAACTGTGTAGTCACGCCCCTCCACGCGGAGAAGTCCCATATCCCTCGCCCTGGAAAAACATCCGCAAGCCGCGAAATCCGAGTAATGCACGATCTCGGCTTTAATGAAGCCTTTTTCAAAATCCGTATGAATCCGGCCGGCGGCCTCTTGAGCATTCCGGCCTCTGGAAATCGACCAGGCCCTGCACTCCCCGGAGTCAATCGAGAAAAACGTTATCAGTCCCAGCAGTTGATAACTCTCCCGCACTATGCGGTCGAGGCTCTCCTCCTCTATTCCCATCTCACGCTCGAACTCCAGTGCCTCTTCATGATCCAGTTCGGCAAGCTCCGATTCGATCTTGGCCGACACTTCAACCACCGGCATCCCCTTCAATAAAGCCCACTCACGAATACGTGCGCCTGCTTCGCTTTCCCCGGCTCCGCTTTCCCCGCTGTTAACTACTATGATCGACGGCATAAGGCTTACCATGCCGACCCCCGGATCGAGGAAAGCCGCAAATTTCCGTGCTTTTTCATAATCAATCGCAGTGTCACCACCGATAATCGATTCCAGCGATTCCAGAGCTTTAACCTTTTCCACGCACTCACGAGCACCACTCTTCGCTGATTGCCGCGCTTTGCCGATCATCCGGGACAGGACATCCAGGTCGGCAAGCCTGAGTTCGGTTTCTATCATCTCCGCGTCTCTTACGGGATCTATATCGCCAGCGATATGAGAGACGTCTGAGATATCGAACGCCCTTATTACGTGCAGGATAGCGTCGACTTCTCTTATGTTGGCGAGAAAACGGTTGCCCAGTCCCTCTCCCTTGCTCGCGCCCTCGACCAGGCCGGCAATATCAACAAATGTTATGCTGGCGGGGACACGTTTCCGGCACTCCGCAAGATCGGCTACTTTATTAAGTCTCTCATCGGGGATGGGCACCACTCCGACGTTAGGCTCGACGGTAGTGAAGGGATAGGATGCCACTTGAGCGCCTACCCTGCTCAGGGCGTTGAATAGCGTCGTTTTGCCCACGTTGGGCAAACCGACAATACCGACCTTCAGTGAACTCAAGCTATGACCCTTCCCTACCGGACAGCTTTTGACTATTGCATTTATAACATGCTATTCAATCTCCGGTAATAAACGCAACAGTAAAAGAGGCCGGAAGCTCAAGATGAACTTCCGGCCATAAACTGCCGGCCGGGGGAGGAGGTTTTTTAAGGAGCCCTTGACCGTCACTATTTTCTTTTACTTACCAGCCTCCAACCCCCGACCAACACTTAATAATTTCATTCAGATCCGTTCAGGGGCTGCGCGCCCCCGCACGTGATTGCTCCTCTTTCAAGGCTTTCCCGACCGCATCACCCAGAGTGCTGCTGTCGTATACCGGGTAACAGGTCCTGCCTGCACATAACAGCGCAGGGGGTGATTCTTCGGGGTTCGCATCCAGAAGCGAGCCGTTCCGGGAGATGACAACCGTCCGCGGATGCCATACGAACAACGTGGCGGAAAGGATATCCTGGAGTTTTCTCTCAGTAACCGATCCGCTTATTTTTATTTCAAGGGGTCCCATTTCGATGAAATCGACCGCCGACGCAAAGCCCGCGGCCAGAAAACCGTATGCCCTGGCTTTAGCCGAAAGCGAACCCACGATTCCATTGACCGCATCATTAAAGCCTGTATCGCCTTTGAGGATATTCAGTTTGACAAGAGCCTTCACCGCGCGCCCGTTCCCGGTTATTTCCGGCAGATCGACCGGGATATCACTGAGGACCCCGCTCTTTTTTTCTCCGTCGCCTTTCCCGCCGACGTCAGCTTCTGAAATCCATCCAAAAATGCTCCTGTAGTTCTTTACCAGAATATCGCCGAGCGTGTTCGCACGCTCGAGCAGTATCGGATCAAGGGTCGCCTCATAGAGATCGATCAACGCCGATAGAAAATTCACCTGGTCCGCGGGCTGGCCCCATATTCGCGGTGAATAACCGGGAAAGCTGAAGTAATGGCATATGCCGGCAGAGTCTCTAAGCCCGTTTTTCCAGATATGATCCGCAACCCTTCGCGCGTCCTCAATTAACCCGGGACGGCCCAGTGCCGATGAGCAGTCAACCAGTGCCGATATCATCAGGGCCGTCGAATCCGTATATATTGTCCTGTCCACGGGAGGGGGTGCCACTACCGATCTTTTTTTCACGTCGTCCGCATAGTACTCCTCATCCGCATCCTGGCTTCCGTAGAACCCTCTTCCGTTTTCGTCGGCCAGGTTTGAAAGCACATACTCGAGCGTGCTCGCAGCCACATCCTTATAGTCATACCTGCCTAGGGCGCTTCCCGCTTTTATATAAAGGGATATAAGTTCAGCGTTGTCGCCGAGCATCTTCTCGAAATGCGGCGAACTCCAATCCGCCGCGGTTGCGTAACGAAAGAATCCACCTTCAGTCTTGTCGATCAACTCCCCCGCACTCATAGCGTCGAGAGTTGATTCCACCAGTCCCTTCAACTCCGGGTTTCCCGTCTCAACGTACCTTTCAAGAGCAAAATTAAGCGCTTCACAGTTTGGAAATTTCGGCTGGTCGCCCAGGCCGCCGTTCTCCCTGTCCCAAGACCCGATAATGACGGCCTGGACTTCCTCCACCACATTAAGGTCTTTCTGGGTCCCGTTTGTAAATGACATTAAAAGGTTGTGCTCTTCAAGGGCGAGCGTCGCCAGATCGGACTCGATCGCGTCTCTATTGTCGCTGTAAATCGCGTGAACGCGATCGAGTAGTCTCAGTAATTGTGGTGCCGGCAAAAAAGTCATTCCAGCGATATGCCTTCCCGAAGGAAGCAGGAAAGCGATAGTCGGCCATCCTCCCTGGTTGTACCTCCTATTGATGTCAGGCCGCTTGTCACTGTCTACCCTTACCGGGATGAAGTCACGGTTCAGTCTTTCGATCACCGAGCGATCGGACAAAGTCGTCTCATCCATTACATGGCACCAGTGGCACCATACCGCCGATATTGAAAGGAAAACCAGCTTGCCTTCGTCCTCGGCCTCCTGGAAAGCTCCTTCTTCCCAGTGCCGCCAGGATATCTCGCCGGCCCTGTTGGGCCTTGGGCTGAAGCGGAAGCCGCTCTTTTCACATCCACCCGACTTGTCCATTGACCACACCTTGCATTCTTTTTCTCAGGCCCCGTAAGTCTCCTTCACGATTCCCGCCAGGAAACCGGCACCACGCTACTGATAATGCACCCTGCACTGCAACCCTGCTAAAATTTCCTCCCGGGCGCTCGGCAGCAGGAGATGGCACTGGGGGCTGCTTACTTGTCGGCCTGAGTGTAGTCAGCACCAAGAGGCACCCGGGAGGAGTAGACTTTGTTACTAATCTTTCCCTTTGCCGGTCCCCTTGCTTCCTTTACCCTTGCCCGTCCGCTCCATATTGGCGCAAGGGTACTTGGCGAGAGCGCAATGGGGACAGCACATTCCGGAACCATGACTCTTATCATTATCAGAACTTTTTGCCATCTTACTCACCCTTTATATCGATTGAGATTCTTTAACAGTAGATTACACGCGCTCCCGGGGCAGAGCATTGATAACCATCAACGTACGACGATTTATTTCCAGTTTGATCTTTGAGTTGTGCAACATTGAGTTAATGTGAGAAGCAGAAGGTCTTCCCGCGGTGTTTGGCAATCCCGGCACACCCCTTGAGGCGGGGTCTTTCAGGCCGCGCGGTGTGGCAATCCCGGCACACCCCTTGAGGCGTGGTCTTTCAGGCCGCGCGGTGTGGCAATCCCGGCACACCCCTTGAGGCGTGGTCTTTCAGGCCGCGCGGTGTGGCAATCCCGTCCGTGGACAGAACCGGGCTGAATATTGGGGTAAGTTCAAGCCAGACCCCTGCAGGACTCATAAAACGGCTCTCAAACGGGTTTTCGGCCGACAGCCCAGAAGATCGGTACCGTCAATATTTTTCCCCGCTCTATCTGCGCACGCTCGATCCGTAAAATTCGATCGGTACTGGTTTTATCCAGGACCGCCCTTAAATCGTGTTTATAAAGCAGCCTGTTTGCTTCATACTCCCGCAGCAGTTCCCCGCCGGCGATCAGGTTCGACGAAATGCCGACCTCCGACCCAAGGCCGGCTGCTTCGAGTATCGATCCCAGCTTCCTTCCGATCCGGGTGTCCGCACCCTTGACTTCCAGCGACGAGCGGAGTGCATCACTGAACTCAGGGTTTTCCGGATGCTCCACCCTCCCGCCATAGTCGGGTTCAGCACATGCAACGAATATGCCGCCGGGTTTTAGAATGCGGAAAAACTCCCTTGTCACTTCATGAGGGTTATCGGCCCACATCAGGAAAAAGTGTGAGACCACCAGGTCGAAACTGTCTGATTGAAACGGAAGGGAACCACAATCAGCGGTTATGAAATCGACCCCCGGAAAACTCCTCATGGCAAACTCAATGAGTTCATTCTTCCTGTCGACACCGACGACCGCTCCGCCGGCGGCTTCCGACAGCTCACTGGTTATTACACCGGTGCCGCAACCGGCGTCAAGCACTTTCCGCTGTCTTGTCAATCCAACTTTGCGGTAAAGGAAACGGCGTAGTTTCCGAGTCTGCAGCGCCTGATTCTCAAAGAACTTATGCAGCTCGTCGACGCTTATACCCGCAGCGCCCCGATCGCCCTCTTCAGTAGAATCCAAATGAGCCCGCCACTGCCTTTCTCAACCGGTCGACCTGCTCTCAAAACAGGCGACGACACCTTTTTCACGGGCAAGGGGACATCCCCCGCCACAAATCGGAAATGTCTCGCAATCCCGGCACTCATCATCCGCAAACCGGCGTTCCCGGATAGCGAGGCATACGGGAGCGTTCCAGATCGAGCTCCATTCATCATGCAGGATGTTCCCGGCGGGATCGAAGTAGCTCTGACACGGGATCACATCACCGTTGGGCTCGATGCACATATTGTATTTCGCCGCCGTGCACTGCTTGGGACCGAGCCCGAGTCCGACAGGGTCAAGGTCACAGTAACGGGTCGGGGTATACCAGATGAAGTTCAACCCTTTCCGGATCGCCTTTTCCTCAACCTCAGATAGTATATCCGCCATCTCGCGCTCCGGCACACCGAGCCCCGAATCCTTTGCCCCGCCGGTGTAGATAATACCGTTCATGGCGAACGTCTCCAGGCCCAGCTCACCAATGAAATCAACGGTCGGAATAATCGAGTCGCGGTTGACTGACGATATCGTTGTATTTGTGATTGTATAAACCGGAGAGTCCACAGCGGTGTGAATGCCTTCAACCGTCTCCTTCCAGGCACCGGGACAGTCCACCATCCGGTCGTGAATCTCCTCCATGTTCGACTCAAGAGTTATCTGTACGTGGTCAAGACCCGCTTCGGCAAGCCTGTCCATCAGACCGTCCTTTGCCAGGTTCCGGCCGTTGGTCAAAAGGCCCGTAACCAGTCCCAGGTCTTCGGCGTATTCAACCAGTTTCACCAGGTCTTCCCTCATGGTTGCTTCTCCGCCGGTGAACACTATATGGGGAATAGCCATATCCCATATCTTATCGATCGCCTCTTTCCACTGCCCGGTGGAAAGTTCGGGAAACTCCCGTTTCCTTTCTACATAGCAGTGGCCGCAGTCGTTGTTGCAGCGGTAAGTCAAAGCGATATCCATGCGATAAGGAGCGGACACCGGGGTCTCGAACGGTTT
>JAFGMY010000029.1 GCA_016927325.1 Actinomycetota bacterium | reverse complement strand
GTCGTCCCAGTCCCAGCCCCAGTAAGCAAACCAGTTTTCCATCACCGAACGGCCGCACATGATAATAGTCTCCCCGGCAGCCGCATCCCGCCCGGAGGGAGCCGCCATAACGGGAAGCGAGACCGCCAGTAACAGGAAAAGGGTAAAGAAAACGACTAGAAGCTTGAGCGACCTGCCCATGTTTGTACCTCCCGATGTCGGTGATTGCCTGGATAAATTATACATATGGTGGAAATTTATACTATACACTTGATGACCCTCCAGGCCGCAAAGAGAGAAAACATGGCTTTGTCTGCCTGAAGTCGGTTCGACACATCTCCTTAAAAACACATATTAATACAACTAAACCGGCTCCCCTGTTTATATAACGAAAGAAAGCTGCTGCTGGTATCATTAATACCATGATCGACATTCCAGACATTAAAACGGCGATACCGGGCGAACTGTTAATACTTGGCCGCATGGTCCTTGAAAAAGGCGGAGAACTTTTTATTGTGGGCGGCTGGGTAAGGGACCTTCTTCGGACCGGCGACGTTTCCCTGCACCGAAATGACATCGACCTCGCAACCAGCCTGTCACCCGCTCAAATAAAAACGTTAGCGGGCGGCCTCGGAAAACCGTTCAACCTGGGCGAAAAGTTCGGAACAGTAGGAATAAGAACCGAGGATCATTCGCTCGAGATAACCACCTTTCGAAGTGATGAATACGAGCCCGGTTCGCGGCATCCTGCCGTTACGCCGGTAAACGATATAACCGAAGACCTTCTCCGCCGCGATTTCACAATAAACGCCGTCGCTGTCGATGTCGCCGGAGATCCGGGGCGGATCAGCGATCCGTATAACGGCATTGAAGATATCGAAAGAGAAATAATAAGAACCCCCGGCGATCCTTATGTAAGAATGTCCGAGGACCCTTTGAGGATGATGAGGGCGGTAAGATTCGCGTCTCAGCTGGGCTACGAGATCGAACACAACCTGGCCGCGGTGCTCACGAGCGGGGCCTCGATGCTCAAACAGATCTCGCGGGAGCGCCGCCGTGAAGAACTCGAGAAGATCCTGGTTTCCCCATACCCGGATTCCGGCATCGGCAAGATGGTCGATACCGGCCTGATGGATTATGTGGTCCCGGAAGTCGGCGATATGCACGGGGTCGAACAGCCGGAGGCCTACCACCGCGCGGATGTGCTGGGGCACACCCTTCTTGTGCTGAAGTATATCGAGCCCGACCCGCTTCTTCGCCGGGGCGCTTTGTTCCATGACGTGGGAAAACCCTGCGTGAAAATAACGGAACCGAAAGTCCGGTTTCCTGAACATGCACGCGTGGGTGAAAAAATTACAAGAAATGCCATGAAAAACCTTAAGTACAGCAATCTGGATATTCAGAAGACCGCCTTCCTTGTCCGTTATCACATGAGACCGATTTACTACGAAGGCAAATGGAGCGACGCGGCCGTAAGAAGATTTGTCCGGGACTGCACCATGATAAAGGGTGATGAAGTACTCATCGCTCCTGAAGCGGTCATGAAGCTTGCCAGGGCGGACATCAAGGCGGGAAACCTGGAAAAGTCGCAATGGTTTTTAAAAGCCGTGGATGAACTTGAAATGAGAATCCGGGCAACCGGTCTGGGAAGCGGAGCCGGAATACCCGAGTCCCCGCTGAACGGAAAAGAACTGATCGCGGAGTTTAACAAAGAGCAAGGCCCCTGGATCAAAGACATCAAGAATTACCTGGGGGATCTGGTTGAAAACGGGGAGCTCGAACCAGGAGACAAGGAAACGGGCCTGCGTCTCGCCCGGGCTTTTTTTAAAGATAACCTCTAGTAAGCCAGAGCCGGTATCTCCGGATGAAAGCTTAATTTGAAACCTTCGTACATGTGATATAATCACAAAATCACCGTGGTTACAGGACAGACCCTTCACCGGAATATGCCGGCTGTTCATCGATCAGCAGGGTTGCGTGTCTGTCAATAATTATAATGAACTCTACCGGAAGGAAGATGTTTCATGAAGAAAGTAATCGCTATCCCGACAGGCATACCGGCCGCCATATCAGCAGCGATTGCCACAGTCTTCCCCCTCCGGCAAATCAGAGAACCCCACCTGGATTACATCAGGCGGACCGGAGTATACCAGATAGATAAATGGCCGCACGGTGTACTCAAAAAGGGAGTTCCGGGCGTTGATCTGGAAGCCTGCTGGGATGTGCGGCATGCAACTCGGTATGTCTAAGTGATGCGGTCACCATGTTGAAGGCGCCGAACCGGCTGGAACCGTTATTAATGGATGAGCTTTTAAGATCAAGTATTTAAAAGTTGAATCGACAACCCTGGATAGTCTTGAGAGCGCGGCAGCAGGAAAGGGGCGGTAATGAACTTTAAGAAACTGTTCAAGCTTTATATCAGGTTTAACCTTGTCGCGGGAGCGGCTGTGGGCATCGGTAGCGGGATCGCTCTTGCAAGATCAAAGCCGAGCACCAGGGAGTTCATCAGGCTGGTCGGCTGGCACAGGATAGACAGGTGGCCTCACGGGCTTTTCTACCTCGGCCGCACCATGGATTACCTCCGCCTTGGAAGAATCGGCCTCAAATTCTTTGACTTTGTGCCGTCCTACCCCAAGAAGTTGCTCGGTGAAACGTACCACGGAAAACTGGTCCCGCTCGAAGAAGCGCAGAAGCTGGTTTCGGTCGAGGAAGATATCGAAGCACTCGACCTGGAACAGATCGTCCCGTATGAAATCTGCCGGGATATAATTCTGAAACATGGTGACTCTATTGCTGTGTGCAAATGCTTCTGCAGGAACACCTCCCCCAACCACTGCTACCCCGACGAAGTATGTATTGCCGTTGGTGAGCCGTTTGTAAGCTTCGTTCTCGACCACCAGCCCCAACTCTCCCGGAAGATCACTTCTGAAGAGGCCATGGCCATCTTGAAAGAAACCGATGAAACGGGAAGTCTCCACGCCGCTTTCTTTAAAGACGCCGTAGGCGGCCGTTTCTACGCTATCTGCAACTGCTGTAAATGCTGCTGCGCAGGCGTTGAGGGGCATAAGTACAAGGGTGTCCCTTTCTTCGGTCATTCCGGACTGATGCCCGTGTTCGACGCCGGGAAATGCACCTCCTGCGGAAAATGCGTCAAGGCCTGCATATTTGACGTGATGACCATAAAAAAAGACGAAGTGCCGAAAGTAGACTTCAGCAAGTGCATGGGGTGCGCCGTATGTAAAGCGGTATGCCCCAGCGATGCTGTCACCATGGCAAGGGCACCGGGAACACCGGAACCCCTGCTGGTTGACGAGCTTCCACGCAAGTCAGGTGTTAAATTCCAGGATGCACAGAGTGTATAAGCCGCGGGTTAGAAAACAATTGCGCCGAGGATCATTCTTAATTCTTACTTTTGACACTACTGCCACAAAAGTTGATAGAATACAACCATGACACCTGTCAGTGCTGTATTAAGTTCCAGGAACAAGCCACGGAGGAAAGCACCGGTCATACTTTCCACGGCACCAGTCAATCTCACAGGAGGTACTTTGGATGAATAAAATCAAGGTCGCGCGAAACGCTATTCTCGGTGCAACAACTCTCGCTGCCGGAGGTGCGGTATTTGCGTACTCAAGGATGAAGGAGAGCACCAAAGACTACATCCGCATGGTAGGCTGGCACCGGCTGGACCTGTGGCCGCACGGTCTGATCTACCTCGGCAAGACCAATGATTATATAAGAGCCGGCAGAATGGGAATGCCTTTCTTTAACCTCGTTCCTCAACAACTGAGAGACCACCTTGGTGGAACATACCACGGAAAACTGGTTCCTTTGGAGGAAGCCC
>JAFGMY010000028.1 GCA_016927325.1 Actinomycetota bacterium | reverse complement strand
CTTCGCCTGCGGCTCCGCTTCGTCATGTGTTATTCTTGCGCTGTGCGGTTAGTGCAATTCGAACGTAAATCCAATGGTAGGCACCTGATTGCGAAGGATCTTCTTTCTTCCACTTGATCCAAGCTGTGCTCCTGTAACGATCACCTGGTAGCGGATTGTCTTGAGGGTCGGCCTTGTTGTACCCATTACTGTTTCCTTGAACATGGTCATGAGATTGAACAGAAGAGCGATAATTCTCAGTGCCGCTTCAGTTCCGTAAAATGAGTTAAGGCAGAAGCCGTCAGCCCCGAAGTCGTAGCGGAGTTCCTTGATGCGGTTCTCAATGTCCGCCCTGCCGTTGTAGAAGCGCCATACCTCAACCGGATCCTCGGTCATGTTGGTAAATACCGCGCTGTAGGTGTAGTCGGGTATCTCGAAGAGCTTCTTGCCGCGGTTATCCTTTCCTTCCTGTACCCGCTCTCGTATGATCACCATTCTCCGGGCTTTCTTCCACTTGAGAGCCCGGTAGGAGATATCCGCCACCTCCCGGGACGGATCACCGTCAACGGGCAGCCAGTCCGATACCGAGGCGATCTTTCTTTGTATCCTGGGATCCATGCGTACATATACCGCATAGTAAAGGCCCCGCTCCTCAAAGTAGGAGTAGGCCCTCTCAGAGTGAAACCCGCTGTCCGCGCGTATCCTTTCGATATTTACCCCATCTGGTATTCTCCCGAGAGTTTCGTCCATAAACTGCTCGATTCCGGTAAGATCGGAAGTATCTCCAGAGCGGAGCCACAGGTTGGCTATTATTCTGGATTCGAAAAGAACCGCGAATATCGGTCTGTGTGAAGGTCTCCCCGGCTTCTTGGGGTTGTACCCTTTTCTTGCCCCTTCCTGGTTGCCGTAACGCGTAAACACCGAAGAGTCGAGATCAAGGGTATGACCGGATTCTTCTCTTGAGATATGCTCGAACGTCCAGTTGGATAGCTTTTCCGACATTCGCTCCACGTCTCCGTGAGTAAATGCTCCAAAATACCTCGTCAGGGTGGAAGCCGACGGTATCCTTCTTACACCCATAACCTCACCAAGCGCCCGGTCGTTCTGGATGCGCAGTACATGGGCGAACCTCTGTGCTCCGCACAGTACCGAGGTAATGAAAGACAGGCATATGTCCGTTACCGGAATTGCGTTGGGGCTGGTCCTTCTGTCCGGAAGAGCATCTTCAAATAACGTCCCGAGACCGACCCTGTTGAAGTAGTCGGCCATAAACGCCATGCCGCCGTAAGGGGTAATGGGTTTATCGGTAAACTTAATTGCCAGTTGGCCTTTTCCTTTTTTTCTACTAGACTTAACATGCATCGTTTTGTCCCTCCTTGAACAGGCTAGTCATTGGTCTGATTCGCCTAATTCTAAAAGGGAAAGGGCAAGCGATGCACGTCTAATTAAGTTTGAACTGCATTATTAGGGATAAATAGTCAGTAACAATTCGTGAATTATAAAACGAATTTGTTTAATAAAATACTAACCGGGGAGTCAGGTTAAAAAAGACCCCCCGGTTTGTCTTTTATTATTAGTTACTATCAGCCCATAGCCTGGTCTACAAGTTCTATTACGTCGTAAACCTTGATCTTCTCTCTATTCTCCTCAACCGAGTCCTTGAAGCTGCGCTCGCACCACCCGCAGGCGGTAACCAGGGCCTCCGCACCGGTTGACTTTACTTCCTCGATCCTTTCGGCCGCGGTCCAGGAGGCGAAGTCGTCGAACGCTTCCCAGGCCCCACCGCCGGCGCCGCAGCACCAGGTGTACTCGCGCTTGCGCTCCATCTCCACGAGCTCGAGGCCGGGGATGGCTTTCAAGACGTTACGCGGCGGGTCGAAGCATCCGTTCACGCCGAGCTTTATCGGCTTCTCGGGGACCGCTGCCCACATGTGGGCGTGCAGCCTCTTGTACTCGCCTTCCCACTTGACTCCCGGCTCGCCTCTTCTTCCCAGGTGGCAGGGGTCGTGGTAGGTGACCTTCATCGGTACCTTCTTGGTGAGCTTGATCTTCCCGTCACTTATCAGCTGATCCATTACCTCTGTTACGTGGAGAACCTCGCAGGGGAGGTCCAGCCCCAGCTGGGGATAGAAGTTCTTGAAGGCCGCATAGCCGTCACCGCACAGCGTCACTATCTTGGTGGCGCCGCAGGCCTTTACCCGGCCAGCTACGTCTTCCGCGTACTTCTCTATCTCGCCCAGGTATCCCATCTCGTAGACCCTACCACCACAGCAGGCCTCGTTCTGTCCTGCTATTGCGACATCCAGTCCGGCCTTGTTCATGATGGTGACAGCACTGCGGGCTATCGGCCAGAGCTCCTCGTCGTAGGAGATACGGCATCCGGCGTGGAACAGGATGTCCGCTTTTTCGGTGTTGGCGTCTTTCAGGAAGTCCAGTCCTTCGGCCCACTTGCCACGATCGGCCTTGGGCTCTCCAAAGACGTTGTCTTCCTTCTTGAGGCCGTCTATCGCCGCCATGTGCTCGGGGACCAGTTGTCCCTGCTCCACGAAGTGCTGGCGGAGTTCCTGCTGTACCTCAATGTTGTTGAGGTTGTAGTTGTTTACACGGCAGGAGGACTGGCAGGCACCGCACATGGTGCACTCGAATACAGCCTGCTTCATGGTGTCGGTGTATTCCTTCAGTCTTCCCTGTACCAGTGCCAGTCCCAGGATGACTCTTCCGCCGGCACTCCACATGTGGAAGTTGCGGTAGGCCACCGATGGGCAAGAGTAGGAATATCTCTTGCTCTTGATCAACTGGAACGGCACGAACTTGCACCAGGAGCACCTGATGCAGTGTGACATCTCGTATTCATAATCTTTTAAAGACATTTTCACATCCCCTTTCACAATCGGGGTCGAAATCAGATGGTTACGGGGGCATTCTTGACAATATAATCAGCGCAGGCAAGCCCGCTGTCTACAGCAAATTCACCACATATACCGGACATTCCCTTACCTGTCTCCATTCCCACATAATAAAGGTCTTCAATGGGCGATAATATCGACGGCCTCTTTTCTCCTACTTGTCCGATAGACTGTGCAAGACCTATCCCCGCTCCTTCTTCGCCCATGGACCGCCAGAATTTCGGACCAAGGTAATCACTCCACATAATATGCTTACTGATTCCAGGGATTACCTCTTCCATTGACGCAAGCCCGAGATCATGCATTTTATGCTCGTCAACTTCAGTATCTTGACCCAGTAATAAAATGATCAGGGCATTTTGCCTGCCTTCGGGCACAAGCGTTTCATCCAGGTTTGATGGAAATGTAACGAGATGCGGCGGTATTTCATCAGGAAGCTCGTGTTCTTCATACACCTTCCGGAAATAAGTCTGTATGTCTTTATTTGGAAAACTTATAATCGCATGCAGATCGGACACAGGCTCATCAAGGGCAAGCCTCACAACCATCCCAGTGGTCCCCGGCACCAGCGATTCTATGTATTCGACGTATTCTTTCTCGAAATGCTCTTTGCCAACCAGGTCGAGCACTGTCTCTTTTATCCCGGCATTACTGATTATTGCCTTGGCCCTGATCTCTTCACCATCTCGGGTGCGTACTCCTACCGCTTTCCCTTTATCCAGAATAATATTTTCAATTTCAACATTTGTCCGTATCTCTCCATCATGATTTGATATCCCTTGGCACATCATTGAGGTGTATTTGATTAAGCCCCCTTTGGGATAACCGACGCATGGTGTGCCGTGGTCCGCAATTGAACTAAGCATGGGCCCCAGCTCATCAAAAGCAACTCGGAAGAGTTCGCCGAAAGAGGTGTCCCAGTAAGGTGTACCCATGAATGACATCTGGAATAAATCTATT
>JAFGMY010000027.1 GCA_016927325.1 Actinomycetota bacterium | reverse complement strand
AGCATCCAACCCGTCGGCTTGAAATAACGCTGCATAAAATCGCTGAAGGGGAGCAGTGCTTCACTTGAACTGATTATCTTGAACGCGAAGTACTCCATAAAAGGAACAATGACGGCCATGATCCCGGCCGATGTGATTGACATCATCATCGCGGGAGGGGGTTCACGCCACACGCGCCTTCCAAAACGTTTCTTGACCAGTGACCCCTTGTAAAGCACCCATGGCACGACAATTCCCATTGAGAACACCGACGCCTGGCTCCACTGTCTGGAGATAAACGCGATTATCAACCAGAGTCCCGTCAGCGCTCCGGCGGCCAGCAGCGAGTAAGAAAGGGCGATTAAAAGCTGCCTGACCGGTCCGCCCGGCTCGATTTCAACCTCTTCAGCACCGGCTCTTTCTGCATCCCCCCCGGGAACCTCAACAGGTTTCCTCAAGCGGAGCCATGGTTCCTCATAGTCCAGCGCGCCCGATTCCACTCCCGCCGGGGTATCGGGCCCAACGTTTTCCTCTCCACCCCCAGCCCCGGCTTCGGCTGCGCCTTCGGGCGGCGCAACTTCAACCGCCCTTTCCCCCACAACCTCTGTTTCGTCAACACCTTCGGCCGGGAAACCCTCTTCTTCAGCTTGATGAGCTTCAGCGTCTTCGGATCCTTTTTCAGGCGCAACGGATGGGGGAACCACTACCGTTCCATCATCAAAAACGGTCATATCGCCCAAGTTCAGCCTGGCACGGTCATGGCCTATCCGGTACCCCTCTTCGACGACCGGTTCCTTATGTTCTTCTTCCAGGGATTTCAGCTCCTGCTTGCAGGGAAGGCACAACAAGTCGTCTTTGCTCTCTTCCTCGCATTCCCTGCAGATAGGCCGTCCGCAGCAGGCACAGTCGCGTATGGCGACTCTCCTCGGATGCCTGTAACAGTTTCGAAATCCGCTTTCAGCATCAGGCAAAACTTCTCCATTCTCTAACCGCAGGCCGGATCAGTAATAACATCCGCCAGTTCCGGTGCCTGAACAGGGGTAAGTCCCAATAACCCTCCGACCGGTCTCTTCCATTGTGTAAAACGAAACAACCCTTTGAAATGAGTATTCTTGAAATGTATATTTCAGTCCTGTCTCTCCCGGCTGGTATACTGTAATTGGAGATCAGAGTGAGGGAGATCGTCAAATTGAAAAACAAAGATCGATTCATGGGACTTTTCAAACGGAAATCAAAGGACAGATTTAAACCTGCGAAACCCGCCGCAATCAATCACATGTGTTGTCCCGAGTGCGCCGACTCCAAATACCCCTGCGTCAAGATGGAGAAACAGATCAAGAAGTCGGCCTCAACTGAGGGATAATTGTTATAGCTTCGTTTACTTCGCGGGTAAAACTTATCAACTCGCCCGGAGTCGGAAACTCGTCACTGGTGAAGTAGAACTCCTCGCTGAACGGGTTCATTCTCGCTTTTTTCCTGTCGTTTTCGCTGGTACCTGCCATAAAAAGATCGAAAAGCGGCGTGCCTCTGAACACCACAAGCGGAAAGAATGTCGCGGTACCAAGCTTGAGTTTATCAAGTAAATCAACCGTTCTTTCAATACTCGCCCTGCTTTCACCGGGGAACCCCACTATGAAGGTCAGGAGCGTATTTATGCCGTTGTCCTTTACAGTGCGGGCCGCTTCGATTACCGTCTCTGCATCCAGACGCTTGCCGGCCACTTCCCGCAGTATACGGTTGTTGAAACTCTCCGCACCTATCGCAACCGCTTTCACCCCCGCGCCGGCGAGTCTTTGAACCACGTCTTCGCTTAAGTAATCGGCCCGGGTCTGTATATTGAACTCAAGGGGCATTTCCGAGATCAGGTCGAGTATCCTGAACAACCGTTTCCTGTTGGCCGTAAACGCCGCGTCGCCGAAGAAAAAAGTGCCCGGCCCGTTAAAAAAGTTAGATACGCAGTAATCGACCGCCCTTTTCACGAACCCGGGTGAATGAAAACGGACCTTGCCCTTGTTCAGAGAAGGGTCGAGACAAAAAGTGCACGCTTCGGGACATCCCCTCGAGGTCAGAAAGCCCCGTCCCGCCAGGTAATCATCATCCGCCTCAAGTGCTGAAAGTATCCGGATTCTCTCCTTTACCTTGAACTCGGCCGCGACTTCATACAGCTGCGGATATATATCAAGCCCCCCGGCCGGAATCACGTCAGGTGTGTGATAAAGAGATTCCTCCAGCCGGTAGCTTATCCCCTGGATTTCCCCGAGGGGCTTTCCGCTCTCTATTGAATTCAGCACGGCTACGGCGGCCTTTTCTCCCTCTCCCCGTACAACGACGTCCACAAAGCCGTCTTCCAGGATCTCCACCGGGTGGAAAGTCGCGTATATCCCTCCCGCCACCAGAATACTCCCGGGACTTCGGGTCTTGATGTCCCCTGCAAGTTTCCGGAAATAGAGCGCGAAGCTGTACATTGAAATGGACATGAGAATGACATCTGGATTGAAAGCACCAATGGTTTTAAAAAGGTTCTCACGAGAGCTTTTTACCGCCTCCGGCTTTGAGACCGGGGAACCGGTGGACAACCCGTTCACCCCTTCAGGTTCCTGGTATTCACCCGCACGCCCATGCACGTCCGCCACCAGGTTTACCACCTCGAACTCATACCCTGAAGCTTTCAGGTTCGCGGCGATGTACATAATCCCGTAGTCGGGAGAAAGAAGGCTTCTGTTCCTGTAATCGGAGTACTCAGTGTTAAAAGCGAGCTCCGGCCTCACTTCCATCAACCCTAAAGCGTGAACATCTGATACTACCAGAACCTTCAAAAAGCCTCCCTGCCGGCGCCGAAAATCCACCAATGGAAAAAGCCCCCGCATCGGGGGCTTATCCGACCACCACAAATATCCTCCGGCAAGCACCGCCTCGTAATTACCGTTAGTAATAAATATAAACCTTTCAACCCTGCTTTTCAACCTCTTGACGAATTTCTCTAATACGGGTATCAAATGTTGAAGTAATGTCGCCTGCACTGAATAAGAACCGGAACTCAACTTTCGATACACGGCACCCTGTACGGCAAATCCACTTCTGACAACCTGGAGTTTCCGAATTTAGCCCGGTCGGTAAAATTCAGGATGAGCGGCATCATGTCATTACCGGTTATCTGTCCAAGCGACCCCCGGACGCAGCTGATCTCATTAAACTCCCTTACGTCGTCGACCCTTACATTCCTGCCGGTCATTACCACCGGAACCGACTCCCCGGAATGCATAACCTCGGGAGAGCCTCCCGAGGGTGTCGGGTGATCGGCGGTCACAACGGTCAGTATCTCCCCGTTTCCGGCAAGCCTCTCGACGACGGGCAACAGGGCGGCATCAAGCTTCTCCATTGTATCGACCTTCCTCTGAGGCTTGCCGGTATGGGCCGCCTCATCAGGGGCTTTTGTGTGAACGAACACAAAATCATGGCTGCCTTCCAGCGTCCGGATCGCCGACTCGATCTTCATGCTCATATCTTCAAAGTCGTCATCAATCATTGTTCGCTGGAAAGTCATCCCGAAATATCTCGCGAACCCCGAGTACAGGACCCCCGATGCAATGATCGATCCTTCAAAACCCCATCTGGCTGAAAACGGCGGCACTTCACGGTACATGGAAGGCCACTTGGAAAGAATATAATTGATCGGGGTCATACCCTCCCCGGCTCTTGCTTCGTTGACCGGATGTGATACAAGCGTTTCCCCGGCCCAGTCCAGGAAGCGGGCGATCTCTTCAGCTGTCCTTTCCGCCTGGATCGACGATCCGGTGAAAGGTTTCACTTCTGGAACAGGCAACTGGTAGAAGACCGGGTCGGAATCGCTGACATGGGCGGAAGCACCTCCCCTCAGCACCATCATAATGAACGGCCCTCCCAGGTGATGCAGCGCGACTTTGAAGTGTGCCGGCCGGTATCCCGAAAGGCTTTCAACAATCGACGCCGCCTGGTCTTCGGCAAGATAAGCGGGGGCTATCTGAACGTATCGGTTTCCGCTCTCGACAACGGTGGTTGCCAGGTTGAGTCTTACGACCACATCATCCGGCTCAAGTCTTATATCCTCGCCCAGAGCCTCAATTGCCGCGCGGCCGGGGAAATGCATATCGCCGTATCCAAAAATCCGCCAGTGGGCCATGTCGCTGGTCGGGCAGACCCCCGGCGCGACCGGGTACATATGACCGCATGCGCCTGCCGCGGCCAGATGGTCCAGGTTCGGCGTGTCGGCGGCCTGAAGGGGTGTTCTTCTTTCCAGGGCAGGCTGTGACCTGTCCGCCATTCCATCAAGAATTATCATCAAGACTTTCAATCAGGCTCCTCTCTGAGAACTTCCATTACTGCAGAGATATAGTCTATCGGTCTTTTTTCACTAATCACTGAATCTAATATCTTCCTTGTTGCGGGGACCAGAAACCCGTCCAGGTAAGACTGAAGACCTCCTTCTGAATAAATCATCTGTCCGCAACGGTCTCTATAGTTCGATTCAAGAACGCATCTCATCTGCGAATGCGAGTCTTCCATATCGCCGAATAAGGGGGCTACCTTCTCCTGTATCCGCACGCTGCAACCCGTCTGTTTCAGGGGAAACTCGAGGTCTACACCTTTGCTTTCCAGAACGGCCTTGTATGCTTCAAGCGCAGGAAGAAGCTGGTTAATTTTCAACTTATCGTCATGCTTCAGCCTTTCACCGGAAACAATTGCGGTCGCTCCAATCTCTTTTGCCAGAGGTATTCGAACAGCATGAAGATACATATGGCATGCGATACAGGTCCCGGGAATGCCGTACATTTCATAAAGCTCGGTGCTGAACCTGCACGATACGGCGTGAAACCATTTCGGCGAGCCTATTATTACGGGATCCGGCGGAACCAATAGACCGCAGGCGTCCCGCATAAAGGAAGCCAGTTTCCTGCAGTTACGCAATACGGTGTTCCAATTCCCATACTCACTTCCCGTATAAACAATAGTAGGAATTAATGAATCGTACTCTCCCGACTCGGCGGTCAATATCCCCGCCGCGATACTGTCCCTTCCGGCTATCTCCAGAATCGCGGTGTGCCCGTACGAAATACCAGCGCACTGTCCGCCGGGGACACTGGTAAAACCATCGATCTTTTCACTCTCTAATAGAAGCTGATCGATAACCGGGTTCACGAACTGTCCCACCCTTCATGAATAGTTTTGAATATTATACCTTCCGTCCAGAAATCAGGGTGTCAAACCGCCTTTATCACAAAACTGTGGATAATATCAACTTTTGATTGTATAATTTCGTCTTAGGGAGCCGGGATACTGACATACAGTTTTCCGGCTTCAGTGTACCTGAAAACAGATTGGTGCCGCTTCTTGAATCGTGCAATTCGAATCTGATGATCAATTGACCGTAATAATACAAGGTTCAGGGCACGGCACCAAAACAAAACGATATTCAAGCCCACGGGGGTGTAGTGTTTGAACAACAAGAAGTTCCACTTACTGGTGATTATCACCGCAGCCGTATGTTTGTGCGGCCTGCTGTTTGCCGCGGGGAACGTTTCCGCGGACGGGTCAGGGTCTCCATACGGCTTGACAGTCACCCTTCCTGAATCCAGTATCGGAGGCGTCCTCAAGCTGACATGGGAAGTTGATAATCCGGCGGAGATAGCGTCTTGCAGGATATTCCGATCCACCGACCGGTTGACCGGCTACGAGCTGGTTTTCGAAAACGAAGTTGATATGCCTTCCGGGCGGCGCATGGATTTCGTCGACACCTCACTGAAAGAGGGCGGAACGTATTACTACAAGATTTCCGCAACGGGAAAAGATGGTGTCACCCGATTCAGCAACGTCGCCGGCGGGTTTGTCCCCGAAAGGCAGGCCGGCGAGGTCAAGAGCAGCGACTACGTCGGAAAGAGAATTGTAATCTCCGTCGTCGATCAGCGGATCTATTTCCTCGAAAACGAGGTCCTGATAAAATCACATCTTTGTTCCACGGGTACCTATTCCCACCCGACCCCCGAGGGTCTCTTCAAAGTCCTGTATCATGACCGGTGCGTAATATCAGAAAAATACGGCGGCGCTTACTGTTACTGGTGGCTGGGTTTTTTTACCGATACCGGTATGCATGCTTTGCCTTATAATCCTTCGACCGGAACCTGGACGGGAGCAAGCCTTTTAGGGCAGCGCGCATCACACGGTTGTGTCCGTCAGGCTCTTGCCGATGCCGAGTGGGCTTATAACTGGGCGCCCGATGGAACAAGGCTCGAAGTGGTGAACCTTCATTTTGACCCCCCCGCGCCTCCGCCGCCACCTCCCCCGCCGATAACCGGCGGACATGCATCGCTTGGAGCTGACGAGGCCTCACAGGTCTGGTACCTTGCCGAGGGCTGTACCACCGGGACGCTGAACGAATATGTTCTCATGATGAATCCGAACCCGGACACCGTCAATGTCACCGCCGAGTACATGAAACCGGACGGTTCGGTTATAACACAGAATTATGCAGTTGCGCCGTTCTCCAGGTATACCGTACACGTCGACGACATCGGAGGCCTCGAGGAAACAGAAGTTTCAACCAGGCTCAATTCGGACAAGCCGATCGCCGCCGAGCGTTCCATGTATTTCGATTACAACGGAAAAGACGGCGGCAGCAACTCCTCGGGGGTTACAAAGACAAGCAACACCTGGTATCTGGCGGAAGGTTATACCGGCGGCGATTTCGACGAGTTCATCCTGATCCAGAACCCCGGCAACGAGGATGCGACGGCAAATGTGCAGTACATGAGGCCGGACGGCTTCAACTACAACCAGACCGTTCCGGTCGGTGCCCATTCAAGGGTTTCCCTTCACGTGGACGATATCCCCGAGCTTGCCGCGACCGAAGTGTCGGCGATGATCACCAGCAACCAGCCTGTGGTCGTTGAAAGGGCGCAGTATTTTGATTACTACGGAAAGAAAGACGGCAACGCATCCGCCGGCATCACCGACACCTCAAAAGAATGGTACCTTGCGGAAGGCTATACCGGCGGCTCATTTGACACTTATGTATTGATTCAGAACCCGGGTGAGCTGCCGGCGAACGTCACCGCGACATTCATGAAAAGCGACGGTGAGAACATCGTTAAGGAGTATGCGGTAGGCCCCGGCTCACGTTATTCCATCCACCTGGATGAGATACCGGGGCTGGAAAACGCCGAGGTGTCGACCTTTCTGGAGTCGGACGCGGACGTGATCTCGGAGAGGGCGATGTACTTCGAAAGCTACGGAAGATACGGCGGGGCGGACGCTCCCGGGATACCGGAGTCAGCGAAGTACTGGTACCTGCCCGAAGGATACACCGGCGGCGATTTTGACACCTATGTTCTGGTCATGAATCCCAATAATGAAACAACCATAATCGACGTCAATTTCCTTCAGCCCAACGGAACCATTACTGCGAAAAAGTATGAAATAGGGCCGAACAGCAGGTATACCATCCACGTTGACTCGATAGACGGCCTGACCAACGCGGAGTTTTCAACCGCACTGACAGGCAGCAACCCTGTGATCTGTGAAAGGGCGATGTATTTTTCCATACCGCGGGACCAGCTTTGAAAGCCAATTCTTCAAATCGAGGAAAACTGTTCCTTTGCGCGACACCGATCGGCAATCTTGAGGACATAACAATAAGGGTCCTCGAAACGCTGAAGAACGCCGACCTCGTTGCGGCGGAGAACATAAGTCACACCAGGAAGCTGTTCGCCAGGTACCATATTTCCACTCGAATGATCAGCTACCGGGAAGCCAACCGTGAGGATTCCGGGCGGAGAATTATTCATGAGATTGAATCAGGGCGGGACGTTGCGCTGGTAAGCGATGCCGGAACGCCGGGAATCTCCGACCCCGGCCGCCACCTTGTCTCGGAGTGCCTTTCACACGGCCTCAATGTGGTACCTCTCCCCGGTGCGAACGCCGCCGTTACAGCATTGATAGTATCCGGTCTTCCCACCCGCCGGTTCGTGTTCGAGGGGTTCCTTCCGAGAAAAAGCGGGCAGAGAAGAAAAGTCCTCATGGAGCTGTCTAAAGAGCAACGTACGCTTATTTTTTACGAGAGCCCCAATAGAATCGCCGCGACACTTTCAGATATGGCCGATATTCTCGGTAACAGGAAAGCCGCCCTGGCAAGAGAGCTCACCAAGAAGTTCGAGGAAATTCACCGCGGCACCGTCACGGAACTCAAGCAACACGTTGAGCAAAAAACCGTCAAGGGTGAAATCGTGCTTGTGGTGGAAGGCTTGAAGGAAAAACCACGCGCCTCGCAAGAGCAGGCCCTGGAAGCTGTTAAGCGGTTGCTGGACGGCGGGCTGTCCTTCAAGACAGCCGTCGACAGCGTCTTTGAGTCAAACCCCGGTATTTCACGAAATAAGCTTTATAACGATTCGCTCAGGCTCTATAACCATACCTGATCGTTTCCACGCACTCCCTGCATATGCATTTGCCCTTGTAGCTATGGGCAATAGCTTCCGAACCACAGAATGTACAACTGTCCTGATGGGGGTACATTATCAATCTTCCCTCATTTACTTCGACCTTCAAAGCATCTCCCGGTCTGAGACCGAGCATTGTACGATAGCCTTTTGGTACGACTATCCTGCCGAGATTATCAATTTTTTTCATCAACTTCTACCACTCCCACCTCAAATTTCCACACCGCCAACTGTAATCTCTGAGACCCTGAACGTCGGACCTCCCGTACAAACGGGGACACCTTGTCCCTCCTTGCCGCAGGTACCCTCCTCGAACGAAAGGTCATCGCCCACGGCGTCGATCATTTCCAGCGTCCGCGGGCCGTTACCTATCAAGACCGCGCCACGCACAGGTTTCCCCACCTCCCCATTCTCAATCATGTACCCTTCAGAAACCGAAAAAACAAAATCGCCGGTGGTCGGGTCAACCTGGCCGCCGCCCATTTTATGTGCATACAGACCCTTGCCGGTACCTGCTATTATCGAGCCGGGGTCGGCGCTTCCCGGTTTCAGGTAAGTATTGCTCATCCTTGGCACAGGAGCGTTCCTGAACGACTCACGTCTCCCGTTACCCGTACTTGGAACACCATCTTTCGCCGCCTGGAACTTGGAGTACAGAAAACCGTTCAACTTGCCGTTTTCGATCAGGACCGTTTCCTGAGACGGGGTCCCCTCATCATCGTAGCGGTAAGAGCCCCATAGCCCCTTGAGTGTCGGATTATCGATTACCGATACATCAGCCGAAGCGACCGCATTTCCAGTCTTTCCCGCGTATACCGACTCATTTTTCTGAACGTGGTCGGCTTCAAGCCCGTGACCGCAAGCTTCATGCAGCAGTACGCCGCCTGTCCCGGAATTAATGACCACCGGCATCCGGCCCGCCGGTGCGGGACCGGCATCAAGCATTGTCAAAGCGCGTCCGGCCGCCGCAAGTGCCACCTTCTCGGGTTTAATAATTTCGTAAAACTCCATACCGGCCAGGGCACCGGGAGCCTCCATTCCCATCTGCATAATGTCGTCTCTGAGCGCAACCACCTGAACGATAAACCTGGTTCGCACGCATTCATCTTCCCTCACTTCACCCAGGCTGCTTACAAAGAGTCCCCTCTCCGCCTGGCTGTAGTGCAGGAGGGTCACCTGCTTTATCTCACCACCCAGACTTCTTGCTGCGTCATCACAACTTTGAAGGTGTTCTTTGACTTTTTCTGCGCGATGAGACACCGCGTCTTTATCGCATACAACCGGAGGTGCTTCCCTCTTTTCCGCAGTAATGTGAAAAGTCTTATCACTGCTTGAATTTACTACCGCTTCCACCGCTGTCCTGGCGGCCATCCTCAGGCTCTCTTCGCTCAAGACATCGGTGCAGGCATAAGCCACGAGGTCCCCTTTGATTACCCTGACCCCGGCGCCGGCGTTAACGCCGAACGAAACATCGTCCAGTTCGCCGTCCTCATACCTGAACTGCATTACCTCACGATGCTGACAGAAAATATCCGAGTAGGAGACTCCCTCCCTGAGGCAGTATTCCACCGTATCGTGCGCCAACTCAGTGTCAATTACCGACAAGTCCATACAACACTCCTGCGACCCAGTGTTCCAAAATGCTAATTGAGGCTAATATATGTGTCTCTCGAGCGCAACCGGCGCGCTCTGCTGAAGTTATTTTTCGCTTAAGAACGGCGATTATTCATTGTCTTCCTTATGTTTTTCTACTTTACCTCGCTCCTCGCCTTGAAAAATCCTATTTTTTAGTACATCTTAGTATTAATTCTCATAATCCTATCAATAGATAAAGCATGCGAGAGAGGTTTTCATGGAGGAATCCTTAAACCATATCGATACTTACGATGCCGTGATCGGCGGAACAGGCATCGGAGGGCTGACCTGTGGTGCGATACTCGCCAAGGAAGGCGCAAAGCTGCTGGTTATTGAAAAAAAAGAAAAGCCGGGCGGATACCTTGCCCCGATTGAGAAGAAAGGTTACAACTTCCAGTTCCCTCAGATGATGACCGGCTGCGGCGCCGGAGGCGACATAACCGGTATTCTTGATCACCTCGAGATTCACGTCGATATGACGGAAGTCAATCCATATCACCGGTTTATTTTTCCGGACCATGATATCTCGACTCCATCCTCAATAGATGAACTCATGAATGTTCTAAAAGACGAGTTTCAGCCCCAGACATCCAACCTGAACTTTTTCTTCAATCATGTCCGCAAGGTACATGAAAAAAGCAGCGCCGGCATAAGATTAAAGACGAGTGGCGGTTCAAGCGGGTTGAAAATGCTCCTTCACTCAGTGCTTCACCCTTCCCTGTACTTCCAGGCCGGCGGAGGTTCCACCGCGTCAAAACTATTAGGAAAGTTCTTTACCGATCAAAGACTCATAAGCATCCTGGCGGCACCCTGGCCAAGACTGGGCACTCCTCCATGGAGGCTTTCGTCTCTCAGTTTCATAGACTTCCTGGTAAACCAGTCCGAGGGAGCTTATGTTCCCAACGGGGGTTTCCAGGTGTTGACAGAGTCCCTGGTAGCATCGATCAAGCAGAACGGCGGTGAATTCATTTATTCAGACGAAGTGGAGGAGCTGACTGTCGACAGGGGGAGATTGACCGGCCTGGCAACAAGGTCAAAGAGAAAGATCGGGACAACTGCTTTCATAAGCGATATAGACACGAAGCGCACCTTTCTTGAACTGCTGAAAGAGGAAGACTGCCCTGCAAAATTGAGAACAAGGATCAGTGGTCAGACTACTTCTATTTCAGGCCTGACCGTCTTTCTCGGGATGTCAAAAACCCTGACTCCGGATGAAATGAATTTCGGAGTCGCCTTTTCATACCCATCCTACGAAATCGAAGAGACCTGCGATCGCTTGAATGACGGCACTGGGTTCCCGGAGCCGGATGAGATCCCGTGGGCGTTGTCGATTCCTACCCTTCATGATCCAACCCGCGGGCCGGAAGGAAAAACCGTTCTTTCGATTTCGGTTCCCGCGATACCCTATTCATTCATGGACAACTGGGGGATCGTCCGTGGAGAAAGCGCAGTGGAAAGCAGCGGTCCGGTCAAGGAAAAATACGCCGAGATAGCGGTCAGCGCGGTAAGCAAAGTATTCCCGAACCTGATTTCCAATGTTGAAGCATATGAAGCGGTCACGCCATTGGATTTCGAAGAGTACGTAACATCAAGTCACGGTTGCTGGTACGATATCGCATCTGAACCCGGACAGTCCTATTTCAACCGGCTCGGCCCCGGCACTCCGGTAAAAGGGCTCTACCTGACCGGCTCCAAATCATGCCTGGGCGGAACGATACACGGTTCAATGCTGGGAGGCCTGTTCGCCGCCAATCACGTCTTGAGAGAACGCGTGATCCAGTGATTCAGCCCGGCCGTACTTTCACTGCACAACATATTGCGGCGACGCTTCTGCAAACCTTCTCTTTCTTCTACTGAATGAATCACAGATCTTTTCCATCAGCGCAAGGCCGAAAGCAAAAATGAAGGACAGTGCGGCCGGTATGATCACACATACAACATATCCCGGCGCGGAAGAAAGAAACTTCAAGAAATGGCCGATTTTCGGGACGGAGTATGACATCGATCCCACTATCAGACCCGGTGCGACTTTTTCCGGATCAGCAACAGTGTTGTTGTCGCCTTTCGTTATATATACAGGCGTTTTGCCGATCTTCTCCATGCCGATCACTCTGTGGATTATATAGTCTTCCTTATCAACCGGGTCCAGGAATACTATAACCTCGCCAACATTTACCGCGCGCGCGTTTACTTCTCCCATCATTACCACGTCGCCTGTCTGGATTTCAGGCGCCATCGAATCGCTCACGACAACGTGGAACGGGCTGAACAGTCCCTGGATGATAACCAGGAAAGACAACGACAGCGCAATTACGATGAGTAAAACTGAAGTGAACCTTAATGCTGCGCCTACTGAACCGAATGAACCTCTGCCACCCATATTCCGGTTCCCCTTTCAAACTCCTGTTTTCCTGGAGTCGTTTGCGGCTTCTACCTCAAACTCCGGAAACACTGCGGACGTAAAACAAAACCATATGTCCCTACGGTACAGTTAGAACCAGCCGCTGGAATCAGTTCGGCGGGGGATTCTACCCTGACATTCAGGGTCACCTGACGGACTAATGTGGTTGCCGGGACTATAGTCAATATGGTCAGTTGGAAACAGACAGCGCATGGAGGATCAGTTCAACTGTAGGCAAGCTTGACGGTGGGGTTCAACCATAGAAATCAGACAGAAAAAGCAAGGCGGTGACTGTAATCAAACCGGCCCCGGGCTGAAACCCGGGAGACCGGAATCAGACACAAGCTTCGACAGGGCCTTCCGTCATTTCCCTTCCGGAAAATAAAGCAACTGGAGTGCCGGGTGGAATTATCTGCCCCGAAAGTTGGGTTCCCGTTTTTGCATAAAAGACATTACACCTTCGATGGAATCGGATGTGCTTATGGATATTCCCTGCAGGCTCGCTTCCCTGTCAAGAGCGGTAAGTATGTCTGATTCGAATGAGCTGTTGAGCATCTTCTTCATCATTCCGATCGCCCTGGTAGCTCCTTCCGCCAACTGCCGTGCCGTCCCAAGAGCTTCATCCATCAGGCTTTCCTGCGGAACCACTTTGTT
>JAFGMY010000026.1 GCA_016927325.1 Actinomycetota bacterium | reverse complement strand
TTAACTACATTAGCTCTTTTTATAAAGACCTATTCGGGTTATATTTCCCGGACATCCGGATATCCAGCCTGATTCCAGAGATCTGTCCGCGGAAACCACATGTTTTTACTTCATCCCAGTTATTTGTTCTCATAATACTCACACAACATATTTAACGGACAAGCCTCGTGTTCGGGTCCGCGCGCACGGCATATTTCACGTCCCAGCCTGACCAGGTTCAAGTGCATTCTGGCCCTGCTGGAAGGCGGCAGGATACGCTCGAGTTCAAGTTCCGCCTTCTCGGCGGTGGTCGACGGGCCGATTAGCCCGATACGCCTGGAAATTCTTAAGACATGGGTATCAACAGGCATAACCTGCCTTCCGTCTCCGAACATCAGCACGACGGAAGCTGTCTTCGGTCCCACCCCGTTCAAGGATGTCAAAAACTCTCTGGCTGTCTCAGTCTTAAGGTCCCTCAAGAACTCCAGGGAAAAGTCTCCACGTTTTTCTTTCAGAGAAGTCAGTATGCCGCTGATCACGACCGCTTTCTGCTTTGAAAGCCCACCCGGTCTGATCGCGGCTTCAATTGCGGGAACAGGCGCGGCCGCTAAATCTTCGACATCCGGGAACTCGGAAACCAGGCGGCTGTAGGCAAGTTCATAGTTGTTGCGTGAAGTATTCTGAGAAAGGACCGCGTGAATCAGTTCATGGATGAGGTCCCTTTTTCCGGGTTCCAACTCCTCTCCGAAAGCAAAATTCAGCCTTTTATCAACTTCGAGTGCTTTTTTCCGCATGTCCATTATCAAAAATCCCTGGGAATAGCCTCCCATGTGATCAGGTCATCGTAAGTTTCCCGGCGCCGTATAACGTAAGCCTTCTTGCCGGATACCAGTATTTCTGGAACCCTGGGCCTTGAGTTGTAATTCGACGACATGCAGAAGCCGTAGGCACCGGTTGAAAATACAGCGAGCAAATCTCCCTGCGCTACTTCAGGAATTACTTTGTCCCTTGCCAGAAAGTCGGTTGATTCGCAGATCGGGCCTACCACATCGACAACTACTTCCCTGGCGGTTTCCAGAGACTTCACTGGAGCTACATGGTGATCGGCCTGGTAAAGAGCAGGGCGCATAAGGTCATTCATCGCAGCGTCCACAACAAGGAACTCCTTTTCTTCCGTCTTCTTGTTGTAAAGCACCTTAGTCGCCAGAATACCCGCATTTCCGGCGATCATACGGCCTATCTCGAGGATGGCCGTGCAGCCGGACCCTGACAGAATCGGCACTATCGCCGCCGCGAACTGCTCCGGGGTCGGTGGTTGTTCATCGGTGTACTGTATTCCGAATCCTCCGCCTATATTTATATACTGTATATCCATGCCAAGGACTTTGAGGCTGTTCGCAAGGTTGGCTATCTTCCTGAGACTGGCCTCGAACGGGCCGGATTCAAGAATCTGCGATCCTATATGCTGATGAATCCCGACAGGTTTAATCGAGGACAATCTCTTTGCCACTTCATATTCCGCCATGGCCTGGTTGAGCGGAATGCCGAACTTGCTCTCCTTCAAGCCGGTAGCGATGTTCGGGTGCGTCTTTGGATCTATATCCGGGTTAACCCTGATGGCCACAGGTGCCTGCTTTCCCATTTTCTCAGCTACTTCATTGATCAAAAGCATTTCCTGGCTGGACTCAACGTTGAACATCAGAATGCCCTCTTTGAGCGCATACTCTATTTCCTCCGCGGTCTTGCCCAGTCCGGCGAAGACTATTCTCCCGGGATCGATTCCCCCCTTAAGCGCTCTGTAGAGTTCACCTCCGGAAACGATATCCGCACCCGAACCTTCGTTGGCGAGCAGCTTTAGAAGCGCAACGTTACTGTTGGCTTTTACTGAATAACAGATAATATGGGGTATTTCGTTGAACGCCTGGTCTATCGCCTGGTAGTGGCTAATAAAAGTGTGCCTGCTGTACAGATAGAAGGGTGTGCCCATCTTGTCCGCTATATCCGACACCCGAAGATCCTCGCAGTAGAGCTCCCCGTTCCTGTATTCAAAGTCGTTCAATTCTCCTCCGATCCGGTTTATGAAAATACAACGCTATTATATGAAAACATAAGCTAAGATTCAGGGCCAGTGTCACTATTACTTTGGTACCGGGTATTGAATGTTGATGTTATATGGTTTATTAAGAACAGTAGTGAAAACTCAATATTCAGTACCCGGCACGAATCAACTGGAGGTGTTCGGAATACATATAGCTAACCCTGATTTCGTATCCATCAAGACAGGCATAAGGCAGTTGACGTCAAGGCTTGAGTTAGAACTCGAGGCTGTAAGACAGTGGTCGGCCCTGGCCGGGAACAGGGGCATCAAGGAACTCTCAAGCGAACTTGGCGGGGTAACAAAGGCCCTTGAATCAGCAATTGAAGAAGCTGAAAAAGCGTCCGGCATAATCTTCGAGATGCAAAAGGAAGCTTCTCATGACCATGAGTGATATCTCAGGTACCGGGTATTATCTTAAATACCCGGCACCAATCACCAATCATTCTTCCAGCGAACGAAGGACCGCCAGGT
This sequence comes from Actinomycetota bacterium, assembly GCA_016927325.1. Classification (GTDB taxonomy): domain Bacteria; phylum Actinomycetota; class Geothermincolia; order Fen-727; family Anoxymicrobiaceae; genus JAFGMY01. The sequence goes on along the minus strand of JAFGMY010000026.1, from coordinate 12,483 downwards.
CGTCGAAGTCCCCGGCGTTTTCGTATGGAAGCTCGGCAATCGCGGGCAACTCTCTCAAAGCCGGATGATTAACAATATACCTGAAGGCTTCAAGGCTGATATTTCCTTCCCCGATGTGTTCGTGTCTATCCGCGTGAGAGCCCAGGTCTGATTTAGCGTCATTTATGTGCAAGAGCTTGAGCCTTTCCAACCCGATGAATCCATCAAGATCCGAAAGCGTCGCGTCTATACCGGAAGGAGTACGTATATCGTACCCGGCGGCGAAGATGTGACAGGTGTCCAGACAAAAACCCAGCCGTTCCGGCCGGTTCGTAGACTCAAATATCTTGCCAAACTGCTCGAAGCTGCCGCCGATCGATGTTCCGGCCCCAGCGGTAGTCTCCAGAAGAAGAAGCGATTTTTCGCTGGACTTTTCGAGACAAGTATTTATGCCCGCCGTTATTCTTTCAAGCCCGAACTCCTCACCTCTGCCTTTGTGATTGCCTATATGCGTCACGACCGCGAAAGCATCCAGTTCGTCCGCCTTGTCAAGGGCGCTGATGATGGAACTCATCGAACGTTTATAGATGGAATCTTCCGGTGAAGCCAGGTTGACGAGGTAGATCGAATGGAGCGCGACGAATCTGATGCCGCTCTCCGCCCTGCTCTTCCTGAAGGCGAGAGCTTCTTCCCCGCTGATTTCAGGCGTGCCCCACCGCCTCGGGCTCCCGGAGAAGATCTGTATTGAATCGCAGCCCGCTTCGACGCCCCTCTTGATCGCGGATACGGGACTGCCTTCCGTGCTTACATGATATCCGAAATACATGGTGTCAAACCCCATATTGTCCGGGTCTTTTTTTGGCGCGGGCTACTATTAGCGAACCAGTCGAGTATCCCTTGTCGCGGCACTGGCCAAACTTCCCTCACATCTTCTCCGGAGCGGTAACACCCAGTAATCCCAGCACAACCGCCAGAACCCGGCGCGCGCAGCTCACCAGGAACAGGCGGGCCCTTGTCAGGCCCTCGTCATCGGTCACCACCCTGCAGTCCCTGTAAAAAGCGTGGAACAGCGAGGCAAGCTCCTCGGCGTAGCCGGTAAGCCGGTGCGGAACATACTTCTGCGCACTGTACTCGACGACTTCTTCCAGCTCGCTTATTTTTCTCAGGAGCTCAAACTCCGCTTCTTCACCCAGGAGCTCGAGATCCACGCCTTTCGGGTCGGAAATATCAGACTCGCTGATACCTGAGTAGTTGAGTATGCTGCAGATGCGTGCGTGAGCATACTGCACGTAATACACCGGGTTTTCCGGCGACTCCTTCTTGGCCAGTTCGATATCAAACTCCAGCGGTGAGTCATGCGATCTCTGCAGGAAGAAGTACCTGGCGGCATCGACTCCCACTTCTTCAAGCAACTCGTCCAGTGTTACTATCTCGCCTGTCCTCTTCGACATTATGACCGGCTCGCCGGACCTGAATAATTTTACCAGTTGTCCGAGAACGACGACGAGGCACTCAGGATCGTACCCCATTGCCGCCATTGCCGCTTTCATGCGGGGAACATAACCATGATGGTCAGCCCCCCATACATCGATGAGTATCTCAAATCCCCGGCGTATCTTGTCGTGATGATAAGCTATGTCGGAAGCGAAGTAAGTAGGCTCTTCGTTCGAGCGAACCAGCACCCTGTCCTTCTCGTCCCCGAAGCTGCTGGTCCGAAGCCAGAGCGCCCCTTCTTTTTCATATGCGTAACCGTCACCTTTGAGTTCATCAAGGGTCTCGGACACTTCACCGCGATCGTAAAGCTCTCTTTCACTGAACCATGCATCAAAATCCACTGACATCTTCACGAGAGTCTCCCGAATTGATTCGAGCATGCGCGGGTACTCCATCTCGACAAACCTCGTTACCCTGTCCTCTTCGGAAACGCTTTTAAATTCATCGCCGTGCTCGGCGACTATCCGCCTGGCTATCTCAGTAACATAGTGGCCGGCGTAACCCCCCTCCGGGAACTCGACCTGTTGACCAAGCAGCTCCAGATACCTTGCGGAAATGGACTTTCCGAAGTTCCGGATTTGCGTGCCGTAGTCATTAATGTAGAACTCCCTTTCTACATCATACCCGCAGTGGGCCATCACATTTGCCAGGGTGTCGCCGAAAGCGGCCCACCGCCCATGGCCGACGTGCAGCGGCCCCACAGGGTTAGCACTGACAAACTCCACCTGGACTTTTCTGCCCTTGCCGGTGTTGGAGGAACCGTACATCGGCCCTTTCCTGCCGACCTCGAGAAGAACGTTTCTCAGCGTGGCAGGGCTCAAATGAAAGTTAATGAACCCGGGTCCGGCGATCTCCACCCCCGACAGGAGCCCGGGGTCATCCTGTATGCAGCCCAGAACCGCTTCCGCCACTTCACGCGGTTTTTTCCCCACCCTGCCCGCCACAGCCATCGCGATATTGGTCGACCAGTCACCGTGCTCCCTTCGCTTCGGGCGCTCCATCTCGATATCCCCGACCTCAACCGGCGGCAGGAGTCCCTCTGAGACAGCACGGGACACCGCCTCACTTATCAAGTTCTGGATTCTCTTCCTGGGATTCATAATCTTCTCTGGTGCCGTGTATTAAATGCTGAAGTCATATCGATGATATCAAATGAAGGCAATAACTCAACATTCAATACACGGCACTTATCTATATACTGGACGGTTTTTCTTCGAGGACCGCTTCCACAGTCTTCTTTTCATCACCGGAATATACCACGATTTCTATTTTATCTCCCACACTGTGCTTTCGAATTATGCTCACGACTGAATCCATGCCTTTTACCGCTTCGCCATCCACCTCAACAATGACATCACCGACTCTGATCCCCGCTTTGTCGGCCGGGCCGCCGCTTAAGACACGGGTCAGGTACGCGCCTCTTTCGACAGGCAGACCGCTGCTTTCGACGAGGTCTTTTGTAACATCAGCTCCAAGTACACCGATATACGGATGTGACACAGGGCGCCCTGCAATAATATCCTCCGCCACTTTCTTCGCGGTGTTGACCGGAATCGCGAAACCGACACCCTCGGAACCCCCGGCTGAAGTAGCTATCACTGTATTGACACCGATCAGCTTCGCCCTGGAATCACACAAGGCCCCACCCGAGTTCCCTGGATTAATGGCTGCGTCCGTCTGTATAAGATCGGTAAGCACGCTGACCGTATCCTGCCCGGGTACAACCCCTACGGTAACGATCCTCTGAAGCGCGCTAATAATACCTGCGGTTACACTCTGTTCGTACCCGAACGGACTCCCAACGGCTATACAGAGCTCTCCAACCACCAGTCTGTCCGAATCGCCCGTTTCAAGGACCGGCAGCCCGGACTTGTCCACTTTTACAACCGCAATATCGGTTTCCGGGTCCGCCCCGACCTTCTTCCCCTGAAGCTCCTCTCCGCTGGCAAGGGTAACCTTTATTTCCGTGGCGTCGGAGACTACATGGTTGTTGGTTATGATATAACCATCCTCGGTAAAAATAACCCCGGACCCCGTCCCTTCCTGCTCGCCGAGATCAAAAAACATACTCTGCTGGGGTGCTCTGATATCGATATTAACGATCGACGGTATCGCCTCGCTCGCAATATTCGCAACACTCAAAGCCCCTTCAGTGGGGCTTACAACTTTTACCGTCCCGTTCACAGTGCCGGTACCGCCCGTTTTCTTGAGCTTCCCGGTTACAAGGTCCACCGGATTGACACCGAAGGCTAAAGGCATCAGTAAAAGCACCAGCAAAGCCCCGACGGCACCGGCGACCAAGCCAACCAGGAAAGTCATGCCGCCCGGACGGTTTTTCTTTGAGCGTCCGGCATACTGCTGATAATTCAACGGAGGCACTCCATACCCTCCGCCGGGTCTTGCCCCTGATGTGCGGTCGTTCCCGTCGGACGTATTTGGAGGATTAACGCCTGAAGACCCCGGCGTGCCGGCCTGGCCGGTCCCCGCAGTGCCATGCGGCGCCGGGGGTTCCCCGCCTCCGCGCGGCTCCGGAACGCCGGCCCAACCCTTACCGGTATTCCCGCCACCTTCCATGATCTGATCCTCCCTGCATAGTAATCTTCTCCTTGTTTAGAGAAGGCTATTTAAATATACTCATTTCTGTTATAAACCGCATAGAAATTCTAACACACCCGGTAGGAAACGAACTTCACCGCAGCAGTTTCTTAAATGGGTGCCGTCAAATCCTGAAAGGTGTTAGATATGGCAAAAAAGAAGAACGATGAAAATACCGCTGAAGAACCCCGGGCGGAGCAGAAAGACGCCTTTGCCAGGCAGGCCCCTATAAAGGTCAGTTTTTCTCTATACATAATCAGTATCGCCGTAGTTACAATTACCGTATTCATTCTAATGCTCGTTCAGTATCTTCCAGGTTACAGGCAGAACAAGAGACTCGAAAACACAGTCAAGAATGCTGATTATGTCTACGTCGGAATCAGGATCTCAAAGGATGAGCTTAAAGAAAGAAATATCAATCCTCTTACAATGGAGGATGACTTAATGGAGATGCTCAAAAGCATGGGTGTGGAAAAAACCAGGATAGAGATCAACCCCGACAAGACAGACCTGCCCGGAGAATGACCGGTCAAATGTTAAAATGTTAAATGCGGTTCAGAGATTGAGGTGCCGACCGTCAATGAAACGAGAATCATTTGTCAGGCTTTTAAATAGATGAATAGCGTGAGGTGAGTCTATGTCAACAGGATCATACGAGACAGTGATAATCGGTGGAGGGCCCGCCGGATTGACCGCGGGTCTATACCTGTGCAGATCCAGAATAAAGACGGTGCTCCTGGAAAAACAGATGACCGGGGGCCAGGCCGTAAACTCTCCCCTTATAGAAAACTATCCCGGTTTCCCGGATGGAATCGATGGAATGGAGTTGACGAGCCTGTTCAAGCTGCAGGCTGACAATTTCGGCCTTGAAACCAGGAACTTCGAAGCGGTAACTTCCGTAGATGTGACCAACGGATTCAAAACCCTGAAGACCGATAAGGAAGAGATCAACACCCCTGCGATAATCGTCGCTACCGGAAGAAGTCCAAAAAAGATGGGGATTCCCGGCGAAGATAAGTATATGGGGAAAGGCATCTCCTACTGCGCCACATGTGACGGACCGCTGTTCAAGGATAAGCGGGTGATGGTGATAGGGGGCGGTGACTCCGCCGTTGAGGAAGCCCTGCACCTGACAAATTTCGCCGGCAAAGTAATAATCGTGCATAGACGTGACGAACTGAGGGCTTCCGGTTATCTTCAGGAAAGGGCCCTTTCGGAACCGAAACTGGAAATAATATGGAACTCCGAAATCCGGGAAGTGCGGGGCGACAGCGTGGTCGAGGAAGCGATCATTGAAAACAATGTAACCGGTGAAACCAGCGAGGTCCCTGTTTCAGGAATATTCTTCTATGTCGGCAACACGCCGAACAGCTCTTTCCTGTCCGAAATGGTGGAACTGGATAAACCGGGGTACATAACCACTGATGAAAACCTCGAAACGAGCGTCCCGGGCATTTTCGCGGCGGGCGACGTGCGCTCGAACCCATTCAAGCAGGTGGTAATAGCAACCGGCGAAGGCGCCCTCGCGGCCATGTCCGCGCAGAGATACCTGGAAAAGACAGGAGCAAGGGCGGCATACAAGGGAGACGCGAAGTGATAATCGCGGCTGTTGACGGCATGGGAGGTAGTATAGGCGCTCAGATAGTGATCCTGCTCCGGCAGGCTTTGCCGGAGGACGTCGAGATCATGGCCCTGGGGACGAACGCCCTGGCCACAAGTAACATGATGAAAGCAAAAGCCACCCGCGGCGCAACCGGCGAAAACGCAATCGAGTACTCTATCAACGAGGCGGATATTATCATGGGCTCACTTTCGATAGTCGTTCCAAACTCCATGATGGGAGAAGTGACCCCGAGAATCGCAACCGCCATTGCCTCCGCGGGAGGGCGGAAAATATTGCTGCCCATATCAAACCCCCCTCTGGAAATTATCGGAACGGTGAAAAAACCACTTCAGGCACTCATCAGGGACTCGATAGAAATCGCCAGAGAGGAAATGGGACTGCCGGTTGAATCGGAGGAAAATAATGTGTGAGGCCATCGTCTTTGTTGTAAAAGACGGCAAACAGGAAAAAATAATGGAAGATGTCGTCACGGTTTATCCTGAGGGCGACAAGCTGATCCTGACCGACATTTTCGGCGAACAGCGGATAATAAGCGCCAGCATCAACAAGGTCGATCTTATCGGTCATGAAATCTTCCTGAATCCCTGAGGCAGAAATTCGAATTCGCGCGAGAGGTTTTCAGCGTAACCGTCGCATTCACAGGCGAGAAGCCTCTTCATGCGGTTTGCGCATATGGAGTTCGTTTCAAACCTGAAGGCGACAAAGCTGATAGTCACCCACGATCTGGACATGGTCAGGAAAATTTGCGATAGAGCTATTGTGATGAATTGCGGTAAAATAGTCGCAGACGGGGATATTGAAACGCCCCTGGATGATAACGAACTATTACTCAGCAACAGTCTGCTTTAACAGCAGTTCAAACGGGTTGTGCTACAATTACAGGGCATAAAAACCTATCCGGGTGGCAGGAGCATGTCGGCAGTAAGAAAAAGAAAGATACTTGTTATCGATGATGAAGTACTCCTTCTCGAGGTAATGAAAACAAACCTTGAGATAGAGGGTTACGAAGTAATCACCGAAATGAGCGGAGAGACCGGTCTGGTATCCGCTGTAGTAGAGCAGCCGGATATCATTATTCTCGATATCATGATGCCCGATCTCGATGGCTGGGAGATATGCAGAAGACTCCGTTCCGATACCCGCACGAAGTACATTCCCGTAATAATGCTGACCGCCCTGGATAAAACCCATCACGTGGTAAAAGGCTTCGAATGCGGCGCCGACGACTACCTGGCCAAGCCTTTTGAAAATCCCGAACTGTTCGCGAGAATAAAAGCGGTATTGACTAAAGCAAGCAAGGGTATGGTTGTCGATCCCCTGACGAACCTCCCGGGGAAACACCAGATATACGAGGAAACCAGGAAGAGGCTCGAGCAGCGCGGTAAGTTTTTCGCCTTCATTTACATCGATATAAGCAACCTGAGAAGGGTAAACTACCGGTACGGGGTTGAACGGGGCGACAATCTCATAAGAAGTGTCGCCAACATCATTCGTGACCTGGTCGTTCCCGACGAAGAGTTCCTTGGTTACATGGGGGAAGACGATTTCGTGATGCTCTCGGTCCCTGTACGGGTGGACCAGATATTCGGCAACCTTACAAAACGCTTTGATGAGACGATTTATGAAATTTGCCCTGAATTAAGAGACGAAGACGTTAACACCGACAATCCCGTAAAACTTGCCGTGTCTGTTGTGACAAATGAACAGAAGCAGTTCGGGGATCCGCTTCAAGTAAAAAACGTGGCTCTTGAAGTCTTGAAAAAAGCGAGGAACCACCCAACGCATTTCTGTGCGAAGCTCAAAGACAACCCGGTCTGAACCGGCGCTAAGCATAATAGCCTGAGTTTAATTAAAAGCTCCTGCAGGCCGTCCATGGCATCTGAACATAGCTTTGTTGCTTTTCCTTCCAACTCCTGAACTCCGACTCGTGGTTCCTGATTTCAGTTTCACAGTTACCTTCTGTTTTTCCAGAGCCTGGACGGTTCCCGGCTGAACCCCTGGACACCGGGGTTGAACACCGGAGCCCCACGCAAAAGTTTTAATAAATTCTTTTCATAGATTATCGCTTCTTTGGCAACAAGTGGTAATTTTCCCCGGAAGAACAATAAAACTGTGCTGAATCTGGACAAAAAAAATAAACCGCACATCTCAAATTCAATTTTAATAGAACTATTATATCACAATGAATTCATAAGTCAACATATCAAGCAAATACAGGAAAACATATATTCTGAAGCGTTAATGGGTCGTCTTGCGGTTACCTGTCGGTACTCCTGTCTTCCTCAAATTTTTATTTCCTCAAGCACTGTACATATCCCCCGCAAAGTCTCTTTCCTAAAAATTATCAGTTCAGCTTCAGGACCCGGACCTTTATTCCGCTGTTAATAGAGAGGATATTAAACCCGTAACTCGAAAACGACCGATATATGGAAATAAGAATGATAAACGGTCTTTCCCTGGAAAAGGACCGGCAGCGCAGAGCCGGAAGAAGACCGTAACTGTGTAATGTTGAAAAAATCACGCGGCAACTGACAGGTAAAAGTTTTCCAGGATTATGAACGACTACGACTCCAACAGGAAGAACAGCTTGACAACCAACAGGAACGAGCGCCTGGAACAGATTGAAAATGCGATAGATAAACTCGCCTCCGGGGACTTTGATGTCCGGCTTTCCGAGACGAAAGGTTACGACATTGTCGAATCTATCGCAAGAGACATAAACACCCTGGCGGAAACTCTCAGGTCTACATACAAGGAACTCACAAAAACCATTTCCAGCTATCAGGAACTGTACGAAGACGCCCCCCATGCCTATCTCACAATAGGCGCCAAAGGCATCATTCAAAGAACGAACTACAAAGCCTGCGAAATGCTCGGCTTTCAGATGGGTGACCTTTTCGGGAAACCACTCCAAAGCCTGTTTGCGGATTCGACAGATGGAAAGTTGAAAATTCAAAGAGAGTTCGGCCGGTTCCTCGCCGGCGAAGAAATCAGAATCAACGAACTTGCGGCGCTTAAAAGCGATGGGCGTATCACCTGGACCGACCTTTCTATAAGTCCGATAAGAGACGACGATGGAAAGGTGGTGTCCGGCCGGTGCCTGCTGGTTAACACGTCCGAGCAGAAAATAAATGAAGAGATTAAGAAACACCTGAACACCGTCCTGTTCACAGTGAACGACACGCTGCAGATAATAGCTACGGCGAAAAACCGTGAAGAGATGCTGAAGGACATTTGCGATTCACTTGTCAGAACAGGCAGTTACAGCAATGCGCTGATTGTGCTTTATGGCGAGTCGGGCCTGTTGACTCAAACTTTCTCCTCAGGAAACAGTCCCTGGCTGGTCAGGTTGAATGAGTATCTTGCGTCCGGGGACAAACCTGACTGCATAGAGAAAACTCTCTTGAGAAAAGGACTAATCATAACAGGCCTTGACTCAGCAAACTGCGCCTGGTGTCCCGCCTCCTGCAAAGACGACAGTAATTCCACCTATTCGCTCCGGCTTGATAACGCCGGAACCGTCTATGGGGTCATTATGGTTTCCATCCCCGGCGACATGGTCCATGACGAGGGAGAGCAGGCACTGTTCTCACAGCTTGCCGAGAACATTTCATTCGGACTGCGGACGCTTGATATCGAAACTGAAAGAAAGCAGGCTGAAGAGGCGCAGAGGGAAAGCCGCAGAAAGCTGAAGACTATCTTTGACAACTCCAGCGACGCGATAATCATTCATGACTTTCACGGCGGCATCATCGATGTCAACAACACCGCCTGCGAACGGTTGAATTACTCAAAAGACCACCTCGTAAAGCTTAACCTTGCCCAGATCAACAGTCCTGAAAATGAGGGTCTGATCGAAGAGTATCTCAACGAAATAAAGAACGAAGGATACGCGAAGTTTGAAACGGTTTGGCTGACCCGGGACGTGAGCCAGATATCCACAGAAATAATAAGCCGCGTTATCGAGTACGGAGAAACAACCGCTATCCTGAGTATCGCCAGGGACATTACGGAGCACAAGAGACTTATCGAGCGGGAGAAGGAACTTGCGGCGGCGGAGGCCGCGGCGAGCGTCGCCGAGAGAAACGCCGAAGAGCTGAGGGACCTGGTCGATATAGCGTCACATGAACTCCTGCACCCCACCACACTTTTTAAGGGATATGCCGAAATACTGCTTCAGCACAAAGACGACCTCGACTCGGAAACCATCGTTGAGACATTCGAGAGCATCAACAAGGCCGCCGACCGTTTGACCCACACCGTACGGGGGCTTCTCGACACATCCAAGATTGACCGGAGCAAGCTTGAGTTGAGCTATTCCACGGTTTTCCCCGAATATCTCGTTTCCAGATCCATAATGGACATGCGCACTCTCGGCCTGGAGAACGAGTTCATAGTCAAAGAAAACGTGGGCAACGATCCCATAAGCATTGACAACGAACTCATATTAAAGGCAATCGTGTCCCTGCTTGAAAACGCGGTAAAGTTTTCCCCTGAAAACGCGCCGGTTGAGATCTGGTTTGAGCAGGATGACTCCCAGACGGTTTTCTCTATCAGGGACCATGGAAGCGGCATCCCCGAAAGAGACCGGGAGAAAATCTTTGACAGATTCTACCAGGTGGAAGATGTCCTCCACCACTCAATACCGGGAATCGGACTGGGGCTGTACATAACGAAAACCATCATCGAAGGACACGGCGGCTGGATAAGAGTGGATCCGGCAGTTGATAAGGGCTCGGTTTTCAGCTTTGGAATTCCCTTCTAGCCGAACATTATCCCGCTTTGAACAGTTTTTCTCACTGAAAGCTCGAATCCCTTAATTCATGATGTTAAGATACTGTTACGGGGTTTTATTCAAGCGGCAACCTCGGGGGCAGATCCATGAACTCATATGGACCCATTCATGTGCTGATAGTCGAAGATGAACCCGACATGGCGAACATGATCAGGATGCTTCTCGGCAGCAAGTTCTCGGCGAGGTCCGAGATAGCGGTTACCTGTTCGTCCGCCCGGAAAAAGCTTGAATCGGGAACTTTCGATATAGTCACCCTCGACTACCAGTTGCCGGACGGCGACGGCCTCAAGCTCCTCGAGGAAATCAAATCAGAGAAAGGTAATCCCGCGGTTATCATGGTAACCGGTCACGGCGACGAGCAGGTGGCGACCGAGTCTTTCAGGCTCGGCGCCAGCAGTTATGTCGTAAAAGACCAGAGGTTGAGTTCCCTGCTGCCGGACGCCGTGGACCACGCGCTTTCCGAAGTTGCCCTGCGCATCGCCAAAGAACAGATCTCCCGGCAGAAAGATGAACTGCATAGATACCTTGATGTAGTCCAGGTAATGCTTATCGCCTTGAATGAAAAGGGAGAGATTTCCCTGATTAACAGGAAGGGGTGTGAGATCCTGGAGTGCGACGTGGATAATGTCACCGGCTTGAGCTGGTTCGAAAACTTCGTTCCCAAGACAATCGAACCTGAAGTTGAGGCGATCTTCTCGCATCTGATGTCCGGCAAACTTGAGATTGAAGAATACTTTGAAAACCCCATAGTAACGAGGTCGGGCAAAGAGAAGCTGATAGCCTGGCGAAACGCCCTTATCAGAGACGAATCCGGGAATGTTATCGGTACGCTGAGCTCAGGCGAAGATATTACAGACAGGAAAATTTCCGAACTGAAGTATGAGACCATTCTCCAGGGCGCAATGGACGGCTTCTGCATAACCGACCTTTACGGCCGGATTCTTGAAACAAATGATACTTACTGCCGGATGATCGGTTATGAACACGATGAACTTCTCAAAATGGCAATTCCGGAAATAGATGCCGTCGAACAGCCGGAGGAAACACAAGCCCGTATAGAAACCATAAGAACAAGAGGATACGACCGATTTGAGACACGGCACAGAAGAAAAGACGGCCGATTGATCGATGTGGAAGTAAGCATTCAAATCCTGAAAACCGATGAACCGAAACTGTACATATTCCTTAGAGACATTACTGAAAGAAGAAAAGGAGAGAAAGAAACTGCAAATATGGTCAATGACCGGATTTCCGCTCTGGAGAAACAGAACATGGAGCTTCGGGAATCGATGCTGATGCAGCAGTTATTTATCGAAAACCTCCACGAAGGGGTCTGGATGATAGACGGTGACGCCAGAACCGTGTTTGTGAACGGCGTAATGGCCGGGATGCTCGGATATGCCGTCGACGAAATGCCTGGAAAGCCGCTCTTCGACTTTATGGAAGAAAAGGAGAAAAAAACCGCAAAAGCTTTCTTCTCAAACAGAAAGAAGGGCATAAAGGAAAAACACGATTTCACCTTCCGTAAAAAGGACGGGTCGGCCCTGTCCGCTTCACTCGAAACAACCCCGGTTTTCAGTGGAAAGGGAGAATTCATTGGAGCCGTCGCCGGAGTTGTGGATACGACGGAGCGCAACTTGATGACAGAAAGGCTCAATGAGTCGTAGAAAAGGTATCGAATAATAGCGGATTTCACCTATGACTGGGAAGAGTGGCGGGCTCCCGACGGGTCGTTCATATACGTTTCACCCTCATGTGAAACAATATCCGGTTACAAGCCGGAAGAGTTCATAAAAGACACGGACCTGCTTGTCAGGATAACTCACCCGGATGATGTAAGAACACTCCTGGCACACGTCAAGGATGCGGCCGGGCACGGCGATTCGCTCACACTTGAGTACAGAATAATGTGTAAAAGTCATGAGCTTACCGGACAGTGCCATCCGTCCCTTCGGTAGATTCTAGACCATCTAAGCCGCTTTTTTCACCCCTTTCT
>JAFGMY010000005.1 GCA_016927325.1 Actinomycetota bacterium | reverse complement strand
GAAGGCATATCGGGTATCAGCCAGCCGTCAACAACCGGGTGGAAGGAGGTATGCGCAGCCTCGACAAGTTCTTCAGCGGTTTTTGCGCGCATCGATTCGAGTGCATCTCCATCGTTGCCGCAGCCCAGCTTCGCGGTGAACCGCAGCCCATTTGCTTCGGCTTCCGCGAGCGTATTTCCTCTGTGCATGGGGTAGGCGTCATAAAAAGATCCGCTCTGGGATATCGCGCGCTGGAAGAGGCCCGCGGCAATGGGGCTCACCATGAGATTCAGGATGCTTATAGCACCCGACGACTCTCCAAAAGCGGTAACACACGCAGGGTCGCCTCCGAAGAGTTCAATGTTTCGCTTGATCCACTTGAGTGCCGCAATCTGGTCCTGCATGCCGTAGTTGCCGGATACGCCGTGGGGGGACCGCATGCCGAGCAGCGGGTGGCACAAGTAACCGAGCGGGCCGAGGCGGAAGTTAAAAGTGACAAGCACTACACCTTTGCGGGCGAGATTCATGCCGTCATACATGGATTGTGAACCAGAACCTGTGGAAAAGCCTCCACCGTGGAACCATATCATCACCGGCAGTTTTTCATCCGGGTTTTTAGCGGGAGACCAGATGTTGAGGTAGAGGCAGTCCTCGCTTGTTTTCCCGACATTGAAAAGCACTGTCTTCGGCTGTGGGCAGGACGGCCCGAAGCTGTCGCATACGCGAAAATCGTCCCACGGTTCAACGGGCTCCGGCTCTTTCCAGCGAAGTTCACCGACAGGCGCGGCCGCGTAGGGAATTCCCTGATATGTCCATATCCCTTTGCGCTCAACGCCCTTCAGTTTGCCGCTTTCAATTTGTACTACTTCCATATGAACCTCCAGACACTGGTATTTTATCATCCATTAGCACAGCCGGTTTTGGAGGAGAGGTTTCGAGGGGCATCAGGGGCATTGCGAATTCTGATGAAAACGAATTACCTCATTCCAAGACTCAGATATCGACGATTACTATCGATAATTATGCTCAATCGTGAATAATAAGAAATTTATGCCAGGTATCTCGTGATTCACGGAACCGCGCCTTTGCCGGACATCGGTGCTGCTGGTGATATAATCAGTTCAATAAATGGTTTTATGGAGAAGGTGTTCAACAGCGTCCATCCTTGGATTCAATTCGATTGTTGCTTGTTGTGCTTTGAGTGGGATTCCATATGAAAAAAACAGAAAGTAATGGGGCGAGGGGGTTCATCCTTGAATGAAAGGGCAGACTTCAAAGGCAAAACAGCGCTGGTTACCGGCGCCGCCAGTGGCATGGGAAAGGAGACGGCACTTTTACTTGGATCTGAAGGATGTACGGTTCTCATTGCTGATGTTAACGCCGACAGGCTTCACGAAACCTCAAAGCGCCTCGATGAAATGGGTGTGATAAATAAAGAATATCACGTGGACCTGGCCCGGGCGGACAAGGTTGAACGTATGGCTGATTCAATAATAGAAGAGTTTGGGGGTCTCGATATCCTGGTAAACGCAGCCGGGGTGACAATGATGGGAGACCTGGTTGATGTCCCCCTCGAGGAGTGGCGGCGGGTCATGGGAGTAAACTTCTGGGGCACGCTTCATACGATACATTTTCTGCTTCCATCTATGGTAGCTCAAAAGAGGGGCAGCATCGTAAACGTCGTATCCGGAGCAGGCCTTTTCGGTCTTTTTTCAACAGGGCCCTACACTGCTTCAAAGTTCGCGGTCATGGGGCTTTCGGAGACAATATATGATGAGGTTCGTGAGCATAACATAAGAGTGACGGCTTACTGTCCCGGCGATACCGCGACGCCTATCTTTGACAAGATGAAAATCTATACATGGGATCCGGACAAGCTGCGGAAGGTTATTAACAGTGGATTCAAGCTGACGTCTCCCGAAGTGCAGGCCCAAAGGATAATCAAAGCCATCGAGCGCGGCCGTGCGCTTGAAACCGCCGACCTTTTTACAGTAGCCTGCTATAACCTGAAGCGTTTCTGCCCTCCACTTTTCAGACTGCTCAGCAGGCTGGGAAGAGCGGCATTTAACCGGTATGTGAAATAATACTACAAGCTCAACGCTAGAGGCCTTTGATGGTACAATGCAAGCGACTAATTCGGGCTGGGTGGAATGCGAACGGAAGACGTAAAGACAGCAAGATTAACTGATCACAACAAGACATTTCGTAAAAAACTCTCAAGGTCCCGTATTCTTTTTGAGGTAACAGCATTAGTAGCGGTCGTATTTGCGACTGCGGGGATTGTAATCGGCTTAACTTTCGGGGACTCCCAGAGTTCAGTGATAAGAAAATGTAAAGAGAAGCTGATTGAGTCCGAGGCCGCACTGATCTGCTCCAGCCACCAGTATATTTCAAGCCTCCTGATTCAGCTTCAAACTCTCAAGAATCCCGGTGTCGATATTGGATCAATCGAAAGTGAGGCGTCGCAGGGACTTGTGGAAGAAAAGATTACTCCTGTTCAGAGGCTGGGATCGGACCTTCTTGCCGGCATGATCGAGAGCGGCCTTTTCGGAAGCGAACTCGCCGTGTTCGTTCTCCCTCCGGATGCCGCCGGCCTCGAAGAGCCGACCGTAATCATGTCCAGTGACGACAATTACATTTTCAGGGAACTGCCGCCCGGGCTTGAAGATATTATCGAAATGAACGAGTCGGAAAACAGGCCTTTCAGGGCCAGGGTCGATCTCGATAATTCCTACGAACTCATGCCTGATGGTATCTCCGCGGTGGGTCTTGACGGAGAGTACCTGGTGACAGCTTTCAAGTTTCGTCCGACGCCGTCGATGGGCGAGATATGGTATTTCGACTTTACTCCCATCCAGGAGGAATTATCTTCGGTCGATAGTTTCTATCAGGCCGAAAGAAGGAACATAAACCGCAACCTCATCCTGGTGGGTGCTGTTACCCTGATTGCACTTATTATCATCTCGTTTTTCATCCTTAGCTACCTTATACGAAAGAAAATCACACGGCCTATTGATGAGCTGGCGATGGCGGCCGAGGAAGTCATGGCGGGGAATCTCGAAATGGAAGTCCCGGTGAGAAAGGGTGAGGAGTTCGAGAAACTAAAGCTGACCTTCAACGAAATGCTTGCAGGCCTGAGAAATATTCTTCACATATCGAGCGACGGCATTGCCGCGGACAGGCATTCCCCGGCGGAGGAACCCTCAGATAAAAAGAAGGAAATCACTATTCACAGATGGGGAAGACTGTCGATTCTTGTCCAGATGACGATCTTGATATGCGCACTGTTTATAGCCGCCGGTGGCTCGGGTTTTGCGCTTTTCCTTAATTCACAAAGCAGGCTCGTGGAAAAGAGCAAAGAGAAACTCATCCAGTCGGAAGCACGGTTGATTTCCACAGGCCATGACTTCCTCGCCAACACCATAGTGGAAATACTCAAGCTTCAGGGAGTGACCGGTGATATCTCCCAAGAGCAGTTTGTATTTTTCCAGGCCGTCATGAACAGAACACTGTGTCCCGCGCAGGTTCACAGCAATATGCTGTTGGAAGACATGATTGAAAATGGACTGCTGGGGACGGAGGCCGCGGTTATAGTGTCACCCATTGTACCCGGCGCCGTTCCGGAACCCCTGGTTGTTATGTCGAATGATGATGAGTACATTTACATGGAGGTACCGGAAAGCCTTGTGGAGCTTGCCGAACTGCCTGCCGGAAGCGATGAACCGTACAGGAAAAGAATAGACGGGGGGAACAGCTATATGCTGGTGGAAAACGGAGTCCCCGAAATGGGAATAACCGGTAGACAGTTGGTTGCGTCCTACCTGTTTATACCGGACCCCGAGGCAAAGCCGTTGTGGCTGTTTGATTTCAAACCGATGGATGAAGAGATAAACTCGCTGGACAGCTATTACAGTCTGGAAAAGCGAAAAGCGGATATATTTCTGGGTCTTGTGTCCTCAGGGTTCCTTATACTGCTGGCCTTGATCACATTCTTCATACTCAGCTACCTCATACGTACCAGGATAACCAGGCCGATAGATGAACTTGCCGGAATCGCCGAGCAGATAATGGACGGCAATCTTGATGTCGAGGTATCGGTTAGAAAAGGCGAGGAGTTCGAGGGAATCAAGACCGCTTTCAATGAAATGCTCAAGAGCCTCAGGGATATTATCGAGAAATCAACAAATCACTGAATCTAAAAAAAAGGGGTAATATTTTTATGCTTACGATAGGCAATTCCGTGGAAATCAACGCGAGTCTCGATACGGTCGAAAAATGGCTGCTCGACATGGAAAAGCATTATAAGGAGATGCACCCCGAAGACCACGTAAGGTGGGAGAACCTCAGCGGGACCTTCGAGGTGGGCAGTATCCTGGTGGCGGAGGAGTACCTCAAGGGGAAGCTGTATAAGTCAAGGATGAAGATAACCAGGATAGAAAGAAACGGAAAACTGGTGACCGGGTACAGGAGCATTTCTTTTCCTTACATCCTTCTGGGCACTAAAGGGTTTGAGATTCTGGAGCCGGGAGGAAGCGGCGGTACCATTTATAGATATGGGGTCACCTTCAGGCTCGGTTGGGTAATGAAACTGTTCGACAGGCTCACGGGGGCCGCTTCCGCGATGCAGAAGCACATGGAGGAGGAAGGTGTTAACATGAAAGGGATAATCGAAAGCAAAGCCTGAACCTTAAACACTTTCACAAGGTATCCGCAATAAGAAAAGTCGGCTCGGGGAAGCGGGAATCTGGAAATACTTCACTAGTGCCGGCGACCGGTGTTGATAACTGATTATTTGAAGGCCACTTGCCAGTTGCAGATTGAAATATACACCTGATCATTTCCGCTCTGAAACCATAACGCCCTTTGGCAATTCTTATGTTTTGGATCACGGGAAAAATGGAAATAGACATGTTCGCCATTGCGAAAGAACCCGACATTTAATAAACGGCACGTAACATATCGTGGTAAACTTTCATATGCCGGGTGTTTTTTTTAAATGGACCTCTTCACGGAGACGGAAGAACTCATAAAGGTTCAGCGTCCCAACGCAATTTCGATATAACACATGATGATTTCAGCAGGAGTATGTACATGAGAGATAGTTCACACATTCGTAACGTTGCTATTATCGCCCACGTCGACCATGGCAAGACTACTATCGTCGACGGGCTGTTGAAACAGAGCAACACCTTTCGCTCCAACCAGGCAGAGATGGAGCAGTCACTGATTATGGATACCGGCGAACAGGAACGCGAACGAGGTATTACGATCACCGCGAAGCTGACGTCTGTTTACTATGGTGATTACAAGATAAGTATTATCGATACGCCGGGCCACGCGGATTTCAGCGGCGAAGTGGAGAGAACGCTTAATATGGCTGATGGGGTATTACTGATAGTTGACGCGCAGGAAGGGCCGATGCCCCAGACGAAATTTGTGCTTCTAAAAGCGCTTGAACTTGGGCTGCAGCCGGTAGTTATTATTAATAAAATCGATAAGCCGGCCCGCCGTATTAACGAGGTCAATGACGAGATTGCCGACCTGTTCCTGGAGCTTGCCATAGATGAAAGCCAGTTGCATTATCCGGTCTATTACGCGATCGGCCGCAACGGCAAAGCCTGGCTCGAGTTGCCGGATAATCCAAATGAGCATACAGATTTTGTGCCGATATTTGACGCCATAGTTAATGACATTCCTGCGCCCGGCGTTGACAGCGAAGGTTCGTTTCAGCTGCTTGTGGCGGCCTTGCAGTATGATTCTTACTTGGGCAAATACGCGGTCGGCCGCGTTACCCGGGGAACAGCAACAAAAGGTCTTCCGGTGATTTTGATTAAGCGGGATGGCGAAAACATCAACTCGAGAATCGATAAAGTCTTTTGTTACCGCGGTCTTAACCGTGAAGAGGTTGACAGCGCGATAGCCGGCGATATCGTAGCGCTGACCGGCATACCAGACGCACATATCGGTGAGACCATAACCGATATGGATAACCCGGAAGCCCTGCCGGTAATCGATATAGATGCTCCGACAATAAGCATCTATCTCGGCCCTAATACAAGCCCGATGAAGGGCAGGGAAGGCCAGTTCAATACATCACGTCAAATCGGTGATCGCCTTAAGCGGGAACTTGAAACAAACGTAAGTCTGCGCGTTGAAGAAGATGGTTTCGGCTATAAGGTATCGGGTCGCGGTGAATTGCATTTATCCGTCCTGATCGAGACATTACGCCGTGAGGGTTTTGAATTTGAAGTAGGCCGTCCGGAGGTCGTTACAATTATGGACGGTAGTATCAGAAAAGAACCAATAGAAGAATTGATAGTTGAAATTCCTCCGGAGTTTATGGGAGTCCTGAGCCAGGAGTTGGGTTCACGCCGCGCTAATCTGATTAAGCAGGAGCATACAAGCAGCGCCACAATAAGGATGACATACATATTGCCGACCCGTGCCCTGATCGGTCTTCGCAATTTACTGCTCACCAATACCAAAGGCACGGTAATAATGAACAGCCTGCCTTACGGCTACGAACCCCAGGGGCCGAAAATTCAGAAGACCCGCAACGGGGCCATTGTCGCCTCAGAGGCCGGTGTAACGACACCATACGCTCTGCAAATGTGTGAAGCGAGAGGTGAGCTGTTCATAGGGCCGGGCACCAGGGTTTATCAGGGAATGATAGTGGGACTGCACAGTCGCAATAATGACCTCAAGATGAACGTCTGCAAGGCGAAGCATTTGACAAATATGCGAAGTTCGTCGAGTGACGGTACCGTTCAGCTTACTCCATTTACCGACCTCAGTCTTGAGCAGTGCATAGATTTTATTGAAGATGACGAGTTGCTGGAGGTCACTCCGAAGAGTCTACGCCTGCGCAAAGGCATACTTGATCCAGGACAGCGCAAACGCGCCGCAAAATCATCTAATACGGATTGAAACCTTTTGAATAATGGCGAAGAAATGTATCATCCCTTTATCGAGGGAGGGTTTTCCTGCGGAAACATCAGAAACCGGGCGGAACCGCTCTCTTTTCTGCAACAACTGGCGCAAGCGGTTGAAGCAGGCCATGGGGAAGTGCTTAATTTCGTCGAGGCAGACGAATCGGCGGGAGAGGTGTCGGATACATCGATGTTCATCTTTGCTGGTTCCTTCTTTTGTCCGAAGCGCGAATATGGACTCTGGACAAAACATTGCGAGAACGGCAGGCTTATTTGACGCAGACTTCACGGCTCATTGATACCCGCTTCCTTGACCTCTTGTAGAGCAATCCATACTCAACATTCAATACCCGGTACCCAGGGAAGACGATGTTTCGATCAGTCCCGCAGCTTCAATAACCGTCCACAACAGGAACAGCGATAGCAGTAAGCCCTCCCCAGCAAACCCATGAAAAGGAATTCGGGTTTTCCGCATTCGCAGCGGTTCCTGATAGATGCAATCCTGTAGTTCAACAGTAAAATAGAAGGCAAGATAAAGGTCAGCGCTATTACCGGCAGCAGGTATAGCAGCGCTATCCCGGTAACAATCGCCGGAATAAGCAGGACAACAGGCGCAGCTAAGGCGCCAAGGGCGAAGAGAAAGAAAACCTTGCGGTTTTCCGGGGGGATTCTCGCGTCCGCGAACAACTCAACCAGTTTCTTTCCGGCCGCGTCTTCAATATTACGGCCGCATGCGGCGCAAGTGAGATCAGCGAAGATGGTGGGTTTGTCTCCAAAATTCATTGAGGATTGCGGTTTCCACCCTGAATACACCGGCAAACTTGCGTTACCGCATTCGGGGCATGTTAGCTCTACCTGCCATCCGTGGTGGTGTTCCATTGTTTCCCGGTACTTTTTCAAAAAGGAATTAATGCCCGACATTTTTACTTTTCTCTCTTCAGTCAATAACCGGAAACAGCTTATGTTTCATTATTTCGAATTAAACAGTCATAATCCTGGGATCCGGTCAATAAAAAAGACCCTGACGGTCCACGTAAGCATTCAGCTTTAATACTGCGGTTATCTCATTAGGCAAAGAATAATTTGCTTTGACTCTGCAATAATCACATCGGAATATATATGAAATTGATCCGGAAACTTTGTTGAGCAAACAGGGTGCAAGTTATTTCAGGCGGCAATCGGAACAGTTCTGGAAAAACTCAACTTCAATACACGGCGCCGTAATACGGTTCGGGTTAACCCTGCAACTTGCCCCAACCTCCTCCACCGGGCGTTTCAATTTTCAGCTTGTCGCCTTTCTTGAGTTTCAGGTTGCACTTTGAAGGGAGCTTTTCGGCCTTGCCATTCCTGACCAGTTTGTTCTTTCCCGGTTTTCCGTCTTCGCCGCCTTCAAGGCCCCACGGACCCCTGGACCTTCTATCCGAGAGGATCGTGGCGTGGCACTCTTCGAGGGCCTGGATTTCGCGGATGCCGCCGCCGCCGCCTCTGTGCTTTCCCCGGCCGCCGGAGTTGCGGCGGATCTCGTAGCGGTTGACTCGCAGGGGGTAAGCGTATTCGAGTGCTTCGACAGGAGTGTTAAGCGTATTGGTCATGTGTGTGTGGACGGCACTTGCACCTTCTCGGTTCGGGCCTGCGCCCGCACCTCCGCCGATCGTTTCATAGTAGCTCCAGGGTTTGCCGGAGGTGCCGGCGAGCGAGCCGATGGAGAGGTTGTTCATGGTGCCCTGGGATGCGGCGGGGATCAGGTGGGGGAGGGCTCTGGCAAGTGCTCCAATGATAGTATCTACAATTCGCTGGGAGGTCTCCACGTTTCCGCCGCCGACTGCGTGAGGCCTGGTTGCCGACAGTAAGGAGCTTGCAGGAATCTTGATGGTGACCGGGCGGAACGCACCGGCGTTCGCGGGTATCTCTGCGCCGGTGACGCATTTCATGACGTAGTAGACTGCTGAATACGTTACCGCTCGGGGGCAGTTGAAGGGACCTTCGACCTGAGGGGAGGAGCCGGTGAAGTCAACTGTTATTTCATTACCCTCTATCTTTACTTCAACGTTAATTAGAATCTCATTTTTTGAGAAGCCGTCGTCGTCGAGGCAGTCGGTGAAGCAGTACTTTCCGTCAGGCATATTACTGATGGCGAGGCGGGTTAGCTTTTCGGAGTAGTCCATGATCTCTTCGAACCGCGAGAGCATGACCTCGCGTCCGAGCCTAGCGGCGATGTTCCTGATTCGCTTTTCGCCGATAGTGTGCGCGCTTACCTGGGCCTCGAGGTCGCCTTTGCGCTCGTGGGGGCTCCGGGTGTTGGCGGTGATCATTTCTTCGGTTCCGTACTGGTATTCGCCTTTCGATATAAGGCGGACAGGCGGGATTATCAGGCCCTCCTGAAAGATGTCGCTCACCAGCGCGAGCGATCCGGGAGCGTAGCCGCCGATGTCGGAGTGGTGGGCGCGGCTGGCCAGCACCGCTGTAATCTTCCCGTCGATATATACAGGTGAGACCATGGAGATGTCGGGCAGGTGAGTCCCTCCCGTGAACGGGTCATTGAGTATTACTAGGTCACCTTCCTCGAGACGGAAGTTGTCGAGGACGGTTTTAACGGTCTCGGGCATTGCTCCGAGATGAACAGGTATGTGCTCGGCCTGGGCGACGAGCTTGCCCCTGGCGTCAAAGACCGCGCAGGAGTGGTCTTTGCGCTCTTTTATGTTAGGCGAGAAGGCGGTGCGGTGAAGAACTGTGCCCATCTCGTCGGCGGCGCTCTTAATTAAGTTGATGAATACCTCGAGGGTGAAGGTTGGGTTGTTCATGGTGTTTCTCCGGTTGGCATACTGGAGTCCTGGTAATGTGGGACAAGAGTGTCCTGCCACAAACAATGATCTTGCCGCCGGGTACTCTTACCCGGCTTATAGTCCAGTCGGGTACCGTTTTTCATTTCATAAACTCCAGGTCGAGGTTTCCCATTATGTCTACCGCAAGGCGCCAGCCGGGAGGCACAGTCGTGGTGGTGTCGTCCTGGGTGATTACAGCCGGTCCGCTCACAGGGTAGGCGGGGGAGAGGTTTGCCCTATTATAAACGCTTCCGTTTACCATTTCACCAAAGTACATCCTCTTCTTTTCAACCGGGCGCGGTTTGCTTCTCGTTTTGCATTCGTGCGTTCTGACCGGTATATCACCCGCGCGGGCGCGGCAGGAAAGCTGCGCGTTTACGATCTCGGCTTCGAAGCCTGGCTGGAGGTGGCCGTACGCCGCCTCGTACGCTTTTTCAAACCTGCCCCTGATGTCCGCTTCATCGAGTTCAACCACGGTGAACGTAACGCCGTGCGACTGACCAAGGTACCTGGCCTCAACCCTCAACATGAACTTAAGGTTACTTTTGCTGAATCCTTCGCTTTTCATATCTTCAGCCGCCTGCTTTTCAAGAGCGGAGAAAAGCTTTTTCAGAAGATTGACGCACTTTTTGTTGAGCGGCCTGATAACGCTGTGGGAGTAGTCCCGTCCTGGTGATGCCAGCAGCATGCCCATGCTGGAGAAAAGGCCGGGGTGGAGAGGGATGATGACCCGTGGTATCTCAAGCCTTTCGGCCAGCTCGCAGGCGTGCACGGGGCCTGCGCCTCCGAACGCCGCCATGGTGAAGTCGCGGGGGTCGTGGCCCCGCTCGAGGCTTACCTTCTTTATCGCCGTCTCCATGTGGGAGAGGGCTATCTCGAGAGTGGCGGTTGCCGAAGCTTCAACCGTTTCCCCGACAAGGAGATTTTTAAAAGCTCCGATGCTTCTTTTTGTTTCGAGTGTCATGCGCCCGCCAAGGAACGAACCCGGTACGAGCCTTCCCATTACGAGGTTCGCGTCCGTAACAGTAGGTCTGGTGCCGCGTCCGTAGCACGCAGGGCCGGGGTCGGCCCCCGCGCTTTCGGGGCCCACCTTGAGGGCTCCAGCCTTGTCGACATATGCAATCGAGCCACCGCCGGCGCCGATGGTGTGTATGTCTATCATGGGCAGGGCCAGGGGCAAGCCGTTTATTTTTGTCTCACGCGTGATTGTAACCTCGTGGTCTATCAGTGAAATATCGGTTGAGGTGCCGCCCATGTCGAAGGTTATGAGCTGGTCTATACCGAGTGAGTTTCCGAGCCACTCCGAGGCTATGACCCCGCCGGCAGGCCCGCTCAAGACGAGATCGACGGGGCGCTTCATTGCGGTGGGGGAAGATACGGTGCCGCCGGCGGAGTGCATCAGGCGCAGGTCGGCTTTATCCTCACGGGTACAGATCCCTTTTTCAAGGCGTTCGAGGTAGCTCCGCATAACCGGTGATATGTAAGCGTTCAGGACGGTTGTGCTTGCGCGTTCGTACTCACGGTACTCGGGGAGGACCCTGCTCGAGATCGAGACATCGATGCCCAGTTTTTCAAGCTCCTCGAGAAGGATCTCCTCGTGGCCGGGCAACTCGAACGAAAACAGCAGGCAGACAGCTGCTGACCCGGCGTGGTGTTTCTTGACGGCGGATGCAAGCAGGCGCGCGTCTTTCCGGGTCAGCCTGCTGATGATTTCACCGCCAGGCCCGATTCGTTCACCTGCTTCAAATCGCATATCGGAAGGGATGAGAGGGTCCGGTTTTTCGACCGCGAGACTGTAAAGCTCGGGCCTGTTCTGCCTTCCGATCTCGATGATGTCCTTAAAGCCTTCGGTGGCGATGAATGCCGTCTTCACGCCTTTCTTTTCCAGGATGGCGTTTGTTGCGACAGTCGAGCCGTGGATCAGGGGCACCCCCAGCCCGCCCGCTTCGGCAAGCGCCATGATTACGCTCTTCTCGGGAGCGGCGGGCGTTGACGGCACTTTCAAGGCGGTTAACCCGTTATCCCCGACAAGAAGAAGGTCGGTGAAAGTGCCACCGACGTCCACTGCGGCTTTGTAAGTTTTCCCTGGACTGTTAAAGGTCATATATAATCTTCCGCGTAGGTTGACGCAAGGTTCAAGATGGTTAAATAATACCAGAACCGTTGAAGGCCAGGACGGCACGCGTGCCTGAATCCGGTGTCGCCGGAATACGCGAACCGGGGTAAAAATTATCTTTAAGATTAACGGGGCTTTACCAGTCGGGTTTCAAGGGGCCGCGAAAGGATTCTTAACGATAAATAACAAGTTACTCACAGGAGAAATTTAATGTTTTGCAGCAACTGCGGAAACCAGGTTGAGGGAAGTAAGAAATTTTGCCCGAACTGCGGTAATCCATTGCGCAAAGAGGAGGCTACCGCACCTGACAAGGCGCAGACGCAGCCGATAGACAGGGCTGCTGCACAAACGGCGGTCGCTGCGCCTCCCACACCTCCGGACGCGGTGGTTACTACCGCGCATGAGGCGGGAAAGAATAAATGGATATGGATTACCGTTGCGGTCGTGGTCGGTGTGCTGGTGATTACCGGCTTGACGGTGGGGCTGGTGTTTTTATTCGGTTCCGGTGGTTCTGACGCGAAAGCCGAGATACTGAAGATCGAGGTGCGGGATGAGGACGGGGACGAGGTCGATGGGGACGAGGTACCCGTTGGTGAAGACCTCTTGCTGTTTGTTGAGTACAGGGCGGAGTTTCCGGAAGACGGTGAAGGTGTGCTGCAGTTAAAAGTCACCGACTCGCGGGACAAGAAGCTGGTGAAGAAGAAGGTAACTCTTGAGAGCTCAAAGAATCCCCAGGACTACGACTACGACTTTGAGGTGCCCGATACTTCATCGGGGCTTAAGGCCAGGGTGGAGGTAAGCATCGATGTCGAGGCGGACGACAAAAGGGAAGACGACGACGAGAAGATGACCGTCAAGATGGAAGGTGAACCGGTGGAGGAGACGACCGGCAAAACAGATTCCACCGACCTGGCGGCCGCGAGGCAGGCGGCAGCTGACAGGATACAGGCCGCGAACAACGCGGTGGCCGAGCTCGCCAGGCTTGGAATCAGCACTGAAGGTCTGGTAGAGCTCCTGGAGAAGGCGAACTTTCTGCTGGCAAACGGCACCACGCCTGAACAGCTTATCGGCCAGAGCGATTCGGCCGCTTTTTACGCGGAGTATGTCATGAACGAGTGCAACACGCGCAAGGGGGCGGTAGCACAGGAACAGGCCCGCCGGGAGAAGCCGAGACCGGACGACAGGGAGTGGACGCTGTGTCCGACCTGCGGCGGAGAAGGCCTGGTCTACTGGGAGGAGCCGGAGTACTACTGGGAGACCTGCGGCGTTTGTTACGGCGAGGGCGGGTGGTACATGGACGACGGCACATGGTTCACGTGTGAGGCGTGTTTCGGTGAAGGCGGCTACGAGGTCGAGATAATGGCCAACGTCTCCGACGTATGCCCGACCTGCGGCGGTTCCGGCTGGATCCTTGGCATGATGGACGGGCACATCGTATTTACGAAGTACTGCCCGGAGGAAAACAAGCTGTATGTTGTTCCCCTGTTGTGAATCCAACCTTCAGCCCGGCTCTATCCAGGGCCGGGATTGCCATAAGCCACGGGGCCGCCTGATCGACCACGTCTAAAGATATTTGAAGACAGACCCCGCCTCTTTTGCATGAGCATAAATCCAGCCTGGGACGGTTAGATTTATCCAGATGTGGGGATTATTGAATAGAGGAGGGGCGGAGAGTTACGCCTCAAATCCAAATAGCTGCAAACATGCAATGGTAAACCGTTTGGTTGTTCCCGACTGGTTCAAAAGGGTTATATTGAGATTCGGAGGTACCTCAAACGGCAAAACACCGTTTTCTTTAATGAGAGGCAGGGATGGTATAAAATATTAAAGGCATGGAGGATACCTTGTGGGAGTGTTAACAGTGAACAATCTGACAGGAATTAACCTGAGAAGCGAAATGCTTCAAGTCTTTAAAGACAATCTCATGTACGAGAACAAAGAAAGCCTCTGGAACGATGATACCAGGCATTTCGCCGACACCGTTTACAAAGGGGTACTCTCCTGCATAAACGACGAGCTCTACCTGCAGGAGTTTATGCCGTTCGGACATATATACAGGGTTACCGGGGAATACGTAGCCAAGACCAGGGAGAACAACATCGAGATCGAGGACCTGATGGAGGAGCATATCAGCCTTCGCGATGCGTTCTGGGAGGTCAGGCGCAATGTTCCTGACAAGCTGCATAACTTCGATGCCGAGAAAAGAATCTGCCAGTGCTTCAACACCTTGCTGCAGATAACCATACAGGCGTATCAGGCGGAGGATGTGGAAGAGGAGATACTCGACCCCCTGAGGGATGCGGATACCGGAGTGTACAATTCGCGTTATTTCCATAACCGCCTGGAGGAGGAACTTGCGCGCTCGAGCAGGCATATGCGGCTGGTTACCATAGCGGTGTTCAGCGTGAACACCGGGTTTGAGTCCGATTCGGGCCCGTACAACGAAGTGGTGAGGGCGGTCGCGAGGGCGCTCCGGCGCAACACCAGGACGTCCGACGTAATAGCGCGTCTCGACCATGAAATATTTTCGATCATGCTACCCGGTACCAAAGTTGAAGACGCTTCGACGGTTTCGGTGAGGCTCAAGGGAAAAGTGCACGAGTACCTGGAGGAACTCGGGGAAGAGTACGCAAAGACAAGTATAGGTTACGGCGTGGCCAACTACCCGGAGGTCGCGGAAGAAAGCTCAGAGCTTATCCGCATGGCGATCCAGAAAATCGAAGAAGGAGTATAACGGCAACTGGTCTAAACAGTTAATTGATATGACAGATAAATTTTTTGAAATCGCCCGGGATGAGATAATGGACTTACCGGTCTACTCCCCGGGCCTTGATATTGATGAAGTAAAAAAACGTTACGGTGTTAAGGAAGTCATAAAGCTTGCCTCGAATGAAAACCCTCTCGGGCCGTCTCTGAAAGCCCTTGAAGCGGTGAAGACGGCGGCGGCCGACATGGCGCTGTACCCTGACGGCTCATGCGGCGCCCTGCGGGAAAAGCTTTCGAGGAAGCTGAATGTCCCGCCGGAATGTTTTGTCTTCGGCAACGGCACCGACGAGGTGATCGACTTTATCTTCTACGCTTTCTTCAACGCCGGGGACAAAGCGGTAATGGGCGACCCCACCTTCTCGTCCTATATCCTTTCCGGGATGATGATGGGGACGGAGGTCGTCAACGTTCCCCTCCGGGAGTACGGGCACCATATCGAAGAGATGATCGACGCAGTCGACGAGAAGACCAAGGCGGTGTTCATCGGCACTCCCCACAACCCTACGGGCCTGATCTGCGATGTGGAAGACATGCAGAGCCTGCTGGACGGCATTCCGGAAACGACCTTGCTTATATGGGACGAAGCCTACATGGAGTATGTCGACGATCCGGCATACCCGGACAGCGCTTCGTACCTTTCCGAATACCCGAACCTCATTGTGCTCAGGACGTTCTCGAAGATATACGGGCTTGCCGGTTTGAGAATAGGGTACGGAATGACCAATCCCACTATCGTGCATCTTCTCGAAAAGGTCAGGCCTCCGTTCAACGTGAACAGGCTCGCTCAGGTGGGGGCACTGGCGGCGATAGACGACGAGGCCCATATAGAGCTGAGCCGGAAAGTCAATACCGAGGGCAAGGAGTACCTGCAGTACGAGTTGGACCGCCTCGGCCTCAAGCCCGTTCCGACACAGGCAAACTTCATACTCTTCCGTTACGATCACCTGGCGGACAACCTTGCTGTGAAGCTGCTGCAGAAGGGTATTATAGTCAGGGATGGAGAATCGCTCGGTTATCCGGGTTACATCAGGATCACCATCGGCACCCGGGACCAGAACATGCTGGTTATCCAGACTTTGAAAGAGGTCTTATAAAGAGGCCGTATTACCTTATGGAAGAGGTGTTTGTAATTGCGCGCGACTATCGTTATTCCTTCTTACTGGGGCCGTTCTTCGAGTGAACCAATCAACCTCGAAGACTCGGTGTATGATCACCCCACGCCGCTTGACTCAAACGGGACGCTCGGGCGGGCCCTGGAAAGCATAAACGTGCTTTCCAACAGGGACTTCAATGTCGTTGTTCTTGCCGCGGCGACCCATCCCGGGCTATATGCCCGGGTAGAAGAGAAGGTCAACTCCATAGTCGCTCCCTTTAGAAAGAGCTTTCCGGTAGCATGTCTGTCACACTCTTTCGAGGCCCATTTGAAGAGCACCCACGGCGGCGCCGGGTTTGAGGATATCGTCTCTCTGACCGGGTATTCGAATATACGCAACATGTGCGTGATCGCGGCGGAACTGGCAGAATCGGAGGTCGCGGTTCTTTTCGACGACGACGAGGTTTACGAGGACCCGCTCTATCTGGACAAGGTTTTTGAGAACGTGGGGCGCGAGGTTGGAGGCAAGCCCCTGGAGCTGATCGCGGGGTACTACCTTCAGCCCGACGGCGGCTACCTGGTATCGCCCGGCGGCAAATGGTGGCTCGCCGAGTGGCCCATGGTCAGGACCATGAACGAGGCGTTCAGGATAATCGGAGAGGGGCCGAGGCTTCAGCTTACACCGTTTGTTTTCGGCGGAAACATGGTGATCCACCGGAACGTTTTCAGAAAGATACCGTTCGATCCCTACGTCAGGCGGGGTGAGGACATCGATTTCCTGACCAACTGCAAGTTCTTCGATATCGACTTCTACCTGGACCGCGAGCTCAGCATCAGGCACCTCCCGCCGGAAAAGAACGCTCCTCCCTGGCAGCATTTCAGGGAGAACGTCTACCGCTTTATCTACGCCAGGGCGAAGCTGGCGGCGCAGTCACCCGGGGAGGGCATGCGCATGGTCGGTCTTGAGGAGCTGGCGCCTTATCCGGCGAGCTGCATGGGAGACGATCTCGAAGACCTTGTTTTCAAGACGTCGGTGCTGATCGGGATGAAGTGTCTGGAGGAGAATGACGAACTCGGTTTCACCGAGAGCATGAGGAACATATATCTCGCCAGGTACGACGCGGCGCCGGAGTTTGACCCTTATAAATACTTCATCGATTACCAGAAGCGGTGGGCCCGGTTTATGTCCGCTTTAAGTGAAGACCGTGAAAGTTCGATGAAGTTGTTGGAAGCAATGGACGGATAATCCAGGAAACGGAATAAACTGAAGCGCTTTGACAATACTTGAAAAAGACGTATTAAACGAAGTGGAGAGGATTGGAGAGGCCGGTATACTGGTCGGCATCCCATCGTTTCGAAATGCGGACACGATCGCGCATGTCGTTCGTCAGGCGGCTCTGGGAATGGTTGAGTATTTCCCCGGCCTGAAGCCGGTGCTTGTAAACTCGGACGGTGGTTCGGAGGACAAGACAAGGGAAGTGGTCCTGAAAACCCCGGTGCCCGGGCAGGTGCGGAAGATAGTTACCCCTTACCGGGGAATAGCGGGGAAAGGCAGTGCGTTCAAGACCATATTCGAAATCGCGGGTATGCTGAAGCCCGAGGTGTGCATCGTCGTAGACTCCGACCTCAGGAGCATTACCCCCAGGTGGATCGATTCACTCGGAAGCCCTGTACTGCAGGACCGGTTTGATTTCATCACCCCGTATTACCTGCGGTATAAGTACGACGGCACAATTACCAACGCCCTCGCTTACCCGCTGACCCGCGCTCTATACGGGCTCAGGATCCGGCAGCCGATCGG
The DNA here is from genome assembly GCA_016927325.1 of Actinomycetota bacterium. Classification (GTDB taxonomy): domain Bacteria; phylum Actinomycetota; class Geothermincolia; order Fen-727; family Anoxymicrobiaceae; genus JAFGMY01. Next base: position 5,345 of record JAFGMY010000005.1, on the reverse strand, counting down.
AGGGGACTTCGGGTTTTCGGGCGAACTTGCCGCAGAGTACTCGCGCCGGGACGTCTGGGAAACCGATATTGCCCGGTTCGGGATCGACATATGGATGACCACCCTTGCGATATGTGAAGAGTACAGGGTGGGGCAGTCCTTCATAGGCATGAAGCTCCATAACGACAAGGACCCGGGAAGCGATCTGGGGGCGATGTTCAGGCACGTGGCGGGCACGCTGTTTTCGATGATGGGTGATTACGAGAATAGATGGATTAACGTTAAAAGGTCCTACACTGCGGCTGTTCTCGGCGAAGAGCCGACAGATGAGCCGGAGGAGACGGTTGTATCGTATGAAAACCTGATCGACCACTTCCACATCGGTTTCGACAAGTACAAGATATTGTGGCGGGACATACTGAGGAAAGAGAACTACAGGGCGGTCGAGAAAGCTTACCGCTTGAGCGACAACGATTTCGAGTTCCCGGGTGGCCTCTGGGCCAGGACGGTTTACGACTTCGCAATCGCTTACAACTTCGGGCCTTATCCGGGCGACCTGACTGTCGATTGCCTTATGCCGCTGTACTGTGGCAGGACCGCGCACTTTGTGAAGAAAACGCTCGAGATGACCACCTTTGAAGCGGAGATAGAAGTTGAGCAGGGGGCGGAGACATTCGAGGCGTTGAAGCAGTATCTTGTCTACCACTGGCAAACTGCGAAGAACAACCACAGCACCCGATAGGCCGCGTCACCACACTCAAGCCCGGCTCTATCCAGGGCCGTGATTTCTGCACAACCCTCTTTTGTAGCCCAGGGTCTGTCAGGCCCGGGATTGCCACACGGGAAATGAGTAACCCGTAGAAAGAGATTAATGGCGCGTCGGTCCCGGTTATTTGCGTAAATAACTATCAACAATCATATAAATATTTTCCACATCTGTTTTCCACAATATTTGTGAAAAACTGATGGGTTTTCCCCCCACCACAAGATATAGCGTCTTAAAAAGATGATATACACAATATATTCCACATTTCAACATCCCTTTCATGGAAATCATGGGACCTTAGTGCACATTTGTGGATCCAGGGGACAAATATGTGGGGTTAAATGGAGAAAAGTGTTGAAAAGTGTTGAAAAGTGGTGTAAAGTGGTTGAAAGTATGAAGGAGTGGTGTCGTCAGATGTTGATCGGACAGCATAAAAGAGCAATAGACGCCAAGGGGAGGATGATCCTTCCCCGGGATTACCGGGAGGAGTTCGAGGGCGGATTGGTGATAACCAAAGGCCTCGACAAGTGCCTCGTGATCTATCCGATCAGCGAGTGGGAGAAGCTTGACGGGAAGATCAAGGAGATGCCGGAGGGGAACTTCGACTCAAGGGGTTTCAAGAGGCAGTTATTCTCGAACGCGAGCAAGCTGATCCCCGACGGGCAGGGAAGGGTCCTTCTCCCGACGCATCTCCGCGACGAGGCCAGGCTCGAGAAGGAGGCCATGGTTATCGGTCTGTCGGACAAGGTCGAGATCTGGAACCCTGATTCCTGGTTGGAGTACGACAAGCAGACAAGGGAACGCTATGAAGAAGCAGCTTCGGAAATCGGAGTTTAAAGTTGGAAGAAAATTCGAACGGGCCGGTTCATCAGCCCGTTATGGTAGAGGAAGTCTTAAAGTATCTGGATCCCAGGGAAGGTGAGGTGATTGTTGATGGAACAGTCGGCACAGGTGGACACTCTGAGAATATCGCTCGGAAAATCGGGAAAAAAGGAAGGCTTATTACTATTGACAGAGACCCGTCGGCGATCGTTGAAGCGGGAAAGCGGTTGGACAAAGTGGCCGCGCAGGTCAGTTACCATTGCCAAAATTTCCGAGATATCCTGTCCGTCCTTAGCGATGAAGGGTTAGAGTCCGTCAACGGAATACTCCTGGATCTCGGGGTGTCCTCGCTTCAGCTGGATAACCCCCACAGGGGATTCAGTTTCAGGCTTGAAGGTGACCTTGATATGAGAATGGGACCAGACGCCGAGAGATCGGCGGCACAAATAATAAACGAGATACCCGAGGAGGAGCTTGCGCGAATCCTCTACCAGTATGGAGAAGAGCGGTGGGCCAGGCGCATAGCTCAATTCATTGTGGAATCGCGAACGCGCCGACCCATAAAGACAACGCACGAACTGTCTAAAATCGTGCAGGACGCGATCCCCGTCGGTGCAAGACGGGGCCGCAAGTTCCCGGCACGGAAGACGTTCCAGGCGCTGAGAATCGCAGTTAACGATGAACTAAATGATTTGAAGGAGGGGATTTCAAGAGCGGTTGAATGCCTGGCCGATTCCGGGCGGATTGTGGTGCTGTCATACCACTCGTTGGAGGACAGGATTGTCAAGCACACTTTCAGCTCCCTGGCAAAAGGATCTAACTTTCCGCCCGGAGACCCGCTTTATCATGAACCCGTACTGGAATTATTGACCAGAAAGCCTGTTATCGCGACAGCGGAAGAGATAGAAGAAAATCCGCGCGGAAGAAGCGCGAAGCTCAGGGCGGCGATTAGAAGGAACCACGCACTTGAAAAAGCGTCATAAAAAAGGTTTAAAAGCCAAGAAAAAGAAACCAACTGTAAAAGGAAAATTGAAGGAAAGCCACTTCAGTTTCAGGTTTTTTGTATTAGTCTGCGTTTTGCTGGCAGGCCTGGGCATCTTTATACTTGTACAGCAGAACTATTCGGTTACAAATGATTTGAAGATCAGAGAAATGGAAGAAAAGATAGAAGCGCAAAAAGGAAAACAGAAGGAACTCAGAATCAGCCTCGCGCGCTTGAAATCGCCGGCGCGCATTACCCGCATAGCCCGTGACGAACTCGGGCTGGATGATCCCGGCCAGGTGGTATACGTAATGTATACGAGAGACGCCGGAGGCAACATGGTTTGCCAGAGTTGTCTCGAGAAGAGAGTCAAGCCGCCATCCCCGGCCAAACAGGAAGAAAAAACTTCCGCGTCAGCCCAGGAGGACTCCACCAGTACTTTATCGCAAAGATAGGTGGACACCATGAAGAAAACCCAAGTAAAGGACAAGCGCCTTCTGGGAATGGTAATAATTCTTGTCCTGGGGCTTATTCTCGTTTCCGCGAAACTGATGTCGATACAGATACTCAAGGCTGACTATTACAAGGAAAAGGCCAGCAATCAGAGGGAGCGGGTCTTAAAAATCACGCAGAACCGGGGTACGCTTTTCGACCGTGAAGGTGAAGTCCTGGCTATAAGCGAGGACGTAAGAACAGTTTATGCAACCCCTTATCTCATCGAGGAGAAAGCCAAAACGGCAAATACCATTGCGGAAATTCTTGGCGAGGACCCGGTCGACGTGCTCGAGAAGCTAGAAGAGGATTCCGGATTTGTATATCTTGCACGTAAGCTTGATAACGAGCGCGCGGACAAAATAGAAAAGCTGAACATCGAAGGTGTCGGATTCCTCGATGAAAGCAAGCGGTACTACCCCGCCGGTGAGATGGCGTCACAGGTGCTGGGGATTGTTGATGTTGACAATCAAGGGCAGGCGGGAATCGAAATATTTTATGAAGACATCCTTGGAGGGTCCCCGGGTGAGATAGTGCTTGAACGTGACGCTGTCGGAAACCCCATACCCGGAAGCGAAGTGATGAGGAAACAGGCGGAAGACGGAATAGATCTTCAACTTACCATAGACAAGGACGTCCAGGCTCACGTTCAGGAAACAATGAACAACGCGGTTGAGACTTACCATGCCAAGGCCGGAACCGCCATAGTAATCGACTGTAACACCGGCGATATCATAGCAATGGCGACTTCTCCCAGCTTCGATCCCGAGGACAGGGAGGCCATAAGCCCGGAGACCATGAGAAACAGGGCAGTGACTGATATCTACGAACCCGGCTCGGTACTGAAGATAATAACTGCTTCCGCCGCTCTCGAGGAGGGTGTGGTTACGCCGGGCACGGTGATGAGCGTGCCGCCGCAGATACAGGTGGCCGACCAGGTTTTCAAGGAGGCGACACCTCAAGGGACGAGACAGCTGAGTTTTGCGCAGATAATAAGCCAGTCTTCCAACGTTGGTACTATTCAGACGGCATTGAATCTTGGAAAGGAACGGCACGCGAAGTACCTCAAGAAGTTCGGAGTGGGGCAACTTACCGGGATAGACTTTCCCGGAGAAGTGCAGGGGCTCGTTCCGGATATAGCCGATTACTCCGGTACCAGCGTCGCCACTATCAGTATTGGACAGGGTATATCAATAACGCCGGTGCAGCTTGTGTGCGCTGTATGCGTAATAGCCAACGGCGGAAGGACGGTTCAGCCGCACCTGCTGGAAGCCAAAGTCACCGACGGCGGCATTGAAAACATGGAACTCGGCGGAATGGGGGAGCAGGTTCTGCGGGATGAGACCTGCGTTCAGATGACTGCAATAATGGAGCAGGTTACAGCACCCGGCGGTACCGGAACGAGGGCTGCGCTTCCATACTACCGGGTAGCAGGAAAGACCGGAACGGCCGCAAAGCCGCTTACAAACGGGGCGGGTTACAGCAAAGGTTACATGGCGACATTTGTGGGATTCGCGCCCGCGGAAAACCCGCAGCTTGCCGCTGTCGTCATACTCGATGAACCGTCACCGATCTGGGGCGGACACACCAGTGCGCCGGTGTTCAAGGAGATAATGGGATACAGCCTTCAACATATGGACGTTCCCCCGAGTTGGGGGACACCCGATGCGGCCGGAGGTGATGCAAGTGAATGAGACACTGAGGATCGCCAGGGAACTGCTTAAATACAGGCTGATCAAAAGAAAAGAAAAACACCGGGGGAAAGTCATTAACCTTTTCGGTGACAAGAATGAAGAATCGAGCGAACATGGAGGAAGTGATGCTCCTAAGCGAAATGCTGGATGCAGTTGAAGAAAGAAAAATAACCCGCTTCCGGGATATGGAAGTAAGCGGAATGGCATACGACAGTAGAGAGATAAAGCCTGGACAGGCTTTTTTCTGTATTAAGGGTCTTGTTACTGATGGACATCTATATATAAAAGACGCTGTAAAAAAAGGGGCGGACGTAATTTTCCTGGAACGGGAACCCGATGAGGAAATAGAGGACGTGGTTCTCATAAAGGTGCCGGATACGAGGTATACCCTCGCACGATGCTCGTCGAAATTCTACGGCGATCCGTCAAAAAAACTTATACTCGTCGGAATTACAGGCACAAACGGCAAGACAACAACCACTTACCTGGTTAGAAGTATTTTTAATAAGGCGGGTTACAAGACCGGCATGATAGGAACGATTGAGAACTATATCGGTGACAAGCCGGAAGCGGTTACCAGGACTACACCGGAGTCACTTGATTTGCAGCG
>JAFGMY010000025.1 GCA_016927325.1 Actinomycetota bacterium | reverse complement strand
TCCTCCACCTTGTGGCCGGGTACTCCTGCCCGGCCTGGTCGATGTTTCTCTTCGCGGGGCAAGAGTACCCCGCGGCAAGTTCTTTATTGAGTACCCCGCGGCAAGATTCAATATGTTTGTCATTGGGGCCCCGGCGACAAGTTATGATTAACGTAACTATTTTTTAATCGCGTACTTGCTTTCTATCAGCTTCGCGACCCTGATCGCGCTCTCCGCCGCCTGCTCCGTTCCCACACCGCGCGCACCGGCATCGGTTCCCACCAGATAAAGCCCTTCAACCGGCGTCTTGGCGCTCGGTTTATGTATCCCGGTCTGGCCGACGTACTGTCCAAGGCCTATGCAGTCGCCGGTAGGCTTGCCAGTCATCTTCGCGTAGTAATGGGTGTCCGTCTTCACGGTCCACCTTGTGTTCTTCTCGATATCCGGGAAAACCTCGAACAGCCGCTCTTCGCCAGCCGCGAGAATCTTGTCGCAGTGTTTCGAGCTTTCCTTAGATCCGGTAATCGGGCCAGGGACCCCCATAATGACGAGCTGCTCTCCCGGTTTACCGGCCGTAAAATCAACCTCGGTTGGAATGGTGGTGAAGAGCTGAGGGTCGGCCGGCGCCTCGCCGGTATCAAGGTAATCAAACATCGTCTCCGGCTCGACGTTGGCCACGTGGAAAAATCCCGCACTGTTTACGTCAACCGATTTTTTCGAGAGGCCGTACTTCTTGGTGATGTAGGAACACGAGTATCTCAAGCCGTCAACACGCTTGATGTAATCCTTGGGGAAGTTCGCCTTTCCGGCCATTGCACAAGTCAGCTTTATCCCCGCGTTAGATATTACGATATCGGCCTCGAACTCGCGGCCGTCGGCTGTCTTCACTCCCTTGACCTTGCCGGAATCCACAAGTATTTTCTTAGCCTCGGCGCCAAGCTCCAGCTTGCCGCCGTCACTTACCATCGCGTCGAGATAAGCCGCGGGTATCGCCCTGGCTCCGCCCAGCGGCACGCTTACGCTCGCACCGGCCATCTGCCTTACAGCGCACCATAGCAACTCGCCCGCGCTCCCCACAGTATAGGGAACGACCAGAATTATCATTGACGCATAAGCGGCAAGCTGATGGGCCGGAAAGTTATCGGTAAACCCGTCCACAAACTCTTTCACTGTCATCTCATCGAGATCGCTGTAGTAAACCTCGTTCATGGAAAGGAGCTTAAAGACTTCGCTCATCAACCATGTAAAGCCGCCGTGCTGTTTCGTAATTTTGTGAAGGCTGTTGAACATCTTCGTTATTCTGAGTGCTGAACCATTCCGAGTCGCGGTTTCACCGGGGCATCCGTCACGGGTAGCCTGCATGAATCCCCAGCCCCATTTCGGAAGCATAATGGGATCAAAAACCGACTGCCGGTATGGAAGCATGTATTTGTTTCCAACCTGGAAGGTAATGATATGACGACGGGACACCCACTGGAGATCGCCTTTCACCATGTTGTTGATCAGCATCAGCGGCCCGTTCGGCCCCCTGGAGATCATATGGACCCCCGCATCGACTACAAAGCCATCCTTCTCGAACGTATGGCACTTACCGCCGAGATAGGGGTTTTTCTCCAGGACGGTAACGTCGCAACCTGCGTGCTGCAGGAGGGTCGCCACCCCTGAACCGCCTATTCCGGAACCTATCACTACCACTTTCAGCTTTTCCACTGATATCGTCTCCTTCTTAAATCTTTCTCTGAGTCAAACTCCCGGCTTGATTTTTTTGCCATTGAGATCCGGGCACCCCTGCCCTGGCGTTTCTGTTTTCGCCCATCGGGGAAAGGATCCCCCGGCTCAGACCTTTTGCAGCATTTTCGAGCCCTTCCCGATTTTTTTCAGCAGCGGTGAAACCTTCTTTTTCTTCAGCAGATAATCCGCGCAGTTAAGACCGCTCTGAATTGCGACCTCGGTCGCCACCCCCGAGGCGTTCTTCCCGGCCTCCGCGCCAACATAATACAAACCTTCAACCGGGGAAATGGAGGACGGCCGGTCTTTCCCGGCCTGGCCCATGCACTGTGCAATGCCGATTGCCGGGGCCTTCTCCTCTCCGAAGACCAGGTAGGTTCCCGGCGCCAGGAAATCGTGCCAGATGATGTGATCGGAGATACCCGGAATGGCATCCTCCACGGCATCAAGCGCTTTCTGCTCCCACAGCGGCCAGTTTTCGCTCGGGTCGAAGCTGACAGGAGCTATGGCTATCAGTGACTGCTTTCCTTCGGGCGCAAGCGTGGGGTCCATGTTGGACGGTGTAGTCGCCATGATCGCGGGAAGACCCTCAGGGACCTCCTGTTCAATCCACATCTTCCTGTAATACTCCTGTGTATCTTTCTCGGGAATATTGAATATAAGGTCGTACTCGACAAAAGGCTCGTCGAGCGCCAGGCGGAGACACCAGCCACTGCATCCGGGCTTGAGTGCCCTTATGTATTCAGCATACTCTTTGTTAAAGTACTGTTCTCCAACGAGCTTCGAAACGGTTTCCCTGATGCCGGCGTTGCTCAGTATCAGGTCACTGCATATTACCTCACCAGTATCGGTCTCCACGCCTATGGCTCTGCCGTTCTCAACGATAATTCTTTTTACATCAACACCTGTCCGGATTTCGCCGCCGTGTTCCTTTATTCCGCGGCAAAGCGCATTCGGCACAGCAATAAGCCCGCCCTTGATATAACCAGCCATGAACTCCCCTTCCCCGATTCCCTCGACGAGTGGAGCAAGCACTCCGGTAACGGTACGCATCAACTCGCCCATGGGTGTCTCCCAGTAAGGCGTGCCGTAAAGGATAAATGCACACCAGTCGAGCAGGTTGTGCCACACAAGGCTGTCGGTGTACCTGGCGACAAAATTCTGAATGGTTTTCTTGTCCAGGTTGGCGGTGAACCTGTTAAGCGGTTTTTCCACGGCGGCAAGCAGCTTAACGGCAAGCCCGACAAGGCTGGAGGGAAAAAGGTCCTGCAACATCACGAAAAATGTCTTGAAGCCGATTTCAATACTGGTATCCCCGACCTTGAGCAGCATCTTCCTTATATGAAAAAACTCCACTTCCTTTTCTTTTCCCACCCTGGACAGCGCCTCACGGAAAGGGCCGTAACCGGTCCGGAGGATCATGTGGCTTCCCATATCCATCTCGAAGCCGTTTTTTTCCATGGTAGAACAACGCCCGCCGACCTTGTCGGTCCTCTCCAGTACCAGCACTTTTTTTCCGGCTCCGGCTAAAGCCGCACCAGCGGCACAGCCACCCAGCCCCGCGCCGATAACTACAACGTTAAAATCCACGAAACATTCACCCCCTGTTTTGGGGTCTGGCCCCATGCGCAGCTGCCTTTGTTCAAATCAACATCAGCCGACCGGTTCGCAAAGAAGATGGTCTAACTGAATGAAGTTCTGTGGAGTCCGGCCAACCACTGATTCCCCCGTTATAACAAGCTTGCGGTTATGAGTTCCAATGATCCTTTCGCAGGCAGCAACCTCCTGCTGTCGAGTTGGCCGAAAAGGTCTATAGCACTCTGCGTAGCCATCTCGGAAGCGATACCCTTGCTGCCGACATCGGCTCCGACGTAATAGAGACCCTTGATCGGTGAAATGCAGGGCGGTGTGTTTTCACCTACCTGGTCTATCGACTGCGCCACGCCTATGGCATCGCCAAGAAACCTGCTGTTTTGCTTTGCGACGATATCGGGCGTAGTCGCTTCACAGAAAATGATGTGCTTTGAAATGCCCGGGAAAAGTTCCTGCTCTATCTGCCTTCTCAGGCTCTGTACCCACGGGTCCCAATCTATACCTCCCGGTTCGGCGACCGGGCCCGGCGAGATCGCGAGCAGCAACTGCTTGCCCGGTGGAGCAAGACGAGGATCCATATTTGATGTACCCACCAGCATAATACTTGATTCCTCGGGCAGCTTTCCGTCAAGAGCATTACGCATGTTACGTTTAAAGTTTTTCGGTATCTTGAAGCCGAAGCTTAGATTGGTAAACTGCTTGTCCAGGGCGTACTTCAAGCTGATTCCGCCGTAACCGTACTTGAGGTTCTCAAGGTATCCTATAAACTTCTTTTCAAAATACTCCTTTCCGACAAGTTCATAAGTGGTTTCCTTGATGCCGGCGTTACTTATGACAACCGGCGATTCTATCAGTTCGCCTTTGACATAAACCCCCTTCACCCGGCCGTCCTCCACAACGATGCGCTCGCCGGCGGTCTTCGCTTCCACTTTCGCCCCGTACCTCGCGGCGGCTCTTAAGAAAGAGTTGGGGATGGCATCCACTCCCTCACCGGTAGCCGGATAACCCACATTGTTGCCCTCTCTCAGAATGGCCTGGAAGGTCCTGATGAACTCACCGGCCGACACCTCGTCGTTAATTACCCCGAAACTGGCCGCGGTAAGTCCCCCGACTACCGAATGAACAAACTCGCTCCCGGTATATTTCCCCAGGAACTCCTCCAAAGGTATCTGGTCCCACTTTCGGGCCTCTTCTTCTTTCATTATGAATATCTGCGAACCGAGCTGAAGAACACCCGGAATATCCATGATTGAAAAATAGCCCGAGGTGAATATTCGCGGTATCGCCTGCGCCATGCCGCTCGTTTTCATCCTGGTACAATCTATCGGCATGCCCATGAAGTGTCCGTAGAAACGCATCTTCCTGAATGTAAAAAATTCAGGTATCAGGTCTTTGCATTTTACAAGACGGAGAAGTTCCCCGTGGGGGCCTTTCTGGCTCCTGGAAATTATGTGCCCGTGATCCATCTTGAAGCCGTCTTTTTCGAAGGTGGCGGCCCTTCCCCCGAAGAACTTGTTCTTTTCCAGAAGCAGCGTCTTCAAGCCTCGATAACTGCTGAGTGCCGCCGACGCAGCTCCGCCGCAACCCGATCCGATTACTATTACGTCGTACTTTTCATTCATTTCCACGCCCCCGTATTTCTTTAATTCGCTTTAGCAGTCTTGGGTAGCGAGAAGAAGTGCCTGTATACACCAAGCATCTCCTTCAACTCCAACACGAACCAGGCGGTAGGCCCGAGGTCGGCCTCTATCTCCAGGTTTCCGGTCGTCATGGCTTCGGTGAAGTTGTCGATCATGGCAAAAACGTTTAATTTGGAGATGACCTGCAGGAACGTCGGGGAATCGAACCAGGTAATGGAGAGGTCGGGGCCCGGATAATCGGAACCCCTGGACTTGAATTTGCCGCCCTCAAGCCGGTAGTATCTTGATTTCTTACCGTCCCGGGTCTTTACAAGCATCGTGAACTCTTTTTCCTTCAAAGCTTCTTTGAATGAACTGCTTCTAAGCGAGGCGACCCCCAGAAACAGTTTCAAAAACAGAGCTACACAGTAAAACAGAAAACCGTATACCATCCTCGAAAACATCCAGCAAGCCCCCTTGTCTTTGATAAACTGACCGGTAATTCACTCTAATCAGGTAGCCAGGTAGGAAGCGCCCATCGTCCCACTGCTATCGGCAATACCGTTCGGATCAATCATGCTCTGGATCTGGGCGGAATACTGCAGGTATACGATGAAGTCCTTCAAGCTTCCCGGCCATGACATGTAAAGCAGTCCCATTCCCTTGCTTAGCGCTTTTGCCATACCAACCATAGCGGCACCCCCGGGCTCGCCCTTGGGTTCCCATGTGTCTATCAGGCACGCATGCTCGATATGAATGTAATGCCCGTCCTCATCTATGCAGGCGTAACAGTTGTCCGCACCTTCGTTTAAAATCTTGTCCTGGTTCGCGTACTCTTTCTTGGCGTTGACAGATATTGGAAGGGCATATTTGAAACACTGGTCGATGTTCTCGTAAGTCATGGGCATCGACCCGGTGTTTGCCGATGTAGGCATGTAAGCAGCCTTCGCTATCCAGATAGCCCTTACCGCGTTCTGAAGTGCGATCTCATAGGACCTCTTTCCAAAAATCATCGGGTCTGCAATTTCTCCGCCGGTATCGCTCACAATCTTCTCGAAAACCTTGATTCTATGTTTAAGTGACCTCTCGGACGGCGCGTGCATGAAGAAAGTCCAGAAACCTTTTCCGAACATCTCTTTGTACTTACCCGCCGCCTCGGCATCCAGGTACTCCTGGTTTGATGTTGTCATAGCGCTGGTGAAGGCTCCCGCCGCCCATCGGTTGTTGTAGTCGATGATCTCCGCTTCGCCGAGCCTGTATAGACCCTCCGCCTCGTCATCAAATGAGTCCCACAACACGTATTTAAGGTAGCTGTTCGGGACCTCTTCGCTGTTAAAGAAGGGAGGTTCGCCTCCACCTTTATACTCAGGCCCGTACCACGGGTAGAGCTTCAGGGCTACCTTCGTAAACACCCCGTTTCCGCTGACCTGGCCGACCGCCCCTCTCATCATTCCCCGCAGGGAAGGTCCCGGCCCGTCTCCGCAGAACCAGCCCGCCCCGGGCGTATTGATCGACCCCAGTTTCAATACCTCGCCGGTGGGAAGCACCCATTCAACCGCAAGTACGTTTCTCTCATTCATTGAAGTTCTAACCGAGGTGCCCCCGGTTCCCTGCATGCTGGTCGCGCTCGCAAGGTTGGAGGCGTTGGGGCCGGCTCCGACAAGGTGAGGCTGGAGCCCTTTTTTCATCGCTTCTATCTGTGCTACGCCGGCCGGCGGATACGATTCGGTAATAAGGAAAAAGTCACGTTCATTGATTTCCAGGTTGTTCATGCGCCTCATATCCAGTAGTACCACGTTGCCGCTGGTGGCAAGGGCCATTATCACCCATGCCGTTGAATGGGCTTTGAACTTCAACCCGTACCGGGTGCAGATCTCAAGGATCTTCCGCACCTCCTCAAGCGTTGAGGGAAGTACCACTCCTATCGGCTTCCTGTTCCAGTGGAAACCCATAGCGCCCTGCGCCAGCCCGTTCATATAGGTGTATGTCTCCAGCACTTCGGGCTCGATCGACACGTTGTTTTCGCCTGCAACCTGCTTGAACTCCTCATATGCCTCATCGGGCATTTTTCTGGACAAATCGATTACCCCCCCATCGCTTCCCGGACAAACTCGGTCACATCGAAGACTTCAAAGCCTCCGCCCGCCTCTTTAATCGCGTCACGGAAGTTCCTCTCACACCAGGGACACGCGGTAACCATTACTTCGGCCCCGGTCGACTTAGCCTCTTCTATTCTCTCAAGGGCGGTCCAGGTGGAAAGGTCCTCGAAAGCTTCCATAGCTCCTCCCCCCGCGCCACAGCACCAACTGTGAATACGGTTGCGCTCCATCTCCACCAACTCGACACCGGGAATGGCCTTGAGGACATCCCTTGGAGGTTCGTAGCAACCTCCAAGCCCAAGCTTTACCGGTTTCTCGGGGACCGGCGCGAAAATATGCGGCTCTACCCTCTTGTACTCGCCTTCCCAGGGTATCCCCGGTTCACCCCTCCGACCTAGCTTGCAGGGGTCGTGGTATGTAATCTTCATCGGGATCTCTTTCTTAAGTTTGATCCTGCCCTCTTTTATCAGGCGGTCGTACATCTCTGATGTATGGAGTATCTCTACGTCCAGCTCCTGTCCCACTATCGGGAAGTAAGCCTTGAATGTTCCGTAACAGTCGGCGCATGGAGTAACCAGCTTGGTGGCGCCGGACGCCTTGATCCTGCCCGCCAGCGCCTCCGCGTAGTTGACGAGCTCTCCCTTGTAACCCATCTCGTAAGCGCGCCCGCCGCAGCAGGAATCCTCCTTGCCGGCGGTTCCAACATCAACCCCGGCGTTCTGGAGGATGGTCACCGCCGCCCTGGCATTGTCCCAGAACTCCTCGTCGTAGCAGGTCCTGCAGCCCGGGTGGAAAAGCACATCGGCCTTTTCGGTGTTGATGTCCTTTATCTCAAGGCCCTCCAGCCACCTGTTGCGGTCTGCTTTCGGCTCGCCGAATACATTGTCTTCCCTTTTGAGTCCGTCTATCACCATAAGATGTTCTGGAATCAACTGGCCGTTTTCTATCAGGTGGGTCCGCAGCTCCTGCATTACTTCGATGGGGTTGAGGTTGTAGTTATAAGTACGGCACTGGACCTGGCACGCCCCGCACATTGTGCACTCGAAGACTATCTTAGCCAGGGTTTCGGTGTACTCTTTGAGCCTTCCCTCTATGATCGAGAGCGCGAGGATAACCCTGCCTCCGGCTGCGTAGGAGTGGAAGTTGCGGAACGCTATTGACGGACAGCCCTGAAAGAAACGCCGGCTCTTCATTACCTGGAACGGTACAAACTTGCAGTACGAGCATCTGTGGCAGTGGGAAACCTCGTAGTGATAATCGGAAAGACTCATTTCACATCTCCTTAAAACAGAGTTTTTCAGGATTCATGACCGTGTTCGGGTCGAAGATGCGCTTGAGCCCCCGCGCGTACTTCACGAACGTCTCCGCGTGCGGGTACACCAGGTCGGCCCAGACACCGTAAGGTCTCGAGTAATAACCGCCCATCTCAAAGAACTTCTTTGAAAGGCCGGTGTAGAAAGCCTGCATTGCCGCCGTTTCTTCGGTTGGAGCATAAAGATCAAACTCCAGGTGGCAGGCGGTCCCTTGAATCACCTGCTGGACATAGACGCCGAGATTTGCCGGGTCGAATCCGTAATCTTCAGCCGTGCTCCGTGCCGCTTCGCAGAACTCCGGAACCCTCGATAGCGAGGTAAGGAAAAATATCTCTCTTGCGTCACCCTTATACCTGAGCTTCCAGTAGGGCTCACCCGATACTTTCCTTACAACCCTGTCACGGTATTCGGATTCGTTTATCCCCCCAAGTTCTTCTTTGAGTTCGACACCAAGCTCAGAGGCCTCGTCTATCAGGTCTCCTTCCTTGCACTCAAACTGGTCACGGGCCAGTTCTCCATAACCACCGATGCTCAGCACCAGGATCCAGTAAGGAAGCCTTCTCCTGAGTTCCTCTATTTTCAAGGGGTCGCTTTCCAGCATGCAGGCAAAGTTAAGGCTGTTTAATATGTACATCTCGTCTGTGAGACGCAGGTATATGAACCGGTAGGCTGCTTCGATCAGTTTGTCGGGCCGGTCCGCCCCGGCGAAGTAAACCCTTTCATGCTCTGGAAGAAGCTCGCAGCGAAGCGCCATCCAGGTGCAGATCGCGAAGCTGCCCTGGGACCCCTGGGCGATCCTCTTTACATCCATAAACATCGGGGAAAAAGGCAGCTTATGGGCGCCTCCGACCTTTCTCTGTGCTTCGAGTGTTCCTGCCGGCCCCGCGGCGCCGCCGGTCCTGGTGAGGTACCCGTCTCCAAGTATCATCTCGGATGAGGCTATCGGATCACCCAGGTCCCAGGAGTACTTTGGCATAGTTGTTGGTTCCCTTTCCATGAAAGAACCTACAATCGATTTTGTGGATCTGGGAAGAAGGGGAATCATGCACCGGAGCCCCTGACTCTCCAGTTCGGTTTCCAGTTCCCGGAACGTTACCCCCGGTTGTACCAGGGCGACCCTGTTCCGCCTGTTGACCCACATGATCTCCTTCATCCCGGAAAGATCGAGGGCAACAGCTTTATCAACGGCGGGGACGCTGTCGCCCCTGAACCTGGGCGGTCCGGAACTGACCGGCACCAGGGGGTAATTCTTTTTATTGGCAAGCTTTACAATACTCCTGATCTGCTCGGTATTTTCCGGCCTTACCACAAGGGCGGGTGTTCTTGGGATTTCATATGAGTGATCACGCGAAAACTCTCCTAGAACCTCGGTATCATTGGTAACCGACCCTTTACCCACAATTGCCTCAAAATCTTTATTGTTTAACATTTTTATACTCCACATCTCCTGAACAGCTCGTCCCAGAAAGCGGCGTAGGATTCACCAAGCTTATCCAGGGTCTCCTTGGTCGTCAGTTGAACCGCGGGGGTTGCGATTTCAAGGATCTGTACCAGGAAATCCCAGCCCTCCCCCAGCCAGCCGACAAGCTCGTCGGCTCTTCGGATCTTTGCGTCTATCATCTTTCCGCTGGAAGAGTCGTCCTTATCGCCGATATACGAGGCAAACATATTAAATAAAAAACCTTGGGCTTTTCCGGAATCACTGCGCGCGGGCATCTCAATTACCGGGCTTTCGGTCTTTTCCACTTCTTTCAGGTATGAGGGGATTTTCTTCGGAGGTATGCCGATCTTAATTTTTGTTACCTCATCTCCAGCTTTGATATAAAGCTCACGGTCTTTCAGCCTTTTTAAGAGCGACGGCAGGTAATCGAGCATTTTCTCCATCGACTCCGCAAGAGCCTTGAAATCGGATGCGCTTATCTCAAAAGAACCAAAATCACCTGCGATTTTCAGACCGTTCGCGCCTATCTTCACAGCACCCAGCGTCGCCAGAACATTTTCAAGCAGCTCACTACCTGAAAGACTATTTTCTTCAAGCATTCGGATAAGTTTATTGCCGCGCGGTTTTAACTCTTCTGGAAACTTCGGGATATCTCCTATTGCCATAGCCATCAACACCCCTGGAAACTTATATACATCCGGTTAACGTGTATACAGTATTTATGGAGTTAGTATATATCTTTTGTAGTGTTTTTTGTCAATACCCCGGAACAACTTATTTCATTTCTTACCGCCGGACTTGTTCATAAGCCCTGTTCCTGTAATAAAGTGCTCTGAATAAAGGTTGATTTACCCTATTAAAATCATATGAAGGAGGAAGAATTCTTCCATTGTATTGCTTAAGGATGCACAGAATCGGCAATTCCGGCAATGCGAAGTTCCAATGAGAGAAAACCCAATGGGTGCACCAAAAAACGGGGCTATCAGGATTCAATTCAACCGCCGCCTGAGGCTCGAATTCCGGGGAGCTAAGATAACTACTGACGCCGGTCTCCTTGCAGTCAGAGAGCTGGACGAGATGATGGGGCTCACCGAGATGGCGTGAGATTTGATAGCAGACAAGAGGACCGGCAAGAACATCCAGCACCGGATTCCGGGGCTGCTGCGGCAATCCGTCGGGCGCCCGCCTTGAGCCTGTGAAAGACGGGGATAAGAAGCAAGACGAAACAAGATGCGGGGCGACTGTCCCCGGACAACGAGAAAACACGCAGATGGAAACCGAGGTGACCGGGTCGGTCGGCGGGCATGCCGCAGAATCCAGCCAACCGTGCCGGAATGGAGCGATTCATGGTAAAACCACGGCATTGGAGGCGGCATATGAAGGATACCAATTCACCGGGAACGAAGCTCGATCGACATGCAGGACCCCGCTCTAATCCGGGTCATGAGAACCGTCGCCGGAACTTATATGCTGTCTCGATCGAATAGTGAAGCCTGAAGTAGGGTCCTGACTTTTTAACTTTCTACCAACTTACTGGCACCGCTATTAAGGAAAATAGCCACACCCCAAGTTCACTATGACCTATGCGCAAAAGAAGAATTCAGAAAGGCCTCCCCTGGTCTATTTTGCAGTCTATGGCCGATCTCGAACCACCAACCAGCCAAAACGCAAAGTCCAGCAGTTTCGGGAACGATAATCCGCGAAGATAGCCAGCCCCCCAAACCGCTATTCTCGGCACGGAAACTTCCCCCTTGTTCTTCTTAACGGCGTCCAGGATTCGCTCTGAAACGTTTTCAGGTTTCTGTATCCTGGCTACCATCACACGGTGAGCACCATCGAACATGCCGGTAGAGGCGAAAAATGGATTAACGATCGTGAAGTTAACGCCGGAATTTCGCAGTTCCATCCTGATAGAGTCGGTTATCATTATCGCGGCGGCTTTGGAAGCGGAGTAGGGCCCTAGGAATGGGACGCCCAGTTTTCCGCCGACTGAACACATGTTGACCACATGGCCGGACTTGCGGGCGACCATATCTGGAACGAAAGCCTGCATCATCCATGCCATCCCGAAGTAGTTTACATCATTTATGCGGCGGATCTCTTCCTCGGAAAAATCGAGCAACTGTTTTGAGAGTGTAATCCCGGCATTGTTTATCAGTACATCCACCGGACCTACTTCTTCTTTTATCTTCCCTGCTAACTTAAAGCAGTCAGAGCGGTTGGACACATCGAGTCTGTATGAATAGACATCGTAACCTGAAGATTTCAACTCGGCGGTTGTTTCATCCAGCACCTTCTGGTCGTAGTCGGTTAATATCACACGGGAGCCTTCTTTCGCGAAAAGAATAGCATCCTGCTTGCCCATTCCCCTTCCCGCGCCCGTAATGAGAACAGTTTTGTTTTTAAGATCTTTCACTTTTCCTGCACTCCTTTTTTCCTGTGGATTGTTATTCCATAAATCCTTGAATATTTTTGCTGGCATCAAATACTCCATCCCTTATCTCTCCGGAATCTACCCGGGTGTTAAGAAGTAATAAAAGACGTCATTTGAAATGGCATCTCGAGTTATTGACAAAACATTAATAATGCCTATAAACTCTGCGTACAGTATACACCATCTATACATATGATATAAATCGGCAAATAGGGTTGCTGCTGAAATATCGGCGGCGGACTCACAAGGAGGCAAAAATGGCGCTGAACTCTCTCGAATGGAATGTATTGCGGCGGATGTCGATCGCTGACGTGCCACGTTTCACCGCATCCCGCCTCCCGGATAAAACGGCGATAGTATACCGGGACACGCGGATTACCTTCAAGGAGCTCAACGAGAACTGCAACCGCTTCGCCAACGCGTTCAGTTCCCTGGGTGTCGGTAAGGGTGACTGTGTAGCGTTCATGACCCATAACTGCCTTCAATACATCTACGCATGGTATGGCCTGATGAAGATAGGGGCCGTAGTGGTACCCCTCAACTTCATGCTCAAGGGGCCGGAGATAGAATATATTGTCAACCACTCGGAGCCGAAGCTTTTCTTCGCTGAGGACGTACTGGCACCGGCCGTGGCGGAGGTAGCCGGCAACCTGAAGACGGTTGAGAAGTTCGGGTATATCTCACTCTCAGGGGCGGAGGTGCCTGATGGCTGGATGGACATCGACACGTTCCTCTGCACCGATGACACATCGGAGCCGGCTGTAGAGATAGACGCGGACGACACCGCAGCCCTTATCTACACGAGCGGGACCGAGGCAATGCCGAAGGGCGTAATGAACACACACCAAGGCTTTTACATCTCGCTTTTGATGGGCTCGGCCGATCTGAACGTCACCCGTCAGGATATTCCCATCCTCTCCTTTCCCCTCTACCATGTCGCAGGCAAGTTCTTCCTTAACCTTTGCATAAATACGGGTGCGACGGTCATACTTGAGTACGCACCCAACCCCAAAGAAATACTCGAGCTCACCCAGAAAGAAAAGATAACCTTCTGGGTGTATCCGCCCACCGTGTACCAGGTAATGCCAACACTCCCGGATTTTGCCGATTACGACATCTCGTCTGTCAGCAAGTGCGTCTCGTTCGGCGCCCTGATGCCGGGTGCGTTGATCGAACAGTGGAATAAAATACTGCCCGACGCGGGGTGGAGCAACTATTACGGGCAGACCGAGTCAACACCGCTCGGCAGTATGTTGCATCCGGAGGATTTCGACCGAAAAAGCTCCTCTATCGGCCGCCCGCATGTCTCGCTTGAGCTCCGGATAATGGACGATGAAGGCAACATGCTTCCCGCGGGCGAGGTCGGTGAGATAGTCATGCGGGGGCCCTCGGTAATGAAAGGTTACTACAAAGACGAAGAGAAGACCGCGGCTGCGCTAGAAGGTGGGTGGCTGCACACCGGCGACATGGGCAAGTTGGACGAGGAAGGCTTCCTTTACTTCATCGACCGTAAAAAGGACGTAATCAAGACCGGCGGGGAGAACGTTTCCTCGCAGGAGGTCGAGGGGCTGCTCTATAAGCACGACAAGGTGCTCCAGGTCGCGGTGATCGGACTTCCACACGAGCACTGGATCGAAACGGTCTGCGCGTGCATCGTTCCGAACCCCGGTGTGGAGTTAACCGAGGATGAGATCATCTCTTATTCAAAAGAAAAGATGGCCGGGTACAAAGTGCCAAAGAAAGTCGTCATACTATCGGAACTCCCTGTTAACCCAAGCGGCAAGGTGTTGAAGCGTAAGCTTAAGGAGCAGATCCTTACAAAAAACTAGGACCGCCGCGGACGCGGTGGGACTGCAGCGCCTTAGCTTAAGAGGCATTGATCACCAATGGGTTAAACCGTTGGTTATCCCGTGGTAATTTCAGTCATTCCAGTCAAACCATGCACCCCATGACCGGCGGGTACCAGACAAGAGAAGCGGTTAACACCGCAGCATGAAAGTAATCGATTTAACTGTACAGTTCGTCCCGAACAATCAGGGCGAAGGAGGATAATAGTGGATTTCAATTATTCAGACGAGCAACTGCTTTTTAAAAACGAAGTGATTGAGTTTGCCAGGAATGAAATCGCGCCGGGGGCCTCAGTAAGAGACGAAGAGGCGCAATTTGACGAAAACCTATGGCGGAAATCAGCAGAGTTCGGCCTTATGGGACTGCCTTTCCCCGAAGAATACGGTGGCAGCGATGCCAGTGTTATCGATACATGCCTTGCCGGTGAAGCACTCGGTTACGGCGGAGGTGACATGGGTTTTGCTCTTTCATGGGGCGCCCACGTTACGATCGGCGGTATTCCGATATGGCAGTTTGGAACCGAAGATCAAAAGAAAAAGTACCTGCCCGGGATTGCCAGCGGTGAATGGATCGCCGGAATGGGATTGACAGAGCCGGAAGCGGGCAGTGACGCCGCCGGGGTAACCATGAAGGCGGAAAAGCGAAACGGTTACTATCTCCTGAACGGCACCAAAACCTTTATCACAAACGGACCGATCGGAAACGTTTTCGTCGTATTCGCAAGAACTACACCGGGCAGCGGAATGAAAGGCATCAGCGCGTTCATTGTTGAAAAAGATTTCCCGGGGTTCTCTGCCGGAAAAAAGATAGAAAAGATGGGACACCGGTCGTCTCCCACCTCCGAGTTAATATTTGATAACTGTGAAGTTCCCGCGGAGAACCTGCTGGGTGTTGAGGACAAAGCCTTCAGGGACATCGCGGTCGGCACCCTTGAATGGGAACATACTGTTATGCTGGCGCCTTATATAGGAATGATGCAGGCGCTGCTCGAGGACTCTATCCAGTACGCCAAGCAGAGAAAGCAGTTCGGGAAACCGATAGCCGACTTTCAGGCGGTCCAGTTTAAAATCGCGGATATCAAAACAATGCTGGAGACGTCGAGGTTGATGCTGTACAAGGTGGCATGGGGCAGGGACCAGGGAGTCTCCGATCCAATGACCGCATCGATTGCAAAGATCGTGGTGACAGAATCTTATATGGAAACCGCGCAGCAGGCGACCCAGATATTCGGAGGCTATGGTTACACGAAGGAGTACAGTGTGGAAAGAGCTATAAGGGACGCAAAACTTACCGTAATAGGTGGAGGGACCTCGGAAATCCAGCGGTGGATCGTGGGAAGAAAATTGCTTGACAGGTAGCTGCTTAAATTAACTTTTCGCAAAGGCTCGACAACCACTTCCCGAACTGAATCGCGGGACAGGATTGTCCCGCGGCAAGAAGAGGAGTCATAGCTCTATTACCGCCATGCACCTGCTCAGAACTTTAACCCCGTCCTGGTTTTCCGCCTCGATTCCAATCTCAACCAGTTGGCCTCCGCCTTCAATCCTTTTATCAATAACTCTTCCTCTATATGTAACCATGTCACCCGGCTTAACCGGCGCATTAAAACGCGCCCTCAGCTTCTTAAGCCTATCGGGATTCCCGGACCAGTCAGTCACGCACTTTCCAGCTCTTGCAAGTGTAGAAAGACCGTGGGCGATGGAACCATCGAGTCCTGCTTTTGATCCATATCCCCTGTCCATATGTATCGGGTTCAAATCGCCGCTGGCGGCTGCATATCTCCAGATCGCTTTCTGATCGGGTTTAAAATACTGCGATGGTATCTCGTCGCCGACATTAATATCATCGAATTCGATTCCAGCCATGCTTTAACCACTCCTTATTACGAATGTGCCCACGCTGACAGTTACCAGTTCCCCCCGCTGGTTCACACTTTCAGCCCTGAAGACTAATATGTCGTTTCCACCTTTGTAGATGATGTCTTCTATTACACCGGTTGTCGTAATAAGATCGCCGCACACCACCGGCCTCATAAAATCGAATTCCTGCTCACCGTGGACGAGGTGCTCGTAATCCAGGTTCAGCTCTTCGTCAAAAAATATCTGCTGTACACAGTTTCCGCTGTAGGCGGTAGCAAAACACGGGGGGGCCAGACACCCGTGGTACTTACTTCTTAATCCTGTTTCCCGGTCGGTGAATATCGGGTTTACCTCACCAGTCGCAAGAGCGTATTCCTTTACATTTTCAAAGCCGATTTCGTATTCAGTGGGTGGGTATTTCCTGCCAATAAACTTCTTGTCAATCACAACTCCCTGTCCCCTTCACGTCGCCTTGACCAGGGTTATATCAGAACCGACATTTCCGGAACATGTCAGATTCAAGTTGAACCCCCGGCCGATATCTTAAACGAAACTACCCATACGTAGATATATGGTATACGTTAAGTCTACCATAAGTATATTCTTTTTAGCGAGACCTTTAATGGTCAAATTTGAGAGGTTTGCAATGAGGTTTGAGGTTCTGGGATCAGCCAGTTGCAGGAGGCCAGAGTCGGCTCTTGCCGCCGTGCATCAGAGACGACGCAGGGCATGGTTTTTTCAGGCTTAATAGTCACGTAAAGTTTGTGTCCGATCGCAATTTGAGTCTCGGTTAACAGAGTCAACGAACAAAGAGATCAACTCTCCCCTGAGGATCTATCGATTAGTCTCTTTAAGGAATTTATCATTTCCGTAAATGCCCTTTTCAGGCCTTCGAGGTCTTCACCCGGTCTTATTCCTACCTGTGCATCGAGATTTCCTGCAGCTACCTCGCGTATGATCTCCGTGAGATCATCAATTGGGCCTGTTATATTTTTTCTCAACAGGTATCTGAACGACAGAATCGTAATAATTATCATTAGAAGAACAGAGCTCCAGATTACAATTCCTATCGTCTTCAGCAGCGAATTCTTTTTCTCCGAATAGTAGCTGTCCAGGTCGGCGGTTTCCTTTCCCATTGGAATGTACTGCACGGACCAGAGATCGGCCATGCTCGACGAAAGGCTGCTGCCCGGTGCCACCATGTCCGTACTGAATCTAAACAGGTTCACAAGGCAGGGCTCGTCTATATTCATCTCTTTAAACCCGTCCGGGAAAAGCCTGTAGGTCTCATTTTCTTCCTCGATCATATCAACGACCTCCGGGGGGGGGTTCGCTGTAGAGGTACTCGCCATTGCTTCCGACAATTACCATGTAATCGTTGCCGAACACCGGCGTGGGCGACAGAACAACATAGATCACTTCAATGTCCATCAGTCCCCAATCGACTATTCTGGCAAACATGTCATTTGATTCTCTGGTCAATTCGGATTCTGTTCTTGTGGATAGCGCGGCAACAAAATCTTGAATCAGTTTATTGTATTCGGCGGGATCACGGGTTCCTATAGACGAGGCGGCGGACGAAAGGTCTACCCCATGTTTGTGTATTAATGAAACGTAATCTGCCTGTGTCCTGATCAATTCATCCTTGCTGTTCTTTACAAGGCTGTTTAGCGCACTGTTTACAAAGAAAAGGCTCAACGCTCCCGCTATGAGAAATACAACAATAAAAAGGGAGATCACCTGGAACAGGATTGTCGATCTCGGTTTAATGATCTGTTCGGATTTTCCTGTTTGCTTATCTCCAATTTCCGGTTCGGGCTTGCCTTCGGCATCAGTCGATAACGATTTAGTAAGGATCCTGGACAGGCTCGAAACCAAGCTGTTGAAGGCGCTTTTCAACTCAGAGAACTCTTCGTGCGGCTTTATGGGCACCTGCACATCCAGATCGCCTTCCATAACCTCTACCGCGGCATCGGACAGTTCTGCGATCGGCCTCGAAATCCTTTTGTTAACCAGGTAGCCCATGACGATAAAGGAAACAAGGATCAGGCCAAGTGCCGACAACCCGCCCACCAGGCCGAGAATTGTATATACCCGGCGGTTTTCCTTTGCGTAAAAGGAGTTCATTCCATCTATTACTTCACCCATTGATATGAAGTTTATCTGCCAGAGATAATCATGTGGTTCTTCTCCCTGATACTTTGAATATGTCACAAGGTAAGAGCCCTCGAGCCCCATTTCGGGAATCCCGTTATCAATAAACTCATATCCATCAGCATCCTGGTCTACCATTGATTCCAGTTCCGGGGGAATTTCTTTGAAGAGGTATTGGTCATCATTTGAAATCACTATCACCGGGCAGCCGCTTTCACTGGGAATTGCATAGCACATTACCCTGATGTTAATGCTTCCCCCGGAAAAGTCGCTCGCTAAGAGTTTACTGGTTGATTTCTGGCCTTCGGTCTCAGTTTCCGACTGGACCGATTTCCTGAGATTTTCAAAGAACTGCGGTGAGGTTATAAAAACACCATCTCTGGCCTGTGCATCACGGAGGAGATTCGAACGGAATTCGTTGGTAGATAAAGATATCCTGGCAATAGAATCGATTACCTTCTCTTTACTTTGTTCGGTAAGCTCATTGACAGATTTATGGAAAGTCAGGAGTATTGCAGCGGAAGACAGTAAGAAGATAATCAACACAATAATGGCAACCTGAAATGACGTCTTCAGCCTTGCTTTTCTTCTATAACCTTCTTTTTGTGCTTTTTCTGACATAGTCACAGAACTCATTCTGGTATTCATAGAGGTCTGATCTATCAAGCAACCACAATCTACATATACTAGGGTCCCAAGGCCTTTCCTGCCCGGACACATGCATCAAATCAATTCTAATATGCTTACTTTGGTTTGAAAAAAAGATAAAAGAGCTAACCACCAGTACATTTAAATCGAGTCTGTAGATTCTGTTTCAGGTGCTTCATCTCTTTTCAGCTCCTGGATAGCGGCATACACATTTTCCGAAGCGGCCAGCTCGAATATACCCATAACCGCCTGCAGGTAATCTTCCGGGGAATAACGCGTATCCATTTCCAGCAACCGGCATCCACCTTCAGCTATACCAATAACATAATGACATATAAGATCCATATCATACTCTTCCATCAGACCCAGTTCATATGCTTTCAGGAGGTTTGATTTCAGCAGCATTGAAAGCGATTCGATGAACTCTTTTCTCATTGCAGAAAAATCTTCGTCAATCTTTGCCAGATGGTCTATTTCATGTATGAGATCTACACTGTTTCTGTAACAGGTCAGAATAAATAGGCCTGACTGGTATATCCGCTTAAACGGATTTTCCTCGTCTTTTATCTCTTCCCATACTTCCTTGAACACCTTCTTGAAAGTCTCACTCAGACATTCCTCGAACAGCTTTTGCTTGTCGGGGAAGTACAGATAAATTATTTGCGGATCGACTCCCGCGCTGCGCGCGACATCATAGAGTTCGGTAGCATGATAACCGATAGTGGCAAAACTTTCTGTTGCCTTTTCGATTATATTTTCCCTGATCCTTTCCTCTTCATCTCCGTCGCCCGAGGGTTCCGTCTTCTTTTTCCTTGCATCAACAGTCATCTTCTTTATAAAAGAAAGAGGGTACCCAGCCTCTTTCAGGCGGATTATCTCCTCCAGTTCGGCAATATGCTTCTGTGTATAATAAGACATTGTCCTTGCCGTTTTTATCGGCTCTGAAAGCAGGTTCTCTCTCGTGTAATAATGAATGGTAGTCTTGCTCAGGCCGGTGGCTTCAACAAGATCCGATATTTTCAAAGGTTTTTCCACTGTACGCTCCCTTGTCAACTATCTCTATAACTATATTGTAGTAAATGTATAGTGATTTTCAAAATAGTATAGT
>JAFGMY010000004.1 GCA_016927325.1 Actinomycetota bacterium | reverse complement strand
CCCGAGTATACATACATATTGATCCATTTGTCAATTGAGTACGATAGGGTTATTTTCTGTTAATACTTGTTGTGTTTGTTACTGTTGTGGGAATTAATTAGAAATGTAAATGACTGAGAAGTGAATGGTGCCGTGTCCCGAAAGACACGGCACCAAAAATACTGCGAAATGACTTACTGCATCTGGATCGCTTCGACTGGACACTCGTCTTCGCAATCCGCACAGCCGATACATGCCTCCGGCTTTACTAACTTGCATACATCATCAACAAGGTCGAGGCACTCCTGCTCGCAAACATCAATACAAAGTCCACAACCAGTGCAGTCATCCTCGCTGATTACCGGCCTCTTATCACTGGGTTCGCCCACTGTATCACCTCCCGAGACAACCTCTAAACAAAAAAGATAATGTCAACGGTAACCTTTCCCGTCAAGCATTTCCAGCAAATATATTCCAGAAAATGCCGCATGGCAACAGGACATGCTCTTTTCGGCTCGATTATTTTGTATATATTTCTGCTCTTCCAACCGGTGGCTTCTCTTATTCATTATTGCCGAACTACCTTTTGCGGGTAAGTATTGTCTTGTTTACGGTTGCCGTCCTCTTGTGGGTTTCCTGCGTATTCAACCAGTCCGTTGCCGTATATCCTCTACAACATTCATCCGGCGGATACGTTTAAGATCAGAAAGTTGGACTATCTAGACAAGGGCAATAATAAGTACCTTCGCGGCGGTTGATCTCCTGAGGAAGCTTGAGATTACTACACCGATCTGGTTGATCGAGTTCACATGTGGCTCATAAGCAAGCTGGACAGGTCGTCTCTCGCCTGAAGCCCCGGCAATGGTGACCCGCTGTTGCCCGCCGCCGGAAAGCCTGCCCGATCACGGGATTCGCCGGATTCTGCCGAAAAACGCGTCGTAAGTATATCCGGCTTGTTTTCTTTGGATGCAAATCACGGGAAGACGGCCATCCGTAAATACTTCAGGATTGCCGGTTTCGCACAGTAAGTGCAGGAAAAACGTCCGCGTTACATTGCCTGCGATGCTCATCAGGCCGAAAGAAATGATCATTTCTTTGTTGCTTGCTTTGTTGCTTGCCGCAGGAGAGCTGTGAATACTGTCGAATTCTGCATTCCGGCAACATTATAATAATAAATTGTTGACATATAACATTCTCAACAATATAATAGTTGATAACAAGTGACTCATGTTACGTTATGGTAATACGCTAATGTATGTTATAGTTTACCGGTAAACTATAGAAGGAGTGGGATAAAAATGGCAAAAGTAATAGGTGTTGACTTAGGTACTACAAACTCATGTATGGCTGTGCTCGAAGGCGGAGAGCCTACCGTAATTCCGAACTCTGAGGGCGGCAGGACTACTCCATCAATCGTCGCTTTCTCCAAAACCGGGGAAAGGCTGGTCGGGCAGGTCGCCAAGCGGCAGGCCATCACCAATCCCGACAGGACCATCGCTTCCATAAAAAGAAAGATGGGAACAAACGAGAAGATCAAGATAGACGACAAGGATTACACTCCCCAGGAAATATCAGCAATGATACTGCAGAAGCTGAAGGCCGACGCGGAAGAATACCTCGGGGAAAAAGTCAACCAGGCTGTTGTTACCGTTCCCGCTTACTTCGACGACAGCCAGCGACAGGCCACCAAGGACGCGGGCAAAATCGCCGGGCTGGAAATCCTGAGAATCATAAACGAACCGACAGCAGCGTCCCTTGCTTACGGGCTGGATAAAGAGGAAGAGCAGACAATCCTTGTGTTCGACCTCGGCGGCGGGACATTTGATGTAAGCATACTGGAGATCGGTGGAGGGGTCTTTGAGGTAAAGTCCACAAGTGGTAACACCCACCTTGGCGGAGACGACTGGGACCAGAGAATAATAGACTGGATGGCCGATGATTTCAAAGCAAAGACGAGTATCGATCTGCGCACCGACAAGATGGCGCTGCAGAGGCTGAAAGAGGCCGCGGAAAAGGCGAAAATTGAACTCTCGACCACCACAACCACCAATATCAATCTTCCTTTCATTACCGCGACCCAGGAAGGGCCGCAGCACCTGGATATGACGCTCAGCCGCTCGGAGTTCAATAAGATGACGGCGGATCTAGTCGATAAGTGCATGGGCCCGTTTAAGCAGGCGATGAAGGATTCAGGCCTCGAGTCGAAAGACATAGAACACGTGATCCTGGTCGGAGGTGCCACCCGCATGCCTGCCATCACCGACCTTGTCAAACAACTTACCGGCGGAAAAGAGCCCCACAAGGGAGTCAACCCCGACGAAGTTGTTGCGGTAGGTGCCGCGATTCAGGCAGGCGTTCTCAAGGGAGACGTCAAGGATATTCTTCTTCTCGATGTTACTCCCCTGTCTCTCGGAATAGAGACGCTTGGTGGAGTCTTCACGAAACTTATCGAGAGAAACACCACTATACCAACACGTAAAAGTGAAATTTTCACGACTGCGGCGGATGGACAGACCAGCGTTGAGGTACACGTGCTCCAGGGTGAGCGGGAAATGGCCGCCAACAACAAGACTCTCGGACGTTTCCACCTGGTGGGTATTCCCCCGGCGCCCCGAGGAATACCTCAGGTCGAGGTAGCTTTTGATATCGATGCCAATGGCATCGTCCATGTCACCGCAACCGACAAGGCAACCGGAAACGTACAGAAAATTACGATAGAAGCTTCGAGCGGCCTCTCTGAAGACGAGATAAAAAAGATGACCGAAGACGCGGAACTGCACGCGGAAGAAGACCGCAGGCAAAAGGATGAAGCGGAAACCAGAAACAAAGCCGACGAGATCATCTATACCACGGAAAAGTCCCTGAAGGAACTCGGCGATAAAGTCGACGCGTCCGAAAAGGCCAAGATCGACTCGGCACTGGGCGAACTGAAGGAAGCGGTCAAGGGCACCGATATACCGAAAATACAAAGCGCGATGGAGAACCTGGTTCAGGCCTCCCATAAACTCGCCGAAGCTGTCTACGCTCAGGCCGCGGCCGAAGGCGGGACCCCCGGCGGGGCCGCTCCGGGAACGGGTGCGGGCGAGCCTGCTTCCGGCGACGATGAGGAAGTAATCGATGCCGACTATGAAGTGGTGGATGACGAATAAAGCGAAAGCTTTATATAAGTAAATGCAGGAAAAACCGTTCAGTAAAAGGAGTGATGAAAATGGCGATCGTTAAATGGGATCCTTTCGACGCTTTTCTCGGACTCCAGGAAGATCTGAACAAGATGTTCAGGAAGAACTGGCTGGTACCGGGAGCGGAAGAAGGCATGGAGGGAATCTACAACTGGGCACCGGCAGTAGATATCTACGAAACCGATAACTCCCTGGTTGTAGAAGCAGAGCTGTCAGGTCTGCAACCTGGCGATATTGATGTTTCGATAGACAACAATATCGTAACCATCAAAGGAGAACGGAAGAAAGAGACAGAGGTGAAAGAGGAAAACTACCACCGTATCGAAAGGGCTTCCGGCGTATTCCAGCGCTCGATCCGCTTGCCTTCGGAGGTTGACGCGGAAAAGATCGAAGCCGCTTATGAAAACGGAGTGCTTAAAGTAACCATTCCGAAGGTCGAGCCGAAGAAGGCGAAGAAGATCCCGATCAAAGCGTCGAAGAAGGAAGACGAGGAATAACACTCGTGCCCCCTGACTCTTGCTTCAATTGAAAATCGCGGCGGGATCCTGTCCCGCCGCGAAACTCGATAAAAGTAATATTCATGCGGAGTAAAGGCCTGCACGGCCGGCTCGCAAAGGAGAAAACATGACCAGGAAAGAGACCCCGGGCGAAAAGCCGGAGAACCGGAAAGAAGAAAGCGGACATGAAAACCCGACACCGGTGGAAAAAAGCGATGACAATGAGATTGTCGAGCCCGTTGAGATAACCGTGGAAGACCTTGAAGATAGCGCTGAATGCAAGGCCACCCCCGGGGCTCCCGGAAGAGAGGAGCTTCTTGATTCTCTTCTGCGGCTCAAGGCTGATTTCGAAAACTATAGAAAGAGAATGATAAAGGAACAGACTCGAATTCTGGAGACGGCCGAGGCCGACTTGATCAGAAAGCTGCTGCCGGTGATCGACAACCTTGAAAGAGCGCTTGATCATGCCGGCGGGAAAAGCGAGGGCGGGCTGTACGAAGGCGTTGAAATGGTCCTCAGTCAAATGCTCGAGATACTGGGCAGAGAGGGCCTGGAGGAAATCGACCCTGAGGGTGAACCCTTTGATCCCGAACATCATGAAGCAATGATGGTCGTGGAAACTGACAGCTGCCCGGAGGACCAGGTGGTCGAAGTGGTACAAAAAGGATACCGGTTCGGTAACATGCTTATCAGACCTGCGATGGTGAAAGTGTCATGCGCTGTAAAATCCTGACTCGCAGCTCTTTTTTAACCGTATTGAACAAAGACGGAAGTGATATCGATTGAACGGCAAGGATTACTATAAGCTGCTCGGTGTAAGCAGGGACGCCAAAAAAGACGAGATAAAAAAAGCATACCGTAAGCTGGCACAAAAGTACCATCCGGACCGCAATCCCAACAACAAGGAAGCCGAAGAGAAGTTCAAGGAAATCTCTCAGGCGTATGAAGTTCTAAGCGATGAGGATAAACGGAAGCAGTACGACACCGGGCGGTTGTTTACCGGCTCGGGCGCTTATGGCGGCGGCGGATACGGCGGCGGTTCGCCATTCTCGGGGTTTGAAGGATTCAACTTCGACCAGGGCAGGGGCCAGGGTTATACCTTTACGGGCGACCTTGGAGACATATTCAACATCTTCTCGGGAGGAAGCGCCGGTGGGTTTGCAGGCGGCTCACCCGGCAGGGGAAGACGCGGGCAGCGCGGCAACGATATCGAAGTCACCGTCAATATGTCGTTTGATGACGCCCTGAGAGGCGCTGAAGTCCCGGTAACAATGACACGTAATATTACCTGCTCGACGTGCCAGGGAACCGGATCGGCACCGGGCACACTTCCTGAAACATGCCCCACATGTCACGGGAGGGGGTCCATCGCCGAAGACCAGGGACTTTTCGGACTCAGCAGGCCCTGCCCCGGCTGCGGCGGCAGGGGCACTATAATCAAGAATCCCTGTCCGTCATGCCGTGGAGCAGGCATTGTCAAACAACCCAAGAAAATCAAGGTACGCATCCCTCCCGGTGTCAAGGACGGTTCAAGAATCAAGTTCAAGAGCAAGGGCGAACCGGGAGCCGGTGGAGGACCGCCGGGTGATCTATACGTAATTACCAGAGTGGCGGAACACAGGTATCTCGGCAGAAAAAACAGCAATATAACGCTCGAACTGCCTATAACATTTTCCGAAGCGGCTCTTGGTACCAATATCGAAATCCCGACCACCGACGGTAAAGTCAAATTGAAAATTCCCGCGGGCACTCAGAGCGGCAGCAAGTTCCGCCTGAAAGGCAAGGGAGCGCCCGATCTGAAGGGCAAGGGAAAGGGCGACATGATAGTGACCGTCAATATCGCAGTACCGAAAAAGCTGGACAAAAAACAGAAGGAGCTGATTTCAAAGCTTGAGGAACTCGCTCCGGAAAACGTAAGGGCTTATCTGAAATAATAACGCCACTGGAGATGCAAGAGATGGATAATGTGAAGGAAGAAGGGTTATACATAATAAGCGTCGCGGCAAGGCTGGCTCAAGTGCATCCTCAAACACTTCGCCTTTATGAGCGCAAAGGTCTTCTTTGCCCCAACCGGACCGCAAAAAACCGGCGCCGTTACTCCGATGCCGACATAATACGCCTGAAACGCATTCAGGAACTTACCCAGGTTGAAGGGTTGAATTTGTCGGGGGTCCGTATGGTTCTCGACATGGAAAACGAAATAGAGACCCTTCACTCTGAAATAAAAAAAGCCAGAAAAGAGGCCGCCGGAATGCAAAAGCAACTGAAGGAAGAGATCAGGTCTTTAAAAAAACACGTAGCACTGGTAAAAATGCCTCCTCAAACCGGTATCGCCGTTATGAAGAGGTTCTCCCGCTTATGACCCGGCCGCTTACCCCTGGTTACCCCTGCAGGCCTTACAGCCTGCTTCTTTTTTTTGCACAATTGTTATCTGCCCGGTCGCAACCTGTAACACTATATGAAATCCGGCTGACTCCGGAACCGGAATAGGGTTTGGCCCGCCGAAACCGCCGCATGTACAGGCAGCTGTTTCCTTTCGGTTTCAGGATGGCTGTGCGGCCGGGGGTTCTTGTATAAACACATCTTCCCCCTATAATAACTCTTGTTACATAAGTAAACGTATAAGTAAACGAAGATCGTACGGAAGCGGCGGACAGTTATGGCAGGAAAAAAATATGACGTTATCATTATAGGTGCCGGTCCCGCCGGAATCTTCTGTGCCCTCGAACTGGTCCGGAAGACCAGGTTGACCGTTCTTATTATCGATAAAGGTTCAGGACTTTCCAAAAGGAAGTGCCCATCCCCCAACGGTTCATGCCTTCACTGCATTCCATGCAACACCACCAGCGGCTGGGGCGGCGCCGGGGCGTTCAGCGACGGAAAGCTCACGCTTTCCTCCGAGATCGGAGGATGGCTTCCCGAACTGACTTCAAAAAAGACCGTTGAAAAGCTGATAGAAAAAGTAGATAAAATTTACCTCGAGTTCGGAGCCCCCGCACTCACTTTCGGAGAAGACGAGGAGCTGATCCAGGAGATCGCCAGGGAGGCGGTCAAATCCGACATGCAACTCATCCCTTCCAGAATCCGCCATATGGGAACCGACCTCTGCCCGAAGGTGCTGGACAGGATGTACGGTGAGATCAACGGCGGCGCCGAGATCCTGATGGAAACCGAAGTGGAAAAGATACGTGTAAAAAACGGAAAAGCCGTGGGTGTTACCATCAATGATGGAACCCGCTACAACTGCAAATACCTCGTTGCGGCACCCGGCCGCTCGGGAGCCAACTGGTTGGACGGTGTCGCCTCCGAGACAGGTCTTCAACTTCAGAAAAACATGGTCGATATCGGCATAAGGGTGGAAGTTCCCGCAGTGATCATGGAGCCGCTAACCGACGACCTCTATGAACCGAAGCTCGTATATTACTCCAACAGCACGGACGACCGGGTAAGGATTTTCTGCATGAATCCCTACGGTGAAGTCATCAAGGAATACAATGAAGATGTGTTAACCGTAAACGGACACTCATATGCGGACGAACGGACCGAGAACACCAATTTCGCACTGCTGATCGACAAGAGGTTCACCGATCCATTCAAGGAGCCTATACAGTACGGAAAATCCATAGCCCGGCTCGCGAACCTTCTTGGAGACGGAATAATCGTGCAAAGACTTGGTGACCTGCTCTCGGGGAAGAGATCCACTCCGGCACGGATATCCAGAAGCACCGTGGATCCGACACTGCGGGATGCGACGCCCGGGGACTTGAGCCTGGTCATGCCGTACCGTTACCTCTCGGACATCCTGGAAATGCTGAAAGCACTCGACTCCATGGTCCCCGGAGTATACTCGAGAAACACTCTTCTCTACGGAGTGGAGGTCAAATTCTACAGCTCCCGGCTGAAAGTCTCACCAGCCCTCGAATCCGAAGTAACCAACCTGTTCGGCGCCGGGGACGGGGTCGGTATAACCAGAGGGCTCGTGCAGGCGTCGGCTTCAGGTCTCTTAACGGCCGATACGATCATCAGGCGGGAGAAAGGTTCAACCAGGTAGCCCACTGCCTGGTGCCGTGTTATATTTATCCAGTTGAAATCTAGGCAGGTGGTTAAAAGTGCCGGGAACTGTTGTGCTCGGAGCCCAGTGGGGCGATGAAGGAAAAGGGAAAATAACCGATCTTCTGTCCGACAGGATGGATTTCGTGGTCAGATACGCGGGCGGCAACAATGCCGGCCATACAATTGTGTGCGGGGAAGACGAATTCAAGCTTCATCTTATGCCTTCGGGTATCCTCTATCCTCACATAACGACCGTTATCGGAAACGGGGTCGTGATAAATCCCAAAGTCCTGCTGGAAGAAATGGAGAACCTCCACAAGCGGGGCATCTCTTGCGAAAAGCTCAAGATAAGCTGTGACGCTCATATGGTAATGCCGTACCACCTGGCGCTGGACCAGCTTGGCGAGGTAAAGCTTGGAACCGCGAAGCTCGGGACCACACACCGGGGCATCGGGCCTGCATATGCGGACAAAGCCGACAGAATGGGCTTCAGAGCCCAGGACCTGCTTGACGAGAAGATTTTCAGGGAGAAACTGAATGTAGTGCTGGAACGCAAGAACACGATACTAACCAAAGCCTTCGGCCAGGAGCCTTTCGACCCGGATGAGATAGCTGCAGAGTATCTGGAATACGCGAAACGCCTTGCCCGCCACATCGAAGACACCTCCCTGCTGATTCACCGGGCGCTGCAGGACAACAGGAAAGTGCTGTTCGAAGGGGCCCAGGGCACATTCCTCGATATCGACCACGGCACCTATCCGTTTGTTACCTCTTCCTCCCCCACAATAGGTGGTGTTTTCACCGGGACCGGGGTAGGACCTGCCAGGATTGGCAGAATAATGGGTGTCGCCAAAGCTTACACGACAAGAGTCGGCTATGGTCCTTTCCCCACCGAACTTGACGACAGGTACGGTGAACTGCTGGGCGAAAAGGGGGCCGAGTTCGGAACAACGACGGGAAGAAAACGGAGATGCGGGTGGCTTGATGTCATCCTGCTTCGCTACGCGGCCCGGATAAACGGGTTGACCTCGCTGGCAATTACAAAGCTTGACGTCCTGTCCGAATTTGAAAAGTTAAAAGTCTGTGTCGGGTACTCCTACAAGGGAAAGATATACCATGAGTTTCCCCCGCACCAGACTATCTTCCATAAATGCAAACCGGAATACATCGAGCTGCCGGGATGGCAAACCGACATCAGGTCGATAACCAGCCTTGAGGACCTGCCGTCCCAGGCGAAAAGGTACGTGGCTTTCATAGAGGAATCGGTCGGAGTGCCGGTGGAAATCGTCTCTGTTGGCCCAAAACGAAAAGAGACGATCTGGTTTTCGGGCGACATGCGACCCAAAAGCATGGAAGAAGGGACCTTCCAGTGTCTGGAAGATTTTGAACCGCCCAACGGCCTGTAGCATTGAACAGGGTCCGGCCGGCCGGTGGCGAGGGATGGAGTTACCTCCCTGCCGGGTGGTTATTTCACCGCAAGTATTAAAAAGACAGAAAGGCCTTGATATGAAAGTGATGGTTATCGGGGGTGGAGGCCGCGAACACGCTCTCGGCTGGAAACTTTCAACCAGCGGCATGGTAAACGACCTTTTATTCGTTCCGGGCAACGGCGGAATGGAAGAACTGGGCGAGTGTATTAAAACAGATATCCTGGATTTTGATGCAATCGCCGATATCGCCGTTCAGCGGGACGTCGACCTTACAGTGGTAGGCCCGGAAGAACCGCTGGTCAGAGGTATTGTCGACCATTTTCGCGAAAAAAGCTTGAAAATATTCGGGCCGGCTGCCGGGGCGGCCCAGTTGGAAGGAAGCAAATATTTCGCAAAGAGCCTCCTGGAGCGGCACGGCATACCTACCGGCGAAGCCAGGCTCTTCGAATCCTTCGATGAAGCCAGAACCTGCGTGGAGTCTCTGACACCTCCAATCGTGGTTAAAGCGGACGGCCTTGCCGCAGGCAAAGGTGTGATAATCGCGGAGAGTGTCAATGAAGCGGTAGTCGCGCTTTCACAGTGCCTGGTTGACAAGGTGTTCGGCAAATCAGGCGAACGGGTCCTGATAGAAGAGTACCTGGACGGCCCGGAGGTGTCGATCCTTACCTTGAGCGACGGGAATGGCACAGCGCACATGGTTGCCTCTCAAGACCATAAGAAAGCTTACGATGGCGATACCGGCCCGAATACCGGCGGCATGGGAGCCTACTCTCCCGTCCCTCTTCTTGACGGGCATACTGAATCTTATATCCACAAGAAAGTCATGGACGCGACCATCGCGGGAATGCTGAAAGACGGCATCCCGTACCAGGGTGTTCTCTACGGAGGCCTCATCCTGACAAGTGAAGGGCCTAAGGTTCTGGAGTATAACGTCAGGTTCGGTGACCCTGAAACTCAGGCGGTACTTCCCCGCCTCCAGAGCGACCTCCTGCCGGCGGTACTGGCAACCATTGACGGCACCATGGCTGACTCTGCCATGCAGTGGTCGGATGATTATTGCGTGTGCGTAGTGATAGCTTCGGGAGGATACCCGGGCAAGTACGCCAAAGGAGTTCCTGTCACGGGCCTGAAAGCGGCCGCTTCGGACTCACATGTGGAGGTCTTCCACGCGGGAACAAAAAACGAGGATGGCAGGATAGTCACTTCGGGCGGCAGGGTCTTGAATGTTGTCGCCAGGGGAGACAGTTTCGAAGAAGCAAGAGGCCTCGCCTATCAGTCGATAAAGATGATAGATTTCGAGAATATGCATTACAGGACCGACATCGGTCACCGCGCGATGTAACCCCACCCGGCGCAAGTTGAAGCCACGGGAACGCGAAAAGGCTAATCGACGGCTCGGCAACTGTTATACAATGAACATGAATTGAATAAGATTTTTTACTGGTGGTGAGTTATGTCGAACATGAAGGTACTAATAATAACAGGGAGCAAGTCCGATCTTCCCAAGATGGAAGAGACTAAAGATATGCTGGAAAGGCTCGAGATACCCAGCGAGATCGTCGTTGCCTCGGCGCACCGGACCCCCGAAAGAGTGGACCGGGCGATCCAGTCGGCGGAAGAAGAGGGTGTCGAGGTAATTATCGCCGGCGCGGGAATGAGTGCGCACCTGCCTGGTGTCGTGGCGTCCAAAACGGATCTTCCGGTGATAGGTGTTCCGCTCGAATCCGGTGTCCCCGGAGGTATCGACGCTCTGTTCTCTATTGTTCAGATGCCGACCGGTATCCCGGTAGCGACGGTTGCTATAGGCGGAGCGAAAAACGCCGCGATACTCGCGGCCAGAATACTTGCGATAAAACATCCGGAAGTAAAGGAAAAGCTGGCCGAATACCGGAAGAAACTCGCCCGGGACAGCTGAACCGGATACTACTAACAGGTCGGGTGAACAATGATCAGGAGATACAGCCTCCCGGAAATGGAAAACGTCTGGACCGAGCAGTCGAAGCTGGAAAACTGGATGATGATCGAGATTCTGGCTTGTGAAGCGATGGTCGAACTTGCCCTGGTGCCCGCCGAAGCCCTGGCTGAAATAAAAAGAAAGGCTTCTTTTGACCTGGACAGGGTAAGGGAAATTGAAAGACGCACACGCCATGACGTGGTTGCTTTTCTGGAGAACCTTGCCGAAAACATCGGGCCGGACTCCAGGTATCTCCACATGGGAATGACGTCCTCGGACATCCTTGATACCGGTCTCGCCATGCAGCTTCGCAAGGCTTCTGAGATATTGATCGACCGGATAAGCACCCTTCTCGGCGTTCTCAAAAGAAAAGCCCTCGAATACCGGGACACACCGATGATGGGACGCTCCCATGGTGTTCACGCGGAGCCGATTACGCTTGGGCTGAAGCTCGCCGTATGGAGTTTTGAGATGAGGAGAAATCTCGACCGCCTGCTGAGAGCAAGGGATGCAATCAGTTACGGCAAGATATCGGGAGCTGTTGGAACTTACGCCAACCTTGACCCGTTCGTAGAAAAATACGTGTGTGAAAAACTCGGACTCAATCCCGAGGAGGCATCCACCCAGATCATACAAAGAGACAGGCATGCCGAATTCATGAGCGCGCTGGCAATAACAGCGGTTTCGCTGGAGAAGTGCGCGACCGAGATAAGAGGCCTGCAGCGCACAGAGGTCATGGAGGCCGAAGAACCGTTCAAGCAGGGGCAAACGGGCTCATCGGCGATGCCCCACAAGAGAAACCCGATTATATGTGAAAGAATATGCGGCCTGTCGCGGGTTCTCCAGGGGAACATGCTGACCGCCCTTCAAAACGTCGTACTCTGGCACGAACGCGACATAAGCCACTCCTCAGCCGAGAGAGTGATACTTCCCGACAGCACCATCCTCCTTGATTATATACTGTTCAAGTTCACCGAAATAATGGAAGGGCTCGTAGTGTATCCGGAGAAGATGCTTCAAGACATTCAGTTATCGAGGGGTCTGATATTTTCGGAAAAGGTCCTTCTGGCCCTGGTCGGAAAAGGCCTGACCAGGCAGGAAGCCTACAAGCTTGTACAGCGGAACGCCATGAAAGCCGCCGCCGGGCGGGGCCAGTTCTTAGAGGAACTGCTCGGCGACCCGGATATTAAAGACCGGCTCACTGCGGATGAGATCGGAAACTGTTTCGATATCGGGGTGTTCCTTGCGCGCATCGACACTGTTTTCGAAAGACTCGAGAACCTGAGAACGGAGCCGTAGCTTAATACTCAAACGAAAGGAGAACCACCGATGGCGAAAGCCAGGGTTTATGTGACATTGAAGGAAGGCATCCTCGATCCCCAGGGAAAAACGGTACTTCGCGCCCTTAAGGCTCTTGGATACGATGAAGTCCAGGATCTGAGAATCGGCAAATACATGGAAGTCAGCCTTGACGGTGATGACCTGACAGAGCTGGGATCAAGACTTGAAGAGATGTGTGAAAAGCTGCTCACGAACCCGATTATCGAGAACTACCGTATGGAGGTCGAGGATTAATGAAGTTCGGTGTCGTCGTATTTCCGGGTTCCAACTGCGACCGTGACTGCTTTTATGTTGCGGATAAAGTACTGGGCCAGTCAGTCGAATATGTCTGGCATAAAAGCACCGACGTCGCCGGCTTTGACTGCCTGATTCTTCCAGGCGGTTTCTCTTACGGCGACTACCTGCGTACCGGTGCGGTGGCGAAGTTCTCTCCGATTATGAAATCTATTCAGGAATTCGCGGACGCCGGCGGGATGGTGATCGGAATCTGCAACGGTTTTCAGATCCTTCTCGAGGCCGGACTGCTTCCGGGGGCCATGATAAGAAACTCGAGCTTGAAGTTTATCTGCCGTCACGTGCTGATAAGGGTTGAAACGGCTTCAACCCCCTGGAGTTCAACGGCAGCCCGGGGACAGGTGCTGAAAATACCTGTCGCCCACAACGAGGGAAACTACCAGGTGTCCAACACCACACTTGAGGAGATGAAAAGACACGGTCAGGTTGTGTTCAGGTACTGTTCGGAAGATGGTAGCGTACAGGGAGAATTCAACCCTAACGGAGCAACCGAAAACATAGCGGGAATATGCAACAGGGACGGAAACGTTCTGGGCATGATGCCGCATCCCGAGCGCGCGTCCGAGATGGAGCTCGGGTCCAGTGACGGACTTGTAATATGGAACTCACTTCTGAAACACTTTGAGATGAGTGCCGACTGTTAGACGATTTGGATGAAGGGTGACCATGACTGTAAAAGCGGATTTTCATGTTCATACGATCTATTCCCCGGATGCCGCGATTTCGTTCGACCAGCTTGTCGCCGCCTGCAGGGACAAGAAAATAGATATCGTGTCAATAATGGACCACGATGAAATAAAAGGTGCGATCGAGTTTAACAAGCGAGCCGAGGAGATGCGCTCGAAGGGCGAGTGGGCCCCAAGGATAATAATCGGCGAGGAAGTAAGGACGGCCGGCGGGGAGATCTGCGGTATGTTCCTCAAGAAATGGGTTCCGGACCATAAGCCACCCAGAGACACTATGGAAATGATAAAAGAGCAGGGAGGCCTGGTTTACGTGCCTCATCCTTTCGATCTCTTAAAACTTAAAAGACTCAAGGCGGGAGAACTTGTGGAACTGGCGGACCTGATAGACATCATTGAAGTTTTTAATGGAAAACCGAGAACGCCGGGGGCAAATGAAAGGGCCGCCCGTTTTCTGGAGGAACACCCCATCGCCGCCGCGGGTGCCGGCAGCGACTGCCACGAGCCCAGCCACCTTGGAGCGGCGCATGTGGAAATTGACGATTTCAACGGACCCGATGACCTGGTTGAAAAACTTCGCAGCGGCAGGATCCATGGGGAAAAATACAGCCCGTTCGCTACACTTCTACCGCGTCTAATAGGAAGACGTGAATTGAAAAAGGAATTCAAAGATCAGACCTGATATTCGTCTTTTTTATTTTGAAACGACGAACAGGAAACTGCATCGCACCACCCCTGCCTACTAGAAACGGTATCGAAACAGCCAGTATTATCCCGAAAACCACAAGCATCCAACCCGTCGGCTTGAAATAACGCTGCAT
>JAFGMY010000024.1 GCA_016927325.1 Actinomycetota bacterium | reverse complement strand
GGGGTTGAATTTGGCCAATCCGTTAGCGCAGCAAGTTGAAAAGATATTAGTTGCAGCAGTTGGTGAATTTATAGCAAAAGCTACTGTAAAGAAGAACTGTGCTCTGATTGGTGCAACACCGGATACGCTTTCCAAGGATCAAATTGATGATCTGGCTTCTCATATTGAGAAATCAGTATCCTTCTTTTCTGGTAAAGAACTTGGGGCTGAGGTAGCCCAGAAAATAAGGGATCTTGCCAGGTAGCCGGTAGTTGATAAGGATATTAAGGTATTGGAGAGAAAGCCTTTAGATAAGTTTAATAATATAAACGCAAAAATAATTCTCTGGAGTTGTTTATGGGGAGCCGTCAACCTGGCGGTGACCGTTATTCTGATCAGTGCGCTGGCCGACATAACCGGCGGTAAATTCACGGTAATAATTGTTTCCCTTGCCTGCGTGGTGATAGGCGGCCAGACAGTCTTCGCGGTGACTATCGTACGGAGCATCAGGAGGGCGCTTGAACCTGTGCTGGACTTGTCCCATTCTGTCGCCGAAGGCGATCTCGGTAGAACCATAACTGTAAAGTCCGACGATATAATCGGCAAGCTGTCACGGGCCCAGAACGCCATGGTGCGGGGCCTCGCGGGCATCCTGATGGAAATCAAGGACGCGTCTTCCCAGGTAAGCGCAACCGCGGAGGAACTGGCGGCGTCGTCGTCGGAAATAATGTTATCGGCCGAAGAGGTTTCGACTACCGTAGAGCAGATATCGCACGGAGCGGAGACGCAGGCACAGGCGGTTGAAGAAACATCAAGTGTAATTAATGAAATCAGTGAAATGGCCGGTCATGTGGCCGACAAGGTGAAGCAATCATCGGAGACCGCCAGGACGGCCAACGAGATAGCCCGTGAGGGTTCTGCAAACGCTGAGCAGGCGGCGACCCGGATGGTTGAAATGAAAAGCGCGATGGATGATGTGACATTGATTGTTCAGGGCCTCGGTGAAAGATCGATGCAGATCGGGCTCGTGGTGGATGTCATCACAAACATTACAGACCAGACGAGTATGCTGGCACTCAACGCCGCTATCGAAGCCAGCAGAGCCGGAGAGCAGGGACGGGGATTCGCCGTTGTGGCCGAGGAGGTAAGAAACCTCGCGGACGGAAGCCGTAAGGCCGCTGACCAGATCTCAAAGATGATGCATGATACTGAGCGAGAGACGGAAAAAGCGCTTGATTCCATGAGTAAATCGATAGATATAGTTGAAAGTTCGACTGAAGTGATTCAGTCGACGCTGGATGCTTTGACCAATATTGCGGGGATAGTCGAAGAGATATCCGAGAGCATCGAATCCGTGTATGACGCTACGGAATCTCAGCGTGACGGATCCCAGAGGGTTGTGAAAGCGGCGCATGACATTGCCGATATAGCGGAAAAGACTGCTTCCGGAACAGAAGAAGCATCTGCCGCCGCCAACGAACAGACTGCTTCCATGGAGGAGATGAAGGCGTCGATCCAGGAACTGGCCAGGCTGGCGGTCGAGATGAAGAAGCAGGTTGAAGGCTTTTCGCTGGGCGGAATTGAATAGGTGGGATAGTGGCTGGTTCAAACTGTTCTTTTGATATCGTAAGTTCTGTTGACGATCATGAGTTGAGTAACGCCGTAAACCAGGCGAGAAAAGAAATCGACAACAGGTATGACTTTAAAGGCACGGGTTCACGTGTTGAGGTAAATACCGATTCATTAGTTATACATTCGTCTGACGATTTCCACATTAAGGCGATACGGGAGGTACTCGAGTCGAAGATGACCAGGAGAGGTGTTCCGCTCAAGTCCTTTGCATGGGAGGAGATCACCAGCGGACCCAAGGGCACCGTGAAATGTGAGGCAGGAATACAGCGGGGCATCGACCAGGATAAGGCGCGGGAAATAGTGAAGTTCCTGAAGAAAGTAGATAAAAAATTGAATGTGGCGATACAGCAGGACCAGGTCCGGGTAACCGGCAAAAGCAGGGATGCGCTGCAAAACGCAATCAGCGAACTCAAAGAGAACGATTTCGGGATTCCTCTTCAATTCACAAACTACCGGTAGAACTGGTTAATACCCTCGTTGAATGTTGAACTGTTACTTGAGAAAGAGTTTAGTACACTCGGTACTCGAAATTAAAAATATCATGGCATGAGTCTTAATAGTCTGTGTCGGCTCTGCTGGAGCCAGGGCTGGACTCCTGGTTTACACGTAAAATATTCTACTTCTACAGGCGGGGTCTTTCAGGCCCCGCTGGAACATATTTGGATGATTAATTGTTACCAGGGCTTGATGGATTCTGATCAAAGGTCAAAGAATGAGTTCTTATTGTCTGATAACTTTAGGCTGCTTTAGAAATGAGGTAGAGTCCGATAATTTCAGGTCGGCTCTGCGGTCCTGGGGACATGAAGAAGTCGGCTCGGTTGAGGAAGCGGAGTTCATAATAGTAAACAGCTGCGGTTTCATATCGGATGCATGCGATGAGGGAATCGATACCATATTGAAGATTGATGATATAAGGAACGGCATGGTGAGGCGCGCCCCGATAATAGTAGCGGGATGCATGTCTCAAAGATACGGAACCGCCCTGATGGAAGAGATGCCGGAGATCTGTGCGGTAGTCGGGGTTGACTGGGGTGAAAACCTCAGAGACGCGGTTGCTGCAGTAACATCCGGAAATAAGTATGCGGAGGAGCCGGGGGTTCCGCGAATGACCTCATGTGCGCGGTCTATTGATTCTTCAGATAACGCGACCCTTCTGGTCAGGATATCCGATGGGTGCGACGGGCAGTGCAGCTTCTGCACCATACCGGGAATAAAAGGCCCGCATGAAAGCAGGGAGCCTCACGACATCGTAAACGAGGTAAGAAAGCTTTCTTCCTCATCAGAGCGTGAGGTCGTCCTCGTCGGCCAGGATTTGACGAGTTATGGGAAAGACCTGGCGGGAGATGTGGACCTCGCCGGACTTTTGAGGATGCTGTCGGCGGTCGATAACGTTCACTGGATACGACTGCTTTACCTTCAGCCGCAGGGGTTGACCGGCGATTTGCTGGAAGAGATGATCGCCAACCCGAAGGTGTGCAATTATTTTGATCTTCCGTTCCAGCATGCCTCAGCATCGGTCATAAAGAGGATGGGAAGGTCGGGGGACGCGGAAGCTTACCTCGAGACTGTCGAGAAGATAAGAAAGATGGACCCTTGCGCGGCTGTTAGAACCACCATCATTGTCGGTTTTCCGGGAGAGGGGGAAGATGAGTTTGCCGAACTCCGTGGTTTTGTAAAAGAAGCCGGTTTTGACTGGTTGGGGGTTTTTTGCTTCCGTCCCGAAGAGGGAACTAAGGCGGCGGGCTTTTCAGGCCGTGTAAACGATGAGGAAGCGGTCAGTCGGTACAACATATTGCTCGGAATACAGGAAGCTGTAGAGTACTCAAAACAGGAATTGCTTATAGGAGAGGAACTCGAGGTCGTTATTGAGGACCGGTCTGATTTGAGCGGATATGATTTCATAGGCCGTTCCTTCAGGGAAGCGCCGGTTGTGGATGGTGTAATATACCTGAAGCATGACGAAAGCGCCGAAATTGGCATAGGAGATTTCAGGGTTGCCGTGATAACCGGTCGGGAGGGACTGGACCTTGCCGGAACAGTCAGTTAAGAGCAAAAAAGGAAAAACAGTCGTTTTGCAGGGGAAATGGCTGAACGTTCCCAATATGTTTACACTGTCGAGGGTGCTCATTGCGCCGGTGATTATAGCGATCATGGTAACAGAGCCCCGAATGCCTTTCGGTATCCCGTACAACATCGTGGCCGGCGTGCTTTTCATCATCGCGGCGCTGACAGACAAAGCTGACGGCTATTTCGCAAGAAAACACAGTCTGGCGTCAAAGCTGGGCGCGACCCTGGACCCGATAGCCGACAAGCTTCTTATGCTTCCCCTGTTTGTGGCGCTGTGGTATGTGGAGCTCATTCCACTATGGGTTGTACTCGTGGTATGCGGGCGTGACCTTGTCGTATCCGTAATCAGGCTGGAGGGCGTAAGAAAGGGAATAGCTTTTCCCGCAAGCTGGTCCGGCAAGATAAAGATGTTTCTGCAGTCGCTCACGGCGGCCGTAATCATATTTCTACCGCAGTACGCGGACGGTGTCCCGGTAAGGGCCCTCGTTTATTTAATGGCCGCCGTAACGCTTTATTCGGGAATTATCTATGTGATAAGGGCCCGGACTGAA
This sequence comes from Actinomycetota bacterium, assembly GCA_016927325.1. Taxonomy (GTDB): domain Bacteria; phylum Actinomycetota; class Geothermincolia; order Fen-727; family Anoxymicrobiaceae; genus JAFGMY01. The sequence continues at coordinate 17,073 of JAFGMY010000024.1, read as the reverse complement.
GTGTTCGGTGCCGTCGAAAGGAGCGCCGCCGCCGATGGAGAGGATTGAGAAGGCCATTTCAGTGCTGACGGTCGGCGACGAAATATTATCCGGAGAGATAACCGATACGAACTTCGGCTATATTGCAGGCCGCATATGTTCATTGGGTCTCAATGTAAAGAAACATGTCACTGTACCTGACGATATAGCGGATATCTCCAATGCCATAAGGGAACTTGCCCGGGAAAGCGGGATAATCATTGTAACGGGAGGACTCGGCCCGACGACAGACGACCTGACACGCGAATCGATCGCTTCCGCTTTCGGTCTTCAACTCGAGAAGAGGGCGGAACTGGAGGCGTACCTGTTAAACCTCTTTGAATCGTTCGGGCATGAAATGCCGGAGAGGAACCTGAAACAGGCCATGATGCCCGAGGGGTCGCGGATCATCGAACCAGCGGGAGGGACCGCGGCGGGAATCAGGCTGGAGCACGGGGATACGCTGATCATTGCCCTTCCCGGTGTTCCCCGGGAGATGAGGGATATGCTGGAGTCGGGGGCTCTTCCCCTGATTCAACAGTTCTGCCCGGGACATCTGCTTTCCCGTACGGTAAGGCTTAATGTTTTCGGTATCGGGGAGTCCGATGTGGAGGAGAAAGTTTTTCCCCTGATTGGAAAAAGCGCCGTAAGGTACGGGTTTCTGGCAGGCGGAGGACAGGTAACGGTAAAATTAACCGCGAATGCGGCGGCTCCGGAAGAGGTTGAGAGTATTCTCCGTGAAGAGAAGAAGAAGGTGTACGCGGTTCTGGGCGGTTATATTTTCAGTGAAGAAGACAAGACTATTGAAGCCGTTCTGTCTGAACTACTGAGGGAAAAGGGCATGACCCTTTGCGTGGCGGAATCGCTGACCGCCGGAATGGTTTGCGAACGCATCGTGAACGTGCCGGGGAGCTCCGACTATTTTCTCGGCGGCGTGGTCGCCTACAGTATGAAAGCGAAGGAAGAACTGCTTGGAATCAGGAATGACGCGCATGGCGACGGTGTGGTGAACGAAAAGGTGGCGGTCAGAATGGCTGAATCGGCCAGAAAACTCTTCTCGGCGGATATAGGTGTCTCCACCACCGGTCTTGCCGGGCCTGGAGCCGGAGGCGAAAGGGAGGAAGTGGGGACCGTATGCATAGGTCTGGCCCACGCCGGAGGCGTCCGGTCCTGGAAGCGGCAACTCCCTGGAGGGCGCTCTTATGTGAGACAGGTGAGCGCAGCGGCCGCATTGAACGCAGTCCGTTTGTTTCTCCTTGGCGGGGACGGCTGAAAAACCATTTATTGACACCCATTTTTATCAATGTTACTTTAGCCAAAGAAAGCGAACCTTATTAATAATGACGGGTAATTGTACTGTGGGGCGGTAAGACTGAAGGCGCCCCTGAGTTTTTATACAGGTGGAAATATGGACTACAAGGAAACACTGAACCTGCCGAAAACCGAGTTCCCGATGCGGGGAAACCTGGCAAAAAAAGAGCCGGAGATACAGAAATACTGGGAAGATATATCACTTTATGACTTGACACAGGAAGCCAGGGGCGATGAGTCCTTGTTTATTCTTCACGACGGCCCTCCTTACGCGAATGGAGATATCCACGTTGGAACCGCTTATAACAAGATTCTCAAGGATATAGTGCTCAAATACAAGAACCTGAGGGGATATCTCTGTCCTTATGTGCCGGGGTGGGACTGCCATGGACTTCCCATCGAACATGAGGTAACCAAGCGGTTGGGCGATCTCAGACGCTTTGATGTTCCCGAGATAAGATCCAAGTGCAGGGCGCACGCACTTGAGTTTGTGGAAAAACAGGCCGGCCAGTTCAAGAGGCTTGGAGTGCTTGGAGATTTTGAAGACCCGTATCTTACCCTGTCACCGTACTACGAGGCTAAGAATATCGAAATTTTTGCCCGGCTTTACGAAAAAGGCCTTATCTACAAGGGAAGGAAGCCGATACACTGGTGTACCCACTGTGTTACGGCGCTCGCCGAAGCTGAGATCGAATACGAAGAAGAGGTTTCGGATTCCATATATGTGAAGTTTCCGGTAGTCAAGGGCACCGGTGAAATCGATGATTTCGACAAACCGGTTTCTTTTCTGATATGGACCACCACCCCCTGGACGCTTCCGGCGAACGTGGCTATCGCGCTTTCCGACACGCTTTCCTACGCCGCGGTCGATACTGGTGAGGAGATATTGATAATGGCGGACGATCTTGTGTTCCCGGTGACAGAGATCATCGGCATCAAGGATGTCCAGATTGTAAAGAACGATCTCCGGGGATCAAACCTGGAAGGGACCACATGCAGGCATCCCTGGAAGGAGCGGGAGTCGAAGGTGGTGCTTGCCGGATATGTCACTCTCGACCAGGGCACGGGCTGCGTACACACGGCTCCGGGCCACGGCCAGGAGGACTACATGACCGGTCTTGCCTACGATCTTCCCAGCCCGATGCCGGTAGACGACCATGGCCGTTTTACCGTAGAGGCGGCGCCGTTTGACGGGATGCTGGTGACCGAGGCCAACCCTGAGATAATAAAGGACTTGAAGTCCAGGGGTTTGCTTATGGCCTCCGGTACGATTCCACACCCGTACCCTCACTGCTGGAGATGCAAGAGGCCGGTAATATTCAGGGCGACCCCGCAATGGTTTATCACCGTGGACAGGACCGACGAAAGAGGATCGCTCAGAGATGAGGCGATTGAGTCGATAAAGCAGGTTGAATGGATTCCAGGCTGGACTGTAAACAGAATCGGGTCCATGCTCGAAGCGAGGCCCGACTGGTGTATATCCCGGCAGCGCTCCTGGGGTGTCCCGCTTCCAGTGCTCTACTGTGAACAGTGCGGGAAAGAGATGATCACCAAACAGACACTGGAGGCAATAAGGCGATTCATAGAAGAGAACGGTTCGGACGCGTGGTTTACGCACGAGGCAAAAGAAATCGTTCCCGAATGCCCGGTATGCGGCGAATGCGGAGGCACGAAGTTTAAGAAAGACGAAAATATACTTGATGTCTGGTTTGAATCGGGTATAAGCAATATAGCTGTGCTTCAGCACAGAAGCGGGCTCAGGTGGCCCGCCGACCTGTATGTCGAGGGCAGCGATCAGCACCGCGGCTGGTTCCAGTCCAGCCTTCTTCTCTCGATGGGTTACCAGGAGAAGCCGCCTTTCCGGGCGGTAATGACCCACGGCTTCACGGTGGACGGAGATGGCAGGAAAATGTCGAAATCACTCGGCAATGTAATCGATCCCAAGGAGGTCTACAACCACATGGGAGCCGACATACTGCGCCTGTGGACCGCGACTTCCGACTACTCCACCGATGTGCCCATCTCTGACGAGATACTGGACAGGATGAAGGAGACCTACCGCAGGATTAGAAATACGATCAGGTTTCTGCTTGGCAACACGTTCGATTTCGATCCCGTGAGAGACAGCGTACCGCTCGAGGAGATGGAAGAAATCGACAGGTTTGTTCTCTCCAGGCTGCAGGGTCTGGTGCAGAGGGTGACCGCGCTCATGGACAAGTGGGTGATCCACCAGGCGATCCAGGCGCTGCACCTATTCTGTACGGTCGATTTGAGTTCGCTGTATCTCGACATCATGAAGGACCGCCTTTATACCTACGCCGCTGATTCAAGAGAGCGGAGGTCGGCACAGACGGCCATGTACCTGATACTTACAAACCTCATGTCTATGATCGCCCCCGTACTATGCCATACCGCGGAAGAGGCGATGCAGTCGCTTCCCGAGGCGCAGAGGCCGAAGAAAAGCATTCACCTTGTCGACTGGCCGGAGCCCGACGAGGACCTCATGGATCCGGCGCTGGAACAAAAGTGGAGCACGCTTCTGTCTTTGCGCGAGGAGATATATAAAAGAATTGAAGAAGAAAGAAAGAACGGGTCTGTCGGGACATCTCTCGAGGCAGACATAAAGATCTACGCTGAAGGCGGTGACCTTGAGCTTCTTCAGGACATGGAAAGCGAGCTTCCAATGCTGTTCATCGTTTCCCGGGTCGAGGTCGGAGATCTCGCCGGGTATGAGGGAGCCGGGAGCGCCGGGGGAGAGATCGTGGTTGAGGTCGTTCGCGCCGGGGGAGAGAAGTGCGGCAGGTGCTGGAATTACAGCGATACCGTAGGCGAAGTTCCCGGTCATGCCGATGTCTGTGCCAGGTGCGCCGCAGTTCTCGAAACGACAAGGCCTTAGAAATTGACGGACACTTTGTTCAAGCGGAATTTGACAATATTTCTTCTGACCACATCATTGATCGTAATGTTCGATCAGGCATCGAAAGCGGTCGTGGCGGGGTTCTTGAAGCCGGGGGACTCCGTCAACGTCATACCGGGGTTTCTCAGGATAACCTATTCAACGAACACCGGCGGTGCGTTCGGGATACTGCAGGGCAGCAGGCACATAATATTTTTCGCGGCTGTTTGCGTCCTGATCGTTATTATCGTCTTGTTCTTCAGAATCTGGAGCAGGGAGAGGAAGCTCTATTCGGTTGCGGCCGGGCTGATGATCGGCGGTGCGTTCGGTAACCTGATTGACAGGCTGGCCAGGGGGAAGGTGATTGATTTTCTCGATCTGAGGTGGTGGGCCGTATTCAATGTAGCGGATATAGCTATCGTTGCCGGAGTGATATTATTTATCGTGGTGGTCATTATGGATTATAGAGAAACGGGTACTGTTCCCGGAGGTTGATGAACGATGCATCCCGAGCTGTTTCACATTGGTAATGTAACGATATACTCCTATGGTGTTTTTCTTGCCTTCGGATTCATTGCGGCCGCGCTGGTCGGGAGAAGGAGGCTGGCGGAAATGTATCGCAACCCGGATATACTCCTCGACCTGGTACTTACGGCGGTGGTCGGCGGAATACTGGGCGCAAGGCTCTTTTATATTCTCGGCCACTGGTCATACTACATGGCCAACAAGGGTGAGATATTCAAGTTTAATATGGACGGTCTTGTCTTCTACGGTGGTCTTATCTTCGGCCTGCTTTTCACCTTCGCCGTTGGAAAGCTCCGGCATGTAAGGGTCTGGACGGTGCTGGATCTATGCGGCCTTTGCGTGCCCCTGGCGCTTGCTGTTGCGAGGGTCGGGTGCTTTATGAACGGCTGCTGTTATGGAAAGCAGACGGGGATGCCATGGGGAATAACGTTCCCCGGACTCACTGGTGCCAGGCACCCCACACAGATATATGAACTGATACTCGATCTGGCGCTGTTTGCGTTCCTGTGGTATATGAGGGACAAATTCACTCGTGAAGGCATGGCTTTTTTCGTGTTCATAATGGGGTACTCCACAATCAGGTTCACCATGGAGATCTTCCGCGAACACGCGGCTTCCGGCGCCGGGCTGTTCTTTCAGATGCTGAGTCTTTCCTTCTTTGTTATGGCGGGTATCGTTCTGCTGTTCAGGTATCGCATACTTCCCGAAGTGACAACCGCGACCGAAAGCCTTTAATGGACGAGAAGAGCGGCTCTTTCCAGGTAGGGGCCGGCGGTGCCGGCTGTAGAATCGACATCTATCTTTCCGGGCATCTTGGGATCTCCAGGAGCAGGGCGCAGTCCCTTATAACTGATGGATTTATTCTGGTTAACTGCTCCACAGCGAGGAAAAACCGGGTCTTGAGTGATGGCGATATAGTGGACTGGAAGGTGCCGGGAGATGATAGCGACCGCGTAGTTCCTGAAGCCATAGATATTGACGTCGCCTACGAGGACGTTCATATAGTGGTGATCGATAAAAGAGCCGGGCTGGTTATGTATCCCGGCCCGGGGCACAGCACCGGGACCCTACTCAACTCCCTCATCATGAGATTTCCCGAGTTGAACGACGTCGGGGGGAAGGGTAGATCCGGCATATTTCACCGACTCGACAAGGATACCTCCGGACTGGTTGCCGTCGCGCGGACGGAGGAGGCTTACCAGGCGATGGTCCGCAAAATGAAGGCAAGGGAAGTAGAGCGGAAATATACCGCTCTTGTAGCTGGGAATATCCCTGCCGACACCGGCACCATCGACGCGCCGGTGGGAAGAAGCAGGGGTGACAGAAAGAAGATGACGGTCGACCGTTACACGGGAAAGAGGGCTGTGTCGAGGTTCAAGGTGATCGAAAGGTTTCCTCAAGGGTTCACACTCGTGTCGGTTTTGCTGGAAACGGGAAGGACCCACCAGATCAGGGTGCATTTTTCACATATAGGGTTTCCAGTTGCCGGAGACACCGTCTACTCGGGGTCGAAGGCAGGCGGGGAGTTGGGGCTTGAACGGCAGTTTTTGCACGCTTGTGAACTGAAATTTGAACATCCGGTAAGCGGTGAAAAAATAAACCTTGAATCAGAACTTCCGTGCGATCTTTCAACTGTTATTGAGAAGTTGAGGTTCAGAAAAGATGTTAGCTGAACCTGTGAATTACCTGCGGGTGTGAAACTCTTCTGGAACTCCCGATCCCTTTATGGGGTGATTCTCCAGTCACGATACCGGTCCGGCTTCCGTCCGGCACCGGAGGGTTTGAAAATCCAATTTACTCGAGGTCTTCCCACGAGAGCTCGCCCCCGTCTCCGATGTAGGCGATGCCCTCGCTGCCTCCGATCCTTTCGATATCGTGCTCTCCCAGGTACTGCCTGATGGTGTCTTTAAGCGACTCGATTCTGGAAAGCTGACGGGTTACCAGCTTGTGGCAGAGAACCAGTTCGTCAACCGCCTGTCCGATATCAAGCGCGGGGGAGGTACGGCTTTTTTGCGGCTTAGGCTTGTCCTTCCACTCGGGGCAGAGGTCGATATAGTCGCACCACGGACAGAGATTGTTTCTGGTGGCGTCGAAGAGCCCGGATTCGATTTTACCGGCGACCCCTTTGATAGTTTCAATTGCGCGGCTTTTCCTCTCATCGGTTATCTTGAAGCTGTGGCGGTGGTTCAGCAGAAGGTAGTAGAAAGTCACCTTCTCCGGGGAGACTTTCCAGATATCCTCAGCCGCTATCTGATAGATTGGCAGCTGAAGGTCCTCATCCAGTCTCCTGGCCGGCGGAAGGCGGCGGTTGGTCTTATAGTCTATGATCTCGAAGCCGCCATCGGGATGCTTGTCGAGGCGGTCGATTACCCCGGTGAGCGTGCAGAAGCCCATATCGATTCCAAAGCCGTGCTCCAGTGCCGCGGGGATGTGAAAATCATGGATATTGTTTCTGTAGTAGATCTCCAGGGTGGACCTCCCCTGCAGGAAGTACCGGGTCTCCTCCTCGGGCGAGCAGTAACCTTCGCTGACCCATGCTTTCTCCAGCTGGTCAACCATCTCGTCGAGCGAGTACGGGTCGGGAGTAGGCACCGAGTAGAACCAGTTAAGGACCTCGTGAAGGCTGGTCCCGAAAGAAAGGGAGGGGCTGGGGAGGGACGGTTTTTTCTCGACATACCTGTAGTAGTACTGAAGCGGGCAAGTCTGGTAAGAAGATATCGCACTGTAACTCAATTTCATATTTTACTCTCCCCGGAATAACTTTAACTGCTAATATTATTAAAACCGAGCGCGGGTCGGTTAACAAGGTTATCGTCAAAGGAAATATAAAGTGTTCGTAAGAAGTATATCGAAAACCGGTCAGGGTGGTTGTATTGAGCGATAAGTTCATCCATCTGCATCTCCACAGCGAGTATTCGATCCTGGATGGTGCGTGCAGGTTGAACGACGCGCTGCAGGCTGCGAAGGAACTGGGGATGGGGAGCCTCGCCATTACCGACCATGGAGTAATATACGGGGTACTGTCTTTTTACAAGAAAGCCCTCGATGCGGGTATAAAGCCGATACTCGGCTGCGAGGTCTACGTCGCCCCGAGGTCACGCAAGAAAAAAGAGGCGGGACTCGACGATTCCCCTTATCACCTGGTGATACTCGCTGAAAATAACGACGGCTACAAGAATCTTATGAAGATCGCTTCGCGCGCATTCCTGGAAGGGTTCTACTACAAGCCGAGGGTGGACGCCGAGGTGCTGAGAGACCACAGCGACGGCCTGATCGCGCTCAGCGGCTGTCTCAAGGGAGAGTTGGCCTCCTGCCTTCTCAGGGGAGACGAGGACTCCGCAATATCGACGATAGACAAATACCTCGATATCTTCGGAGAGAACAACTATTTCATTGAGATAATGGACCATGGGATTCCCGAGCAGGCACAGGTGACGCCGATGCTGGTGGAGATCGCCCGCAAGAAAGGAGTCCCGATCGTCGCCACCAACGACGTCCACTACGTGAACCGCGAAGACAGCAAGCCCCACGATTTCCTGCTGTGCATACAGACCGGAAGGCTGCTGTCGGAAACGGACCGGATGAGGTTCTCGACCGATGAGTTCTACCTCAAGTCTTTCGAGGAGATGACGGAGCGGTTTCCCGACTTTCCGGAGGCGCTTTCCAGCACGGTTGACATCGCGTCAAGGTGCGACGTCGAAATACCCCTGGATAAGGTTTACCTGCCGAACTACCAGACCCCGGAGGAGTTTGACCTTGACTCGTATCTGGACCATCTGGCGAGGACGGGGGTGGAAGAGCGTTATAAAGACACACCTCCCGAAGTCCTGGAGCGGCTGGAAATGGAGCTGGAGACCATAAAGAAGCTCAAGTTTTCCGGGTATTTCCTGATCGTCTGGGACTTCGTCAAGCATGCCAAGGAAAAGGGGATAAAGGTGGGTCCCGGCAGGGGCTCCGCCGCGGGGAGCCTCGTCGCTTACGCGCTGGGCATCACCACGATCGATCCGATCAAGTACGATCTTCTGTTCGAGAGGTTTTTGAACCCCGAGCGTATAGCCCTTCCCGATATTGATATCGACTTCAGCCACAACAGGCGAACCGAGGTGATCGACTACGTGGCAAATAAGTACGGGAAGGACCGGGTCGCACAGATTATCTCTTTTTCCAGGTTGAACGCGAGGGCGGCGGTCAAGGACATCGGGAGGGTCAAGGATATTCCTTACGCACGGATGGACGCGGTATCGAAGATGGTCCCCGAGGACCCGAACATGACCATAGACCTTGCCCTTGAGCAGAGCAATGAGCTGAAAGACGCCTACGACAGCGACCCTGAGGTGAGGGAAATTATTGACACCGCCAGGCGCCTGGAGGGCCTGGTGAGGCATGATACCATACACGCGGCCGGGGTGGTAATCGCCGATGACGAGCTGACCAAATACACCGCCCTGCAGTCAAAGGGCGGGGAGAACGCGGAAATAGTCACTCAGTTCGACATGTACGACATCGAGAGCATGGGGCTCCTGAAGGTCGATTTCCTCGGCCTTAGAAACCAGAGCCTTCTGGAGCTGGCGGTAAACCTTATCAACGGCAGGCACGAGGGGTACCTTGATATCGACAAGATACCGATGGACGATCCCGGGACTTTTGAATTGATACAGAGCGGCAGGACTATCGGCACCTTTCAGTTGGCGAGCACGGGGATGAGGGCGTTGATGAGGGACATGATGCCGAGCAGTTTCGAGGACATAATCGCTCTTATAGCCCTTTTCCGGCCGGGGCCGCTTCAAAGCGACATGCATAAGGTGTTTGTCGACCAGAAGCACGGCCGGAAGAAGGTGAACTACCCGCACCCGTCGCTCGGGGAGGTGCTCAAGGAGACCTACGGGGTTATCGTCTATCAGGAACAGGTGATGCAGATCGCCAAGGTCATGGCCGGGTATTCAGGCCTTGAGGCCGACGAGCTTCGCAAAGCGATGGCGAAGAAAAAAGCGGACCTCATGCTCAAGCACCGGGAGATGTTTGTCAACGGGTCGATCAACAACGAAATAGATGAAAAGATCGCGACGCGCGTATTCGACCTTATCGAGAAGTTCGGTGGATACGGCTTTAACAAGTCTCACAGCACCGCGTACGCGATGGTCTCCTATCAGACCGCGTACCTGAAGGCCCACTATCCCTCGGAGTACATGGCGGCCTTGATGACCATATATATGGACAACCAGGACAGGCTGGTCGAGTACATAAACGAAACCAGAAGAATGGGTATGGATGTAAGGCCTCCGGACATAAATTTAAGCGGAAGCCACTTCACACCTTATGACGACTACGTGCTGTTCGGCCTGTCGGCGGTAAGGAATGTGGGAACCGCTGTTGTCGAGCAGATAATCGAGCGTAGAAACGAAGGCGGGCTGTTCTCCGACTTCCAGGAGTTCTGCGACCGCGTTCCGCCGTCGGTTACGAACAAGAAGACGCTGGAGAGCCTGATCAAGGCAGGCTCCTTCGACTCGATGGAGCCCAACAGGAGCTTGCTGCTCGCCTCCTACGAAATAATCGTGAACAACGCGCAGAGAAAGAGAAAAGAGAGGGAAGAGGGACAGTTCTCTCTTTTTGGAGAAGACAGCAGCCTCAATACCACGCTTGTGGAAGACAACATGGACCCGGGTTTCGAGATTCCCCACCGCCAACTCCTGGCCGCCGAGAAAGAGATGCTCGGTGTATATGTAAGCGATCACCCCCTCAACGAATGGAAAGAGGTGCTGTACGGCCTTGTGGATGTGGAGACATCGCAGATTTCCCCTGACATGGACCGGACGAAGATAACTCTCGGCGGAATAATCGCAAGGCTGGAAAAGCGATACAGCAAGACCGGAAAGCCGTGGGCGAGCTTCGACCTGGAGGACTTCTCCGGCGCGGTGGATGTTCTGGTGTTCGCCAATAAGTATGAGCAGTTCTATGAGCTTCTGGTGGAGGACTCGATCGTTCTGGTAAAAGGCAGACTGGACTTCAAGGACACCTCTCGAAAGATCATCGCCGAAGAGATCAGGCGCCTGCCGAGAGGTTCGATAAAACCGGAGTGCCTCGCGATAAGCATCCGTGCCGGCAGGTTCAACCAGGAAATGGTCGCGAATATCAAGGACGCGCTCATGCAGCACCCCGGTGAACTTCCAGTGAAGGTACGGATCGACACCGGCAACGGTGGAGGAAAGATGGTCAAGCTGGGAGAGCTCTACACAGTGGAAACCGCCTCCGATCTGCCGGCGAAGCTGAAGACGCTCCTTGGCGAGAGTGCGGTCAAGCTTATCTACCCGGACATCTAACGGTATCCCGCATAAGAGTGGGGAAACATTCCCCGCGATTATCTCCCCACTTAAAGAGCGAGATACTCCTGTTGCTGATTACTCTTCCTTTGCAGCGAGGCTCTCTTGTCTCGCAACAATCTTTGGTCCCGTGCCGGGCGTGGGCAGCCGGCAGCAGGGAAAAGGCTTGTCGCGGGGTACTCCTGCACCGCGATTTTCAGGTGTCCGTGTACTTCAGAACCGTATTAATATTCGGATCGGAGAAGCAGTCGGGGCAGAACGCTACTATTTTACAACCGTCGCAGCCGAAGCCGTAATCCTCGAGCTTGACGCACGTGTTGCACAAAGGGATACCGCAACCCAGACACCGGATAACCGCGTTCTCCTCACCGCAATACTGACAAAGCGTGCCGTCTTCTAACATATTTAACACCCCATGTGAACCAAATACACCGTTAGGTTATACTTCATAATCAAAAGAGAAAGGATACTGAAATGATAAACGTCCATGAAATAAAAACTCAAGAGGAACTGGAAGAAGTCGTTTTCAGGTCCAGAAACGTGTCGTTTCCCTCCGAACAGACAGTCCAGACCGTTCAGCAGGTCATAGACAAGGTTGTGGAGGAGGGGGATAAGGCCCTTCTTGAGCTTACGAAAGAGTTTGATGGAGTTCAAATAGAATTGGAGAATCTCGAGGTGGAGGAGAGCGACAGAAAAGCCGCATGGGAGTCGCTGGACAGGGAGACCCAGGACGCGCTCAGCAAGGCGGAATCCCGCATAACCAGGTTCGCCAAGGAGTGCAAACCGGTTGACTGGTCGAAGGAGTTCGCACCCGGCATAAAGGTGGGGCAGGTCATGAGGCCGCTCCACAGGGCGGGAATTTATGTGCCCGGCGGCAGGTACCCGTACCCTTCATCGGTGCTGATGTCAGGCATACCCGCCAGGGAAGCCGGGGTGGAGGAAATCATTTTCTGCATACCTCCAGGCGAAGACGGGCGCGCCAATAAGGTGTCTCTGGGCGCCACGTGGATAGTGGGAGAATGCAGGGTGTTCCAGGTTGGAGGTGCCCAGGCGATAGGAGCTATGGCTTTCGGGACGGAATCCATACCAAACTGCCAGATTATCGCGGGCCCCGGAAACGTATATGTCACAACCGCAAAGAGAATGCTTTCCAACCTGGTTTCGGTGGATCTCGAGGCGGGGCCGTCGGAGATTGCGGTTTACGCTGACGAAAGCACCCCCATGAACTACGCGGTAGCCGACCTCGTGGCACAACTGGAGCACGATCCGCTTGCGGTGGCGGTCATGGTTTCAACATCAACGGACGTTCTCGAGGAGGCCGCTAAAGCGTTAACAAAAGAAGGCCTGCTCTCCTCGAAGCCCCAGCCCGGAGAGAAAATAGTTACCCTGGTGAACTGCCAGACAGAAGATATGGCGATAGAGTACATAAATGCGCTGGCGATCGAGCACCTCGAACTTATGAACAGCGAGCCCGACCGCATCCTGGGGCGCATCGAATCGGCGGGGTGTATTTTCACCGGCCCATATTCTCCGGTTGCTTTCGGCGATTACCTGGCCGGGCCGAGCCACGTGCTGCCGACCGGCGGCACGGCGTCGAGGCTCTCAGGGCTTGGTGTCGCAGACTTCATAAAGACGATAAACATCGTTTCCTACGATGAGGAGGGCTTCAGGGAAGACGCCGGTGACGCGAAAACCCTGTCCGGGATCGAAGGCCTGGTCAAGCACGGAGAGTCCGTCGAGGTTAGAGAATAACGAGGAGGTGCCCATTGGAAAGAAAAGCGGCGGTTGAAAGAGAAACAAAAGAGACCTCCATTAACATGGAGCTGGATCTCGATGGGACAGGCACATCCGAAATATCTACCGGGATACCGTTTTTTGATCATATGCTGGAGCTGATGTTCAGGAACGCCCTCATAAACGTTAAGCTCAAGGCCGAAGGCGACCTGGAGGTTGACGGGCACCACACCGTTGAGGACGTGGGCCTGGCTGCCGGTGAAGCCCTGAAGGGCGCCCTTGGGGTAAAGGAAGGAATTACCAGGTATGGATGGAGCCTGGTTCCGATGGATGAATCCCTCGCGCGGGTTAGCATGGACATCAGCGGAAGGCCGTTCCTTGAGTACGACATCGATTTGAAAACGGAGCCCCTTGGAAACTTCGACCCTGAGCTTTCCCGTGATTTTTTTCAGGCGCTTGTAAACGAGGCGAGCATAACACTTCACATTAAATTGATTTACGGAAAAGGCTTGCACCATGGACTCGAAGCTGTTTACAAGGCCGTCGGCAGGGCGTTCAGGCAAGCAGTACAAATTGATCCCAGGGAAAGGGGTATCCCCAGCACAAAAGGTACGTTATGAACTACAGGATAGGAATAATCGATTATGGCATGGGAAACCTGCGAAGCGTTGAAAAAGGTTTCGGGAAGGCAGGGTTCAAGGCCGAGATAAGCGACCGTGTTGAGGAGCTCATGGAGTTCGACGCCCTGGTGCTTCCAGGTGTGGGCGCATTCGGAAATGCCATGAACAGGCTGAGGGATATGGGAATGGACAAAGCGATACTGGACTACATCGACACAGGGAGGAACATGCTTGGAATATGTCTGGGAATGCAGTTGTTCCTCACCACCAGCTACGAGCATGGTGAGCAGAGGGGACTCGGGGTAATCCCCGGAAAAGTCAAAAGGCTCCCTGATAACGTGAAGGTGCCGCACATGGGCTGGAACTCGGTCTCGATCACCAGGGAAGTGCCCCTGTGGAGCGGGATTGAGGACAATTCGATGTTCTATTTCGTGCACTCCTACTACTGTGACCCGGATGATGACGCATGGACGACGGGGACAAGCTTTCACGGGAAGGAATTTGCCTGCGCGGTTGGAAGAAATAATGTGTGGGGGTTTCAGTTCCACCCTGAAAAAAGCAGCACCCTGGGCCTGAGAATTCTCAAAAACTTCGCTGAGATGGCACCTGGAGGAACCACATGAACGGGTTCACGGTTTATCCGGCAGTAGATATAAGACAGGGGAAATGTGTCCGCCTGTTCCAGGGAAAGCCCGAGGAGCAGACGGTGTTCCACCAGGACGCGGTGGAGGCTGCCAGGATATGGCAGCATTACGGCGCGAGGTTCCTGCATGTCGTCGACCTGGATGGCGCGCTGGAGGGAAGACCGGTGAACAGGGACCTGATCTTCCAGCTTGTAAACTCGGTCACGATACCGGTACAGATCGGTGGCGGGATAAGAGATATGGAAAGCGCGCGCGCCTATATAGAGGCAGGCGCAAAGAGAGTGATTATCGGAACGGGAGCTTTCGCGAGCGATATATCGTGGCTGGAGGAAGCGGTCGGTGAACTGGGTGAATCGCTTGTTGTGGGACTTGACGCGAAGCGCGGCAGGATTTCGGTCGCGGGGTGGACCGAGACCAAGGAAATGTACCTGTATGAAGCGGTACAGATCCTGCAGGAGATCGGTGTGCCGAGAATAGTCTATACAAACATCCTTCGGGACGGCACATTGAGCGGACCTGATTTCGAGAGCATCCAGAAACTGGCAAGGGAGACCGATATACCGATAATCGCATCCGGAGGGGTGCGTGTGCTGGAGGATGTGATCAGACTCCGCGAGCTCGAGCCTCAGGGGGTCGAAGGCGTTATCATAGGAATGGCACTGTATCAGAACACGGTTAACCTTCAGCAGATATATCAGACGCTCGACACCATGGACTAAACCAGAGGGAAGAACACCACTATGCTTGCCAAACGTATTATTCCTTGCCTTGACGTAAAGAACGCGCGCGTGGTCAAGGGTGTAAATTTCATAGATCTGCAGGATGCCGGGGACCCGGTGGAGCTCGCCGCGTACTACGACCGCGAGGGGGCCGATGAACTCGTATTTCTGGATATTACCGCAAGCCATGAGAACAGGGACACCATAATAGAGCTTGCCGGAAGGGTTGGAGACGAGGTGTTCATACCGTACACCATCGGAGGAGGGATAGGTACCCTCGAGATGATACGGGATCTGCTGGCCGCGGGGGCGGACAAGGTGTCGATAAACACAGCTGCCGTCAACAACCCCGATCTCGTGCGGGAATCGGCGGAGAAGTTCGGGAGTCAGTGCATTGTGGTCGCCATCGATGGAAAAGCCAGGAGAGACGGAGGCTTTGAGGTGTACACCCACGGAGGAAGGACTCCGTCCGGCCTGGATGTCGTCGAGTGGGCTCGGAAGGTGGAAAAGCTTGGTGCCGGGGAGATAATGCTTACCAGCATGGACCGGGACGGAACCAGGATAGGATACGATATACCGATGACGAAAGCGGTGTGCGACGCGATATCTATCCCGGTTATAGCAAGCGGGGGGGCCGGTACGCTGGAACACCTGGCAGAAGCGATCGAACTTACCGGTTGCGACGCAGTGCTGGCCGCCAGCATATTCCACTACAAGGAGCACGCGATAGCAGGCACCAAGCAGTTCCTGCGAGGCCGCAACATCGAGGTCAGGCTATAAACCGAAATATTTTCACGTTTTTAACCGGTTAATCTATACTTAAACTCTGATTGTGCCGAGGATTCTAACAGAAGAGGTCGAAAATGAGTGACACAGCACCCGATATTAAGGATGTAAGCGAATTGAAGTTCGATAAGAACGGATTGATTCCCGCGATAGTACAGGATTTTGAAACCAACGAAGTGCTCATGCTCGCATACATGAACTACGAATCGGTCCAGAGAACCATTGAAACAGGGAGGACATGGTTCTACTCCCGCAGCCGACAGGAGCTCTGGCCAAAGGGCGAGACCAGCGGGCATGTCCAGAAGGTCAAGGAGATCAAATACGACTGCGACGCCGACGCACTGCTGATAATTGCCGAGCAGGTAGGCGCGGCCTGCCACACCGGCGCGTTCACCTGCTTCTACCGCGAGTTGAAGATATAGCCGTTGCTCCTTCAGCGCCCGTTATGTCAAATTGACATAGGGGCGTCCATTACCTAGAATCATAAACCGAGCGGGAGTAGCTCAGTTGGTAGAGCGCGACCTTGCCAAGGTCGAGGTCGCCGGTTCGAGCCCGGTCTCCCGCTCCATCCATAATCTTTCCGGTGTCCCGGTGGTTATATTTTGCTGAAGGTAAAAAATATCTCTGGCGCCTGTGAAACTTTCAAGACAATATTCAAGTTGAGTATTTCTGTGGAATTTGGCAACTCTGCCGGGATGGAACTTCTCTACGGTGTTTCAGCGATTCATTTGAAAGATAGACCGGAATCCGTCTAAAGGCGGCACCGGAATTAAACACAAAGTTGAGTCAGGTTAACATAAATAAACTGTTTAGTTCGAGAGCCTTTTCCGGGGCTGAATATTTTAATGCGGTGCGTAAAAAAACAGGAACCATTTTCAGGGATTTGGCATTTATGCTTCTGGATTCGACAAAAATTGAGCTTCTGGATTTAAAGACAATTTGATATATTTGATTTTCCTGGTGTTTTTAGGCGGAAAATATGCGGAAGGGGAGAGGTATGCGGTATGCTGGCAGACACTTTCACTGCTTTTCAGTTCTCGGATTTCTTGTCTTATTGGTTTTAGTGACGTTGTTATCGGGTTGCGGTGAGCCATCCAGGTGGAGCTGGATTACGGACGAATCCCTCAATAATATGCCAAGCCCCCTTACGCACCCCGTATTGTTCGATCGAAAGAACAACATTATTTTTACGATTTCCGGAGAAGCTTTGTTGCGCTGCACTGATCCTGATACCGATCCGGCATGGAAAGAATTTGATTCTGTTGATGACATGTTTTCTACATCCGGTATGGCTTATGACGAAGAAAGAGACATGCTGTATGCAGGGTCGAACGGTGGAGTGCGGCGATGCGATAATGCGGAAAATCCGACATCATGGATAGATATCGGCGGTGTAGGCGGCAACCAATGCATTCTGTTTGTTGAAGAAGAAAATGCTCTTTACGCGGGTACGGGAGCGGGTGTTTATAAATGCACAAACCCCGACAGCGCGCCGCAGTGGTC
>JAFGMY010000023.1 GCA_016927325.1 Actinomycetota bacterium | reverse complement strand
TCATTCCCCTCAGGGACGGTCCGGGGCCATCGCCGCAGAAGTACCCCGCGTTGGGGGTCCCTGGGGAGCCGAAGTAGACAATCTCGCCGGCGGTATTCACGAACTCAACACCGAGGCAGTTACGCTCAGAGTTGGACATCGACATAGACGTTCCACCGCTTCCCTGCAGGCTGGTTGCGCTGGAAAGGATGCATGCGTTTGGTCCCGCACCGTTAACGTGGCTGTTGAGACCGTGCTTCATTATCTCGACCTGCTGCTCTCCCGAGGTGCAGTACGGCTCTATTACGACATAACCGTCTTCCTCGTTGATCTCCAGAAGCCTCTTCATACGCCTCAGGTCTAGTATTACAACATCACTGCCGCAGGCGATAGCCCATACACCCCAACCCGCCGAATGCGCCTTGATCTTGAGTTTATATTTTTTACAGATCTCAATTACCTTGATGACCTCTTCAACGTTTGACGGTAGGGTCACCGCTACCGGCGAGACCCACCACAAACCGATCATTGCGGACATCAGGCTGTTCATGTAGGAATAAACCTGGATTAAACCCGGGTCGGCGGACGCGTTCTCTTCACCCAGTGCATCCTGCAGTTCTTTCAATGCTTCGTCAGGTATTTTCTTTGATGCCAAATCATTACCTCCCGTTGTTCCTTGCCGGAGCCACAATAATTTGCGGAAACCGTTGGTCCTTACGTTTCTTACACTATTCAAAAGGCGGGAACAGTCCCGTCTTCATAAACAAACCGTCGCCTTCTATACCGGTTCCGCCACGTCAAAGGTCTGGATGCCAGATTCATTTTTTCGGGAAGTCGCGGGAAATCACCCATACCCATACTTAAGACCTCCTGAATTAGAAGTACCGGTTAGTATCCAAAAATACACTGTCTTCGATGTCGAGAATCAATAGAGCATAATCGTCTTCGCTGTAAAGAACGGCGGCTTTCCTCCACTCCAGATGAATATGCCAGGTATAGAAGATGCATTAGATATAAGAAGAAAGGCTTTTCTGCGAAATAACCCGGGCGGTATTCCCCGGAAACGATAAAATTGCTGCAGTGAATCATCTTTTTTTAATCCTGTGAAATCAAAACCTGAAAACCAGTGAAGACAAACATCCCAATATACGCATTCCTGTAAAGAAAACAAAATAAACAATACTTACTATAAACATTTAAAGACTATACTATACTAATGTATTACTGTCAATTAACTAATATATTCTCATTGGTCAACTCGCTCAGTTAGCAAGCCCAGATACCTATGAACGTGTAACCCTGATGGTATACACGCTAAATTACTATAAACATTTAATCGATATTCAGCCTCAAATTTGCAGGTTCTGGACAGAAGACACCCCCGATCTTGTTTAAAAGAAAGACCAAATAAAGAGATAAGGCCGAATTTCCTCTATCCCCCTATTTGAGGAAGCTGTACTGATCTAACGACGTCACTTTTACTATCGTCATGTAATCACGATCATGTTGAAAAAGAGTAAGACCAAAAATATGGGGTCAAAAAGAATAGGTTCAAATCTTGCGTTGCGCGTTTCTGGCCGTCTCCTCTTTGAGAATATGGCTTACCCTCGAATAATGAATCCCAAGGTGCTCCGCTATTTCTGTGATCCTGTATCCATATCTTTCATGGGCTTAGAAAATCTTCTTGTTTCGCACAGCCTATAAAGAAACATCCTCAAATATTTCCGGAAGTTTAAGCCTTGTCGCATAGCGCTGCCTTGTGGGTGTCTCCGGGCTTAGGGAAAAGTGGTCCGTCCCCGGAAATTCAAGGAATACTCCCTGCTGAATCGAAGAAATAATGAGGTTATGTATGCTTTATTGCGTAGAACTCGTTCCGTGCGGAAAATATGGGAGGATCAGCGGCAATGAACGGAGTAGTGCACCTTGGAAAAAGTGAAGCTGATTACAAAAAGCTCGGCATTGAAAGGGAACCGGCTGTCCGGGAAGACGGAATACGGAGCAATGGAGGAAAAGGCTCATTTGAATGGTGGTATTTTGATGCCGAGTATTCTGACGGTACCAAGATCGTAACGGTTTTCTTTACCAAGTCCGGTTTCGATATTAGAGGACCCTCCTGCCCGACGGTCTCAATTACGGTTGATCTTCCAGGTGGCGCCAAGATCGAAAAATTATTTTCCGAACCTAAAGGCACCATGATAAATGCCTCAAGAG
The DNA here is from genome assembly GCA_016927325.1 of Actinomycetota bacterium. Lineage (GTDB taxonomy): Bacteria > Actinomycetota > Geothermincolia > Fen-727 > Anoxymicrobiaceae > JAFGMY01. The sequence continues at coordinate 9,968 of JAFGMY010000023.1, read as the reverse complement.
AAAAATGTGTTGTTGTGATCGGTCCTAATACCGCCAGGTATGATGACGGTGATTACATAATCCACTTTGAAGACGGGGACATTGAATACAATTGCACGATGAAGTCAAGGGCGCCGATGTGGCGTCCGGGTGCGGGATATTACAGATTCAACGCTGGAGATAAAGAGAGTGAATTTGCGTGGTTTGTGGCGCAGCCGGCCGCCGATCTGATTGGCACGCTGAAAGTCGGAGACCAAATAATCGAACTCGAAGGGACCGGTTATCACGATCACAACTGGGGCGACACGGCTATGCCCAAGCTTCTCAATCACTGGTACTGGTGCCGCGGAAGCGTCGGTCCGTACACGGTTATCTGCTGTGACATCGTGTCTGAGAAGAAATACGGTTACAAAAGATTGCCGCTGATAATGCTGGCAAAGGATGGAGAGGTGGTTTCGGACAACGAGGAGAAGCTGGTCGTCGAAAGATCGGGCACTGTTTATCATCCCTTCACAAAGAAGTTCATTGACAACAAGTTGACCTTCAGGCATCAGGCGGACGATGGAGCAAACTACACATTAGAGTTTGAAAGAGACCATGACATTGTGGCCAAAAGGTTCCTCGATGACAAGAAGATTCCCGCGTTCAAGCGCATGCTGGGCAAGGCTATGTGTTTTAATCCCACCTACGTAAGATGCATCGGCGTTGTCCGGATGACAGTAGAGAAAGACGGAAACAGGGAAGAATACGAAGAAGAGGCGTTGTGGGAGCAGATGTTCTTCGGCAGGAACAGGGACGCCATAATCAACTCGCCTGATACGGCGCCGGGTATTGAATATTCGTAAGGTGGTTTCATTTACGATCGAAGATCGTAAATGGTGGAGCTGGAGGGATTCGTAATTTGAGACCGGTGCCAGTCTAAAGGCTGGGACACCGGGGTTAAACACCATGACGGTCGAGGGTTCGAATTCGTAAGGTGGTTTCTTTTACGATCGAAGATCGTAAATGGTGGAGCTGGAGGGATTCGAACCCTCGACCTCTTCCCTGCCAAGGAAGCGCGCTCCCCCTGCGCTACAGCCCCACGTTATTTCCGGACCTTATGTATAATAACCGGAGTCTCTGCGTCGCTCAAGTACGCTGCTGCTCCGATTCACGCCACTCTATGAAAGGAACGTCCTTCCAGATTCTCTCTAGGTCATAAAAAGTCCGGTCATCTTCAAGAAACAAGTGAACGATGATGAAGGTGTAGTCAAGCAAGATCCAGCGTCCGAACTTCTCACCCTCTCTATGGGAAGGCTTCAAGCCAAGCTTTCCAAGCCGCTCCTCAACGGAACTCTGTATCCGCTTTACCTGGCGGTCGGTCTTTCCGCTGGCGATGACAAAATAATCTGTTACACCGAGCGCGTCCCTCATATCCATTATCCGGATATCAGCGGCTTTCTTATCGTCCGCCGCCCGGGCCGCCTCAATAGCAAACTCATCCGGATTCAACAAATGCCACGCTCCACGCATATCCTCACGTCTCTGGAGGCGGCGAAAAGCTTTCTCAGTTTATTCTGTATCCAAATCATCTACTTGCTTGCGTAGTCCCTTCCAATGATCGCCGTGATATCCGCCACTCCTCCACTTTCCTCGTGAAACTCTATCCTCCCCACCTCCAGCGCGTTCCTCACGCGCTCGGCTGCGGATACCATTTCCTTATCTTTCGTGGCTCCATATATTATTATGACAGATTCAGGGTAATCAAAGTTGCCCGCGTTTCCGCTGCTCACCACTTTGAACTCAGTTAAGTCCAGCTTCGATGCCACTTCCAGACCCACCCCGGGTATACCACAGCCGTTAAGCAACTCGAGCTTTACCCTGTCCTTACCGCTCTTTTTCGATTCCATCTTTACGTTCTTCTTGATGAAAGCCGGAAGTTTCTCATAGTCCACCCTGTGGACGACGGTGTTCTCAAAACGGAACTCTTCAGTCGGAACAGTGCTCTGAACCATTTTGTCCGGGTCCATTCTCGTCAGCGCGGCCCAGAGTCCCCAGATTTCATTGCCTGAAGCGTCGGTGTCAAACAGGTTCGCGTTCTTCTTCGCCAGTTCGTCGGCCTGTCCCAGCTTATCCTTTGACCTCTCAAAGAAAGCCGGCAGGAACCTCTTCTGCCGGTCTATCAAATCCATTTCTCCTCCCACTTTCGCATAAGTCAGATAAGAAGAAAGGATGTTTCCCGACAGGTTCTGCTTGCCGGGCTCCAGGTCGACTTCCATGTCAAGGCTGGTGTCTTTCCATGCGAGCTTATCGGTCACTTCAACCGGAAAAGTCTCGGCAATCTGATTCAGGATTATGCGCACATCACGATCCATGCCCAGCACATACCTGTCGACCTCGATACCTGTAAGATTCTCAATCGATACTCCAGCCTGGTTAAAAGTCCCTTCGCCCATTTCAACCAGGTTCACAACCTGCTCCAGTCCCAGTCCCGGGACATCGATCAGCAGGTCGTTCGGGAAATAGATAATACTCGCGGTTCCGTCCCGGGAGTCGTATGAGATCAACATTAACGTAGTCATCCAGGAAGACTTTTCAACATCCTTGGTGATCCCCACCAGCATATTCATAGTCTTTCTGCCGTCCGGCAAAAAGTTCTCGAGCGCTTCGGATCCGTCTCCTCCACCGGGCCAGATCGAACTCACCTTCGAACCCACCCAATTGAAGGCACCGGCGGTCTTGTCCCATGCGACATCAAACGGGTACAACTTGATAACCGCACCAAGGACAATAAACGCGGCAACCAGGGCCGCAAGGGTGACAAGGGCTATTTGAAGCCTTCTCGTCCTCTTCTTCTGGCTTTCACGTTTCTGCGCCCTGGACTCAGAGTATTCTTCCAAAATAAAATCCTTTTCCAGTCCTGCTTACACTAAATGTTACTACCGGTGATATCCGCAGACCTTTTATATCAGGCATACAGGCCTTTCTCTTCTATATATTTCCAAACCGCTTCGGGCAGCAGATATCTATACGGTCTGCCTCCGGAAATTCGTTCCCTTATTGACGTCGACGACACTTCCAGCCCGGGGCTCTCCATCAAAATGATGCGCTTCTCGATCATTTCATTACCGTTACCTATCAGCGATATCGATTCATATAACTCTTCCAGCGGGTACCCCGGCCGGGTCGCTACGATGAACCTGCTTTCCGAAAGAAGTTCAACGGGGTCTTTCCATGTGGGAATCTCGACTATCGCGTCTGTCCCGGTAATGAAATACAGCTCGGAATCCCGTCCGTAGAGTCCATGCAGCTGGTGAAGCGTGTCAATGGTAAAAGAGAGCCCCTTCCGCTCTATCTCGATACCGGAGACTTCCAGGAACGGGTTGTCACGGATCGCCAGCTCCACCATTTCCATCCGGTCTTCAGCGGAGGAGAATGAAACCCCGCCTTTATGAGGGGGTCTGGCGGAAGGAATGAAAATAACCTTTTCCAGATCAAAGGAGTCCCTTGCTTCCTCAGCGATCACCAGGTGACCTATATGGACGGGGTCGAACGTACCGCCCATCACTCCAAGCCTCAACTATCTCTCCTCATAAGTTGATCCGCCCCCGGAGCTCCGCGCCAAGCCCGTTTTCCATTTCCTTGATAATCCTCTCCAGCTCACCGTGGGCCTGCTCATCTGTCAGAGTCCCATCCGCCGATCCGAACTCGAGGGCGAATGCCAGGCTCTTTTTTCCTCCCGGGATCTGGTTCCCCTGATAAACATCGAACAGTCTGGCCGAAACCAGTAACTCGGCCCCAAGATCAGTCAATTTCTCCAAAACGGTGCTCGCGGGAAGAGTCTCCTCCACAATCAGGGCGATATCAACCTTTACATTAGGAAACCGGCCGACTTTCTTATAGGTATTTTCACGCGACGCTTCGACCAGCGGGCCGGTCATGAACTCACCAAAGTAATATTCACCATCCAGACCGTACGACCCGGCAATTTCGGGATGCAGCTGACCTATTACTCCAACCATATCCCCGTCGATAAACATACCGGCGGAACGGCCCGGGGCGAGATAAGCCCTGTCTTCAGGTTTGTAACTAACCGAAACACCCAGGACATCCGATATGTTTTCCATGATTCCTTTAAGGTCGAAGAAATCATAGTTCTCGTTCGTTTCCACCGACCAGTTCTTCAACCCCCGAACTCCGGCAAGGAGTATCCCGACGACCTCTATTTCCTCCGGCAACTCACCGGGATCGTTGGAAAGAAACACCCGTCCTCTTTCAAAAATAGCGATATCCCGGTTTCCCCTGTTTGTATTTCTGAGCGCCGTGTTCAACATTCCCGGAAGCAAGGTCGTCCGCATGACACCACCGGTTTCAGTCAGGGGATTAATGACCGGCAATGCTCTTCTCATCGGGTTATAGGAAGGGATCCGGAGCAGGTCGAGGTCCGATTCATTCATGAAGCTGTAGACAACAACCTCGGAAAGGCCCTGGGCGAGCAAGGTATCGTCGATGCTTCCGATCAGCTTCTGCTTCCTGGTCAACCCGGCGTTGAGACCGCCGCCAACCGGGATCGCCTCTTCAATCTTGTCCAGGCCGTATATCCTTCCAATTTCCTCAATCAAATCGATCTCGCGCTCAAGGTCCCAGCGGAAAGAAGGCACCGTCGTTCTCAGTTTTTCCCCTTTTTCGACCGCTATTTCCAGGCCTTCGAGAATACCGGCCATTTCATCTGTCGTCATCCGGGTTCCCAGTATTTCGTTTGCCCGCGAAGGCCTCAAATCTATTGTCACAGGAACAGTCCGCCTGGGATATACATCGATTTCCCCCCTGGAAATGGTCCCGCCGGCCAACTGGTTCATCAACCTGGCCGCGCGTGCCGCCCCGTGTGGAGCAGCCTCGGGATCGGAACCTCTTTCAAAGCGGCTTGACGACTCCGACCTTATCCCGAGTCTTTTGGAAGTCAAGTAGATTGAAGTTGGATCAAAGTGCGCCGACTCGATCAGGATTCTGGTACTGTCACCGGATACCTCGGAATCCTCCCCACCCATTATTCCGGCCAGTGCCACCGGGCGCTTCCTGTCGGCTATCACCAGGGTCTTATCGTCCAGCTGACGCTCGACACCGTCCAGGGTAGTGATCTGCTCCCCGAAATCAGCTTTCCTTACAACGATCGTGTTTTCCGCAAGCAGGTCCAGATCAAACGCGTGGAGCGGTTGCCCCAGCTCGATGAGCACATAGTTTGTAATGTCTACGACGTTGTTGATCGGGCGCAGTCCCGCCGCGACCAGCCTTCTCTGCATCCACAGCGGCGAAGGCCCTATTTCAATACCTGTCATCACCCGGGCCGAATACCGTGGGCAGCCTTCCAAGTCTTCAATGATCACCTTCGCCAGATCACCTGCAGGTGAACCGGACTCATTGCACTCATAGGAAGGCGGCACCAGCCTTGCCCCGGTCAGCGCAGCCACTTCCCTCGCAACACCCAGCATGGACATGCAGTCGGGCCGGTTGGGGGTAATCTCCAAATCAAATATGACATCTCTGGTAGGTGCTATATCGCTCAGGTTGGTCCCCGGCGGAGTGCCTTCACCAAGCTCGAGAATCCCGGATGCATCATCGTTAATTCCAAGTTCCGCGCCGCTGCAGAGCATCCCGTCACTGGCTATGCCCCTTATCTTGGCACCTTTCAACTTGCCACCGGAAAGACCCGAGAAAGATGCTCCCACCCTGGCGAAAGCGCTCTTCATTCCCACGAAGAGGTTGGGAGCGCCGCATACGATCTCGTGGTTCTCAAAACCGTCGTAGACAACCGCTATCTTCAATTTATCGGCATTTGGATGGTCTTTTACTTCGAGCACTTCTCCAACCACCACACCGGTGGTTTCCGCGCCCATCTCGATCACGCGATCTACCGCCGTACCGGAAAGTGAAAGCAGATCCGCAAGTTTTCCGGGGGGCATGGAATATTCAACATAATCACTCAACCACTCTAGCGAGACCCTCAATTGAAGCAACCCTCCCAATCAGAACTGGCGCAGAAAGCGCAAATCATTTTCAGTCAAGACCCTCAGGTCTTCTATCCCGTATCGCATCATGGCAACGCGCTCCGCGCCCATTCCGAACGCGAAGCCGGTAAACTCATCAGGATCGTATCCAACGTACTTGAGAACGTTCGGATCGATCATTCCACACCCCAGTATTTCCAGCCAGCCGGAACCTTTACAAACCGAACAACCGGCAGAGTCGCATGCAAAACAGGAAACATCGACCTCGGCGCTGGGTTCGGTAAAAGGAAAGAAATGCGGCCGGAAACGGACTTTTCGGTCCTTGCCGAACAGTTTGCGTACAAAAACTTCGAGCGTGCCCTTCAGATGACCCATGTTCAGTCCCTTGTCCACCGCAAAGCCTTCCACCTGAAAAAACATGGCTGCGTGAGTGGCGTCTATCTCGTCTCTCCTGTAAGCCTTTCCGGGACTGATAACATACAGTGGAGGTGACGAGGCCTCCATAACTCTAACCTGGACAGGTGAAGTGTGCGTTCTTAGAAGAATATCATTACTGTTGTCGTGCTCGGGATCTTCCCTCTGGATATAGAATGTGTCCTGCAAAGACCGCGCCGGATGATAGACAGGCGTATTCAAAGCCTCGAAATTATAATAGTCCAGCTCCACTTCCGGCCCTGTCTCTATTCTGTAGCCCAGGCCCAGAAAAATGGAAACGATTTCATCTATAACCTGTGAGATCAAATGCTTATGGCCAAGTGCTGTTTTCCTTCCAGGCAGTGTAACGTCCACTTCGTTTTCAGCCAAAGACGCAACCAGAGCCTCTTCGGCCATGGTTTCCGATTTTGCCTGCAACCCTTCATTTATCAACTCCCGGAGCAGGTTTCCTATCTCCCCTATCACCGGTTTTTCCTCTGCTTCGGCACCGGAAATCGATTTGAATATACCTGTAATAAGACCTTTCTTGCCCAGCAGTTTAACCCTGGCTGCCTCAATATCTTCCTGTGTCCTGCAGCTTTCAACAGTAGAGAATGCCTCGTTTTTGATGGAAGCCAGGTCTTCTCTCGTCCCGGTCAACTCATCAAGCCGCTCTTTTTCCGCCAATTATCATCCACTCCCGATTATTTAACTCGCTGGCGTAACGCCTCAAAGACAACCACCGCCGCGGCGGTGGCGACGTTCATGGACTCCGCTTTGCCCGGCATGGGTATCCGTACCGTACAATCCAGCAACGCCCGGTTCTCCGCAGATACACCCGCGGCCTCATTGCCCACCACCAGTGCTACCGGGCCGCTGAAATCGATATCCAGGTAATCCGTTTCACCCCTGGGGTCAAGGCCAAGTATCTTTGTATTGACCCCCGCCAGGTTGTCACGGGCAGTTTTCATGTCCACATCTCTCGCCGATTTCAGGTGAAAATGTGACCCGGCGGCGGCCCTCACCACTTTTGGATTATAGTAATCCGCACAGCCCGGCGTCATTAGAAACCCGTCCACACCGGCGGCGTCGGCGATCCTTAATAGCGCCCCGAGATTGCCCGGATCTCTGACCTGATCCGCCACGACGAAAAGTGATCCATTTTCCGAAAGGATCCGATCATATGAATCTTCAATCTGGCCCAGCACTCCAAGAATGCCCGGAGCGGTTACCGCCCCGCTGATCGAATTCATCAAATCCTGGTTTATCATGTAGGAGGGGAATTCCCCCTCAAACATGCTTTCCACCAGCCTTTTCTCTTCAGCGCGGGAATCCACGTACACCAGAGTGTTCAGAACAGCACCCGCGGTGGACGCCTCACTCAAGAGATTCAAACCTTCAACGATAAACTGATGCTGCGCGTCACGATATGCTCTTTTACTGAGTTTCCTGAGTCTCTTTATAATATCGTGATGCCTGCTTGATATAGTGCGAGGCATTTAAATTAAATCTCCGGGAATTTCGGTCTACTATGTGCTCTCAGCCTTCTCATCGCTTTCAACATCTTCTTCCATCTCATCCTTTTCCCCGGTGTCTTCGGATTTGGATGTCGCCTTCTTTGCGGATGTTGCCGGACCGGTGGAAGGTGCAGCAACCGTTTTCCCCGGGTCTTTCCCGCCTGCTATCTCGACCAGCTCCCCGAAAGTCTCAGGATCAGCAATCGCTATCTCGGCAAGTATTTTCCTGTCAACTTCCACTCCGGCTTCACGAAGGCCGCTGATAAACTTGTTATAGGACATCCCGTGCTCACGCGCCGCCGCGTTTATCCTGGTTATCCACAACCGCCGAAAATCGCCTTTTCTCGCCCGGCGGTCCCGGTACGCATACTGCAACGAGTGCATCACTTGTTCGTTGGCAGGCCTGTAACACTTGCTTTTGGGGCCTTTATAGCCCTTGGCCATCTTCAAAACTTTTTTTCTGCGATTTCTTGTAGCTACACTGTTTCTTGATCTCGGCATAACAATCAACCTCTCCAGGGATAATTTTTATCTAATTACAGGGACCGGCAAAGACGGTACTTTACTTCTGATTACCTATTCCTAAAAGTCTTCGTACAGAAGCGGCATCCTGGGGAGCGACTTCTCCTTCCCTCTCCAGATGTCGTTTGCGCTTTGCGCTTTTATCAGTGAAAAGATGGCTGTCGTAAGCTTTCTTTCGTCTGAGTTTCCCTTTACCGGTCACACGGATCCGCTTGGCGGCTCCTCTGTGTGTTTTCATTTTCGGCATATCTTTCACTCCTTGCTCGGCTCACCCACGCAGGGAGCCAGGACAATTGTCATGTTTCTCCCATCCAGCTTGGGCTTGGCCTCCATTACCGCAACGTCTTCGAGATCTTCAGCCAGGCGGGTAAGCAAGTTCATGCCCAGGTCGGTGTGGCTCATTTCCCGTCCACGAAACATGATAGTCACTTTCACCTTATTCCCGTGCTCCAGAAATCGCTTAACATGTCTTTTCTTTGTCTCGTAATCATGAATATCTATCTTCGGTCGCATCTTCATCTCTTTGACGACTATGACGCTCTGTTTTTTCCGGGCCGCCTTAAGTTTCTGCTCCAGTTCATAACAGTACTTGCCGTAATCCATTATCTTGCAGACGGGCGGACTGGCCTGCGGGGCCACTTCGACAAGGTCCAGGTCCTGACCCAGTGCGATGGATTGCGCCTCCTCTATGGATTTGATACCCAACTGAGACCCATCACTGGATATGAGACGTACCTGCGGGCTTCTTATCATCTCATTGATTCTGAGCTTCCCGGTTATATCAATCCCTCCTTCGATCGATAGACAAAAAAAACAGGCGGCCAACAACCACCTTATTGTAATGCTACCCATATGGATAACCTTACCGACTCATGAAAACCTTTGTATGTATCGCTTTCAACGCCGCAAGGTGAGGAGTTGTCCTGGTAAATCTCCTTCTTGTCATATATGTTCAAAAGTATAACTAAACAAATCCGCCGTGTCCACGGTCAAGGGGTTTAAAGACCTTAATATATCGGCGAGGTAAAGGAATCAGGTACTCTTTCGTGAACTGTTGTGTAGGTGTGCTTTTATGAGGTAATTCAACGTCGTGGCCTTAAGAAAGCAGGCATTGTGCATCGTATGCTTAAGGCAGAAACCTGCGGGCTTGATCAGGGAAGGTGTAAAGTACAGCAAGTGGTTTTGTCGAAACAATTATCGCAGCCCTGTTTGACTTATTACGCCGGATTAACCAGAGAGTTGCGGGAAGTTATAATATTGGTAGTCTTTCTTGGAGGTCAGCATGCTTCAGCCACGGCCGAAAGTATTAATCGCGGACGACGACCATAACCTCCGCGAACTCATTGTTGGAGCTCTCCCTAAAAGCAAGTATGAGGTTTATGAAGCGGCGGACGGCCGGGAAACCTGGGATACCGTGAAACACCTTCAGCCGGACATCGTCCTGCTCGATATAATCATGCCGGGGATCGACGGCAAAGAAGTCTGCAAGTTAATGCGCGAAAATCCCCAGACCCGAAACATCCCCATAATCATGCTTACCGCCAAAGTCCAG
>JAFGMY010000178.1 GCA_016927325.1 Actinomycetota bacterium | reverse complement strand
CGAGCGCCAGGTACCGGTCAGGTATTCCCGGGAACTGCCGGGCTCGCTGACCGTCGCCCCGACTTCCAGCTCCTGCCACGTAATCTTGTCCATTGGTTTAGCCATGGCGCACTACTCCTTTATGGTGAGTTCGTTATAGGCCCGCGCCAGGGCCTTCATGTTTTTCTCTCCCAGCTTGGGCCCGAAGCGGTTCAGCATGGCCTCCCGGATGTCGTCGACCTCGAGAAGCCCGGTGGCCTTCATGACCGCGCCCAGCATGGTGGTATTGACGATGACCCTTCCCAGCTCTTCCCTGGCGATCTGGTCGGCGTTGACAATGCCGACGCGGCAGGAAAAGTGGCACGAGTCCATGATCTCTTCGTATGACTTTCTCGTGTTGATGATGATGATCCCGTTATCTTTCAGGCCTTCGACCGGATTGATCAGCGTCAGAAGCCCCGGGTCAAGTATGACTACCACGTCGGGCTCGTAGACCTTGGCGCGGATAAGGATCTTTTTATCGTCGACCCGGCAGAAAGCCACGACCGGCGCGCCTCTGCGCTCGGGGCCGAAACTCGGAAAAGCCTGGGCGAACTTGCCCTTGCCGATGGCTGCGGTCGCGATGAGCTCAGCCGATGTGACTGCTCCCTGCCCGCCTCTTCCGTGAAACCTTATCTCCAACATGAAAGCTCCCGATTTACAACTTTATAGTCTGTTTAATTTAGTCTGTTATATTTTGGTTTCGCATTTTGACAGTGTAAACGTTTCTTTTCAACCCCTTGATTCAATACCAGAGGAGCCTCGCTCGCCTGTTGCAATACAATTATAAACGAAACAGGCGGTAAATCCTCGTGGTCTCGAGGGCCTGTTATTACGTACGCTACACAGTAATGCTGCAAAACCGACACAACATCTTGCATACATTTGAAAGAATAGAAAAATGTGCGTCTAATGTTTAGCGCCCATTTTACCGAACCCGGTTGTCTTGGACAAGGGTTTGTTACTCTGGAGAGATAAACGATCTCACCTTTTCTATGAAATCGGTGTCTACAAATATGCCCATCTGATGTGCGGACAAAATCCTGGACCGCTTTTTCAGGTCGCGAGCCCAGGAACTGCGCTTCGCCTACGGCTTCGCTCCGTTCCCGGGCAATCACGTTTTCCTTCTTACCTCTCATACACCATATTAGGGGACTCTTACGATGAAGGCGGGTCGAATCATGGTAAGATTAATGATAATCACTATTCATGGAGTTGATAAAACATGAAGGTTAAATACGCTACCATGGCAGTTGCGGATATGGATGAGTCAATTAAGTTTTATACGGAAGTTTTGGGTCTTGAAATAGAAAACCAACACAATCCCCGCTCTGAAGTAAGTATCACATTATTGAAAGGGGAGGGGGATACCATGATTGAGTTAATAGAAGATACAAAAAGTCCTCGGGAAACCGGATGGTTTTCGGTTGGTATGGAAGTTGAAGATTTAGACACCGCAGTAGAAGAACTCAAGAATAAAGGTGCCAATATTACTATGGAACCCGTACCGATAACAGTTGGGACACTCGCTTTCCTGGAAGATCCAAATGGAGCCCAGATAGCGTTAATTCAACACCACTAACTCCTTGTTTAATTCATTACGGTTCTTGTTTGCTTCTGCTGTTTGTTGTTCGATGCGCGGCACCGTATCCAAAGCAACGTGAAATTCACGATTCATCAGGCTGACCGAGAATTCAAATTCAGGTTACTTCAAGCTTGGATTTCACACCATATGTTGTGTTTTTCAGTCCTGAATAGAACCGAAAACGTCATTCTCGGTCAGCCTGTCACGTCACGGTACCTTGCATGGTATCTTATATTGATAACGAACCTCAGGATGCCGGACGATAAGGAGAACACCATGAGTACTTTGCTTGCATGTCCGAAGAACAAGGGGAATACATTCGATGTATGCAGTTATGTTGCAGACAACAGCGGTGTGGAACTCTTGGCAATTAGCCAAAACCGGGTAAATGATTTGAAGGACTATACGTCTATAGTCTTATGTTCCGGCGTACAAGGGGGCAAAGTACAAAAAGGTTTACTGAGGTGGTTGAATTCAATCCAAAGAACATCAATAGATGAGAATGCAAAGATTTATCTGTTTTTAACCTGGTTCGGCATAGGGCAATCGGATAAAAGCGCGGTAAACGAAGTCAAGAATACACTCGAAGAGAAGAAAATGAGTTTAGAAAACGACTATATGACCTGTTACGGTGGAAAGGGAATCATCAGGTTTAGTCATCCGAACAAAGAAGATTTTGAAACCGTATTAAACTGGGTTAACAGCCTGTCCCAATGACGTTTGAAATTCACGATTTACATCACAATGCGTCATATATTTTGAAAAAGAAGCAAGAATCCACATCTTAAGACGTGACCCAAGAAAACGGGGTCTTGGGATGTGGGATAAAGTAATAAGATTCAATCATAAGAATCTAATCCGACATCTCTCTATTTTGTTTGACCTCTTATGCTCCCGAATATAACAGTCAATTAAGTGGTACATTAATATCTGGATCAAGTGTGATGCTGCGATCTTTATCTTGCAACTTATTCTCAAGGCTTTCAGTGGTATTTGGAGTCTCGGATTTTTTGATAGCAGCTTTAACCGGTTTCTTTGGGGTCTTTTTTCGGGCTTCGGCTCTGAGGGCTTTTTCGACGGCTTTTTGAGCTTCGTTCGCTTTTTCACCTTCGGCTACTTCTCTTTTAAGTACTTCGTGTTCGATTACACGTTTAATGTTTTCCTCATCGACTTTAATATCAGGCGATATTTTTCTGAGTTCCTTGCGAACTGCTTTAAGGATTGGCTCATTTCGTAGAATGGCAGCAATGACGAATCGGTTCGTCGCTTGTTTAGCGGCAAAGTAATCAGGAAGTGTCGATTTCTTTAATCCTTCACGTGCGAGTAGGAAAACAGTGTTTATGTCGTCAGAATTCCTTGGGTTCATATTTAAAAGGTTGATTTCCAAGACGAGCTCAGTTTTTATAGGTTTAGTGAAAACTACCTTATAGATTTTCCAAATATAACCATTTGTAAGAGCGACCCAGTCAACACCCTGATTGGCTGCGTAATTAACAGCCTGGCGCATATGATTATCTTTTAAATCTAGACCGATCGCCTTGACTTCAATCAACAGCCAGAGGCGGCCTTCTATCTCAATTGCTAGATCGCAGTAAGTGCCCCGGATTTTATATTCTGAAGTAACTTCCACGTATTTATTGTACCCAAACATTTCGTCGAGAATGTCGGTAATGATATCAACGGTATCCGACTCGTTGACATCACGATCCAATGCGCTCTTTAAGATTGGTTGGAATTTCTTAAGGGATACCGAGATTCTTGCCGCTACGCCTTTCGGTACAGTTGCCGCCATTTTTCCCCCTCGCCTTTTATCCGAGAACGATATCCGCAATCTCGCTCTCGGCTAATTCGTTATTCTTTATTGGATTTCCACAGATAAGGTTATCGAAGTAATAATGCTTAGTCAATTCGGGAATTCGGTGCCGGGTCTTGCCTTGTGTGCTGATAACGGCGGGGGAAGGCCGGTGTACCAGAGCTGACAGGGTCTTAAAGGTCGGTATGTCTGTATAATTAACGCCATGAAAATAGAATGGCGGGTGAGGTCCGTTAAACAATCGAGGGTAATCGGGAAGACGGCGCTGATATGCGTTCTCATCCTGGCGGCTTTTATGTCTTTGACTCTTTCCACTCCCTGTTCCGCTGAAAACGATAAACCTTATACCGGTAAAGTTGTGGTTATCGTTATCGACCGGGTGGGGCCCGGCGATTTCCCTTCCGACGCGACGCCGTTCTGCCGTGGGCTTGCGGACGAATGGTCCTTCGGCCTGATGGTAACCCGTGTCGCTTATGAAACGACACCGGAGGACAGCCTCGGCGCGGACTACGTTACACTTGGAGCCGGTGTAAGGTCACGGGGCGCGAAGAACGCGGGGCTGTCATTCGGTGCGGATGAGATATACGCGGGATACCGGGGGCCGGCGACGGCTGGAGAGTACTACTCTCTGTATTCGGGAAGAGTGCCCTCCAAAGAGGGAATAGTCTCGCTGGGATGGAATGAAGTTTTGCGCAGCAATGAAACCGGAGGCAACGATAATAACGCGGGACTGCTTGGAGATCTACTGGCTGATGACCACAGGAAGATAGCTGTTATAGGCAACGCCGACACTATTTTCGGGCCGATGCGGCTGGCCCCGCTGGCCTGTTGCGATTCGGTGGGCAGGGTGCCTTACGGAAATGTTGGAAACGGATACACCGTACCGTCGCCCGATACCACGGGAGGATACCGTATCGACCCCGGGATACTTGCCGCGACCACGATAGAGTATCTGGAGAAGACGGATGTCGTGTTCGTTGATACCGGTGATACCGCCCGGATCGATGCAGGTTACCTCGATACCGGTAAAGAGCAGTTGGAGCGCGAGAGGATCGAAGCGCTCGGGAGAGTGGATACAGCCGTCGAAACGATCGCGGGGGCACTTGACCTGGACAGCTCGCTTTTGTTGATTGTTACCCCCAGGGCTCCCTTTGAAGCCAGGGGAAACGGTAATTTTCTCACGCCTGTTATTGCCGCCGGAAAAGGCTTTGGTGACGGCCTTGTTACTTCCACCACAACCAGGAAGACCGGCCTGGTCGATAATTCCGATTTCCTTCCCACGGTACTGGAGTTTTTCCGGATAAAATCGCCCTCTTCGGTGAACGGCAACCCCATGAGCTGTGAGATATCGGATGCTTCTCCGGGGGAACTGGGCAAAATCAACGAGCAGTTCGGTGTTACCCGGAAAGCGAGATGGCCGATATCGATCATCGGTGCCCTGATTATGCTGGCACTCGCGACTCTTACGGTTTTGAGCATGTTAAGAGTGCGCGGTTACACCACCAGGCCGCGTAAGCCGTTAACCGCGGCCAGGGTGGTAAGTCCCGTCTCGATCGTGCTGCTTACTTTTCCGCTGGCGATTATCATCTCGGCTTCGTTCGGCTATGACAACTATCTGTTTCCGACAGTTTTCTGCCTCCTGTTTTCAACTGTGGCGGGCTTGTCGATATGGAAGGTGCAGAGCGGCAGAAAAAGAATGGACCCGCTGGTATCGGTGTCCCTTCTGACCGCTGGCGTGATAGCGGTCGATCTTCTTATGGGAGAGGGACTGATATCCATCGCCCCGCTTGGCAGCACCTCACTCGAAGGCATGAGGTACTTTGGTTTTACGAATACGGTCGCGAGCATTCTTCTGGCCTGCACGGTGTGGGCCGTGGCCGGCATAGCGGGAGAAGAAGCTTTCAAGCCCGGACGGGTAAGGGTATTGCTACTGATCTGCATGGGCGCCGTTTCACTGTTGACAGGTCTCGGAATATTTGGTGCCAACATCGGCGGATTCATTACATCGGTTACGACGTTCCTCGTTTACATTTATACCGGCTCCCGCAAGAGGATAAGCAGGTTGATGGTGGTGTCGATACCGGTTATCGCTGTTGCCGGACTTTCCGTTATAGTGCTTCTGGACGCCTTGTTTTTTCACTCCCACGCCGGCAAGGCGGCAACTACGGGTTCCGGACAGATACTTGGCATCATCTCGAGGAAGATTGCAATCCAGATTAACGCTATGAAAGGGCTTTCCATCCCTATTATGGTGGTTGTGATAGCGATACTCGGATTTGTTGTCTGGATGAGGCGTGATGATTCACAGTGGTTTGATGACCGGGACGGCGCGCGGCCTCGGTTCGCCGCTTTCTATTCGCTTCTGACAGGCGGCCTTGTCGCGGTTATGACCAACGATACGGGGTTCCTGATGCTTGGTTTTATGATGGCCTACAGCGTGATTTGCGCCTGTTTCTATGCTTCGGAGTGGATGTTGAACGAGCATTCGCCAAGCAAACCGGGCGGGGTAACCGTTAGCGTAATAAAATATTAGTGGTTCATTGCATGTGACCGGAATACCGTATCGGGCCCCGCTACTCCTGGCGGGAGAACTGCCAGATTGCGATAGCCAGCATGACGGTGCTGAATCCCAGCAGAACCAGAACATCCAGCCAGACCGGGAACGCCTGGGCTTTGAACTCCGATGATACCGGCATGCTGTTCTTGAGGGCGGTTATCACCTCCGGGGGTATCTTGGAGACTACATCCCTGGAAAGGCCTTGAAGCGGGTTCATCATCCCGCCTATGTCGACGCCTTTGAGGGCTATTCCCCTGATCAGGTCAACACCGTATGTCAACGGGTTGAGCTTTGTAAGCACGTCCATCCATTTCGGCAGGCCCTGAAGCGGGAACATCGCGCCGGAAAGGAAAAACAGCGGAAGGAGAATGAAGTTCATGACTATCGGAAACCCTTCAAACGATTTCATGTTTGCGGCGATGGCGACACCGAGCGAGGTCATGCCCAGTGAAAGCAGCAGTATCACGGGCATAAGCGCCAGGCACTTCCCAAAGGTAGAGAGGGAAAACCCGAAAAAGTTGGGAAGGAAGGCCAGCGCCAGCAAGACAAGCCCCTGCAGAAACGCGGTTGTGGCACCACCGACTATCTTGCCGAGAGCGACACTGGATCTTGGTACCGGAGATACCAGTACTTCCTTCAAGAAACCGAACTCCCTGTCCCACAGTATTGATATCGCGGAAAACACCGATGTAAACAGGACCGTCATCGCTACGATACCGGGAAACATGAAAGTAACGTAGTCCGTCTGGCCGCCGCCGAACACTTTGAATGCCGCCTGCAGCCCGGTCCCCAGAAGGAAAAGGTATACCAGCGGTTGAACGAAAGAGCCGATTCTCCGCGGTGCGTCCCTCCAGAACCTCTTGAACTCTCTCAGCCATATAACATATATCGCGGTCAAACCCCTTTTGAGGTTGTTCATCTGCTTCTTTTCAGGATGGACGGCAACTGCTGTATCTTCCATTTGAACTCCTGGATCTGTCTTTATTTCTTTCTCTTTCCAAGGTCTCTCATCTGCCGCAGGCCGGAGAGGCTGTCGGCGCCCTCGTCCCTGATTTCGCGCCCTGTCAAGTTGAGGAACACGTCATCAAGGGTCGGGCGGCGGAGGGCGATTGAGTTTATCCGGACGGGGAAGTTCCTGATGAAGTTGGGTATGAAATCTTCTCCCTTTTCTTTTTTGAAGCACAGGCATTCAGGTTCGCGTATGATTTCGATGCCCGGATACTCGCCTTGAAGTATTTCATAGGCTTTGCCGTCATCTTCGGTCTTAAGCCTTATTACGTCGCCGCCGACACCGTTCTTCAGTTCCTCCGGCGTGTCCAGCGTGATGATCTTTCCATCGTCGATGATGGCTATCCGGTCGCAGTGTTCGGCTTCCTCCATATAGTGAGTGGTAAGAAATATCGTTATTTCCTCACGCTTCTTCAAGTCCGTAATGTAGTCCCAGATGTAGTTGCGGGTCTGAGGGTCAAGGCCTATAGTGGGCTCATCCAGGAACAGCACCTTAGGGTAGTGAAGCAGACCCCTGGCGATTTCCAACCTTCTTTTCATCCCGCCGGAGTAAGTATTCACCATATCGTCGGCGCGGTTGGAGAGGCCGACCATATTAAGCACTTCGGAAATCCTCCTGCCCCGGATATCCTTTGGCACGTGGTATATATAGGTGTGAAACTCGAGGTTTTCCAGGGCGGTGAGCCGGTCGTCCAGGCTCGGATCCTGAAAGACCAGTCCTATGGATTCCCTGACCTCGTTCTTACGGGCGGAAACATCGTAACCGTTTACCGACGCCCGCCCCGAGGTAGGTTTCAGAAGTGTGCAGAGCATGTTGATGGTAGTGGTCTTTCCAGCCCCGTTGGGGCCTAGAAAACCGAACGTTTCACCCCTTTTGACCTCGAACGAAACCCCATCGACCGCTGTAGTGTTTTCAAATTTCTTTACCAGTTCTTCCACTTCAACAATACTGCTGTTATCCATTTGAACCCTTATCTATCGATTCCTGTATCAAGTTCAACCAGCTGTCCGAGATCTTTTCGAGCCGTGAGACCATCTTTTCCAGTTCAGCGTCGTCTTCTTCTCCGAGGACCCCTACCAGGCGTTCCCGCTGTACGGCACCAATTCTATCCATCAGGGTCTTCCCCTTCCCGGTAAGAACCAGAATGGTGACCCTCCGGTCGGTTTCCCCGCGTCGTTTTTCAAGAAGCTTCTTTTTGCATAGGCTGTCGATCATCCTGCTGGCGGTGGGAGAGGAGGTCATCATCCTGTCGGAGATATCGGTTACATTTACGTGCCCCGACTGGGCAACCGTTTTCAACACATGGAACTGAGGCCAGGTCACCCCGTACTCCGCCATCTCCCGCCCGAAGGTGGATCTGACACAGTACATTATCTTTCTGAATGAGGACAGAAACCTTTCGGCCAGTTCTTCGCGCTGGTTCATTCTTCCCTTCCCGGCTGATATGGTTAGCAATGCTAATAGTTAGCATTGCTAACCAAGATAATGCTCGTCGGCCGGCATGTCAAGTGTCATCGCGTGCTTCATATTCCGCATGCGGAGTTTCTCGTGGAACCGGACTCCGGCTTCGCGCGTCAATTGACTAAAGACAGTCGCCGAATAGATAATTGTTGAAACAGTTTAAGGACTGGATGGGGATTCCCTGTGAACAGCAGGGGTGGAAGGTAATATGGAAAACGACGCGGTGAAGCATTGCCCTGATTGCGGCATGACAAATCAGGAGACAAATATATTCTGCCCGCAGTGCGGCCACTGTTTCCTGGATGAGCCGGAAGAGGTTGCTGATCGCAAGACATCTTATGGAAAGGCGCAACTGGAAACCAACAAGCGCCTCGTGACTGTCTTGACGATCGCGATAATCATCCTGGCCATGACCGCGGGGGTGGCGAGTTTTCTCATATCCAGAGAGATTCAGCGGAGCATGCTTGTGACGGTCGAGACCGGGACAAGGTGGAAGTGCTCCCAGTGCGGGAGCATTTTCAAAGACCGGGTGGCAAAGATAGATGTGGAGAAGAGTGAAAGCGATAAGTACGGTGTCGAGACGATAGAGGGCACCTGCTACAGATGCCTGTACGGCGAACAGGTCGGCCGGTTCGTCGAACTGTTAAGCCTGGTTACGCTGGATGAGCGGTTCGGAAACGCCGCGGTTGAAATGGATCAGAAGGCCGCTGAATTCATCAGCGCAAACCCCGGCCTGTTTCAGGAGACCGGCCTTGACCAGGCCCCGGGAAACGCTGTTGATGTGGACCCTCGTCTTGTGGTTCGTGATTACTCCGGCTATGTCGGCACCGTGGTGCATGTTCAGGGAAAAGTGACGGCATCTGAAATTATCAAGGGTGGGGACGGGACCGAGATTACCTATATAGAGCTTACCCCGCAGATCGACGGCCAGGATACGGAACTCGAGTTCCTGATCGTCTATTTCGGGGTTTCAGATATACTCCAGGGCGATATAGCCGACTGCTACCTGTTGCCCGTAGACCTTATCAGCTACGATGACGGCTCCCGGGAAGAAAGGGCCGTCCTGTCGGTAGGCATTTACATGACCGGCGAGCTTCCCTGACCGGTCAGCCGGACACTACCTCCTCCAGTACTTGTTCAAGGATATCAACGCCGCTTTTCCAGGAAAATTTGCTTACCATGAGTTCCCTTGCGTTTGATGCGATAGTTTTCCTCAAGTTATCGTCCTCCAGCAGTAAAACAACCTTGCGGGAGATTTCGGAGGGTGTATCGGCGAGTAGAATATTATCCCCGTCAATCGCGGGAAGGCCCTCTGCGCCCAGTCCGGTTGAAACCACCGGCACTCCCGCTGCCATGGCTTCCAGCACTTTACCCCGGAAACCTCCTCCCATGCGGACGGGGCAGACAAATACGTCGCTCATGAGCAGATAGGGTTTCACGTCTTCCACCTGTCCGGTTATCTCAATCGACGGGTCGCGTTCCGAGAGTTCCAGCATATCCGGCGTCGGCCCTTTTCCGACCACCAGAAACCTGGCGTCGGGCACCTTCGCTTTGACGGACGGCCATACGGAGTTGACGAAATAGACAACAGCGTCGCGGTTGGGGTCGTGGGGATAGTTGCCCAGGAACGCGATCGTCGGAGGGCCGGCCGGCCGGCCGCCGGGTTTGAAACTATCAACGTCGACTCCGTGCGGCACTACAGAGATATCAAGGCCGGGTCTTATATCAAGAAGTTCGTTTTTGCCCTCCGGGGTCAGTGTCAACAGCTTATCGGCATCCGCGTACATATCGAACTCGAAACGCTTCAGTCCCTTGAGATAAAACAGCGCTTCGATGCCTTCTTTGCCGAACCCGTTTATCTTTAAAGCTTTTTTCCTTGCCAGGTAGTAACATTCGTGTACGGACATCACCCTTTTTATTCCCTCGAGATCACGGTTTCGGTAAAGGTACTGTGCGACCATCGAGTACTCCGAGATGATTACGTCATAATCCATTCTCTCGACTATCCGGCCAAGTTCGCGGTACATCTCACCGGACCTCATAAGCTGGAAATAAGGAGGGACGGGTCCCGCAAAGTAGTCCTTAATGATCCCGGGTTTGCTTCTCGGCGGAGTTGGAGGCACCAGTTTCAAGTCTCTGGTATACACGGCAACCGACTCTATCTGGTCTGGCGTGGGGTCCTGGGCAAACGCTATCATCGATACGTTATGGTTTTCGGAAAGATACTTCACCCTGTTGTAGATTATAATCGGCCCGCCGATAACTCTGCTGTGTGGAAACTCCTTAACGATAAACAGTATGTTCATTACCTGCTTCTCCTGTAGACGGATAAGATCTTTTCCACGGAATTATAACCGTTTCGCTTCCGGCGCGGCTTGAAACAGGTGAAACTTTGCGGATTGCCGCGTGTGATAAACAGTCAGAATAAGAAAGACCACCGGGAATATTGCAGGTGAAGGCTGATCCCGGTCCATCACGGCTTCAGCCCTTCTTCTCTTCATCTTCTTTCTTGTCAGGGTTGGACTCCGGAGTGGGCCTGGAGAGTGGATTCTCCTTGAACCACTGGTCCAGTTCATCATCTTCACCTGGTTCTTCACCACCCAGGAGCTTTTTTAACGCCCTCCGCCTGGAAATGTCTCCATCCGTAAAACCGGGTATTCCGCCGCTGGACATTTAATCACCACCTGTTGACTCTTTCACTCTCTGGTTCTGAACGAAACGTAATCCGCGGGCTCACCATTAATCTCCAGCTGCCAGCGGTAGCTTAAATCGGGCATCAGGGGGAGGCCGAGAAAATTGAACACCGCGGAAAAGTCGATTTCCGAACCCGCGGGAACGTTGGGAGGCCTTCCGACTTCAAAGTCTCCCTGCTGTGCTATATCCCGGGGAGGGTCGCCTACTTCCACCGTCTTTCCGTTGACGTCCTGCAGCATAAGTTTCAGGTGGTGTTTCTTATTCGTCCCGTCCCATGGAACGAGTATTCTCAGCGCGATAGACATGTTTCTTGGGCCCGGCGGGCAGATCGTCCAACCGCCTCCCATGATATAGAGTTTGCCCTGGATTGCCTCTGCGAAGTCGCATAGCATCATTGTGGTTTTCATAATACAAGTGCCTCCCCTGCACCACTCGAAGATATTTCCCGTCTGACTACGATTTTACTCAGTTGTCTGGTACTCAGGAAACTCTTTCAGCGACTTTTGCAAGCAGCTCTTGTCGTTGGACTGCAGGCACAAACTGTTGTTTCCTGAAATGCCGCAGTAAAAATACTGACTTTCAGCCTTGTACAAATATGCGCTGTCTGTGTCGCTGATCTTTTTCAGATCTTTTCCGAACCTGCTTTCAAGGAGTTCCCTGTAACCGGAAAAGAACTCCGACGCGTCTTTTTCCGAGTCCCATGTAAACGCGTTTACCAGAAGGAAATCATCGCCCTTGCCCTGGTAATACTCGATTGTATTGCCCCCCCATCCATTAGAGGCTTCCTTTGAAGCAAGAAGGCCGAGGTCCTCCTCAAACCACAGCCGCACGTCGAGCTCGCCCATGCAGTCGCTGTTTATGACTTCCCAGGAGTCCCCGAGAGTGACGGCGAGGTCGGGGACCGCCACTTCTTTGGGGTTGTCTCTCTCGACGATATATTTATCGGGGTGAATTATCTGCTCGGTAGAAAGCGGCGGGTCTCTCAAGGCGGTGTCAACGGCCGCCTCCCCGTGTCTGGCGATTAGCTCTTTTACAAAATCAAGCCCCTGCTCGTATGGAAAAAGCAGGCTCTCCCTTAAGTAGAATGGAGCACTCTCAAGCACGTCGCTGGATGTTTCGGATTCCTCGGACTCTTCGATGAGCTGGTCAAGGTCGATGTACTCTTCCGCATACTTGTACATAGTATACATGGCGTCGCCTTCAATCAGGGACTCGATGGCCAGGGAGTTGTCGCCGTTATAGGCCTCGTCGTCGAGGGGAGGTTTCTCCAGGTTGAAGTTCTGATCCTGAAGGGCGTGGGTTACTTCGTGCGCGAGCGTGACTTCATCCAGCAGCTCACCCGCGCTCTTTCCTTCCACGATAGTTATGTCTTTGGTCTCGGTGTCGTAAAATCCGGCTATCTGTTCCGTCAGGAGTTTCGTGAGGATGTCCCCGAGGTTGTCTCCGTCGTCGATCAACCCCAGTGCCTCGAGCAGTTTCTGGTCGGCCTCGAGTTCTTCTCCGGAGGATTCATCCAGGGACTCAGCGAGGAGTTGATACTTGAGAACATCCTCGGAACACTCCACGAACTTGACGGGGTCGGGCATGGGCAGTGACCTTATCAGGGAGACCCCTTCCTCTACGTTGCTCAACCTGTCCGATTCAATGACTTTTCCGCAGGTTTCAATATCTACTTCGATGTCCATAAGCAGTAACTCCTGCAAGGTAAACGTCTTAAGGGAAAGAGCCGGTTCGTATTCTCCGATAATCCTGTCCGGCCTGATAACAAATTTAGTTACGATTCCTACGGCTGCCAGAAGGATTATGGACGCTGTCAGCAGTAATAAAAAGAGACCTTTTTTCAATTTCATATTCTCCTT